>CANCJE010000141.1 GCA_947378235.1 Caulobacteraceae bacterium | reverse complement strand
AACTCTTTGATTTACAAACAAATTACGATTGCCTCAAGGCTCTGCCGTGGATCCGCCCACGGGATGAGCAAAGGTCTTGTAGATCTGTGGCATGAGGGTTGCGAGGTGGCTCATCTCTTGGGCGCAGTGGATCAGCAGGTCGCTGGCCTGTTGCGGTTTGATCGGCGCGAGGCGGGCGGCAAGGCCTCCGAGCAGACGGCCGAGGGGGCCGGAAATAGCCTTAGGCCGGACATTGCCGCCGCCGAGCCAGAACCGCGAGCGCATCTCGCAGCCGTCGGCGGTTGGACGCAGATGGTGGATCAGCCAGCCGGTCTCGACTGGGCCATCGGCCAGTGCCACTCGAGCACAAATAGCCACCTCGCCAGAGGCCTTGAGCTGGTCCTCATCCAGCCCCAGTTCCCTCGGTCGAACAAAGCGGATGGTCAGAGACATGCGAGCGGACCCGACATATTCGACAACCCGTGACGTGCGCCCGACATAGTGGCCAAGATCGCCCTGCCCGTCTGCCCAACCGACATGGACATGGGCTTGAGGGTGCCAAAGCTTGTATTTCTGCGCCTCATCCCCGTGCCAGCCAAACCACCAGTCCCACATGGCAGGGGTCACGCCCGGCATGGGCGTATGGACAAAGACCCGCGCCTCGCCATCGGGGCAGAGGGTGTAGGCGGTCTCGAAGGTCCAATCGTCGCCGGATTGAAGCGCGCCCGCATCGACAAGTGGAGGCATCAATTCATGCGCCACAGCACCGTTCAATAGCGCCGCTCTGACGCTTTCAGACAGGGGTGCCATGGCAGGACGAAAGAACGGGGCATAGGGGCTTTGGGCTCGCTCGTCAGCCGAATAGCCCAAATGAAGGTGTGGATGACGCGCCATGATCCGATCGCCTTATTTTATGAGAGCATTCTCATTGCGCTTCGCCCTGTCAATGGGTTGGGGTTGAAATGCCAGAACGCGCAACCAAATTTCACCTGACAAGCGCAACCGTCGTGTTAGGTTTCATAAAAAGACCAAGGGAAGAGACGTCACATGCTGTCAGATGACGACAAAGAACAGTTTCGCAAGCTGGGCTACCTGATCAAACCGGCCATGATCGACCCTGATCGCGCCGCCGCCGTAGCCGAAGAGATCGACCGCTATGTCGAGGCTGAGCCGCGGTTTGATGGTAGCAATATCTGGAAATATGACCGGCTCTGCGACCTGATTGTCGACCCCCAGACCTTGGCCATTACCGATGACATTATGGGCGGTGAGGCCTTCACCTTCCATCACTGCCACGCCGCCCGCCACGATCCGGGTTTGGCCGGGATTGCTTGGCACCATGACTATGAGCAGATTCCGCAGACCAATCGCAGCCACACGCAATTGCACGTCCTGCACTATCTGGATGGCCTGAACGGCACGGTCGGTGACCTGCTGCTGCTGCCCAAGAGCCACCGCTCGGTCATGAGACGCGATGCCATGGCCTTCCTCGGCGATCAGTTGGTGCCGGGCACGGTTGTGGTCAATGATATCCCGCCAGGCTCCGTCGTCTTTGCCCATTCAGCCCTTGTCCATGCCCGTCGGCCCCAACCGGGCGGCGGCGATCGCAAGCGCTATTTCATAGATATTGCCTTCATGCAGAACGGCATCCAGTGGCCGTCCTATGGTCGCGAGGGCTGGCGTGAGACCTTGGACGCGATGGACCGCAAGCTGCATATGCCGTCCAGGCCGACCCTATTTAGCAAGGACAATTTCTTCGACATTGCCGACGGTGTCGCGCGGGTTCATAGGCTCCCCGGCAGCTTGGCCATGCTCCTGCCCGAACAGGCCGCCAGCGCCCGTCCGGTGTCCGGCGCCATTCCGATTGTGCAATAATGACCCAGATCAGCAGCGACCTTCCTCCGCCCAGCGGCCTAGACCGCCTGCACGAGATCGACGCCGAGACGGTGGCGGGCTTCCAAGCCAATGGGCACGCGGTGGTTCGGGGACTGGCCAGTGCCGAAGAGATCGCTGCCTTCCGCCCAACGCTCGAGAACCTCGTCGCCCACATGACCCGGCGCATGCCGCCGATGGAAGAGCGCGACACCTATGGCAAGGCATTCCTTCAGGCCCACAATCTGTGGACCCGCGAAGAGGCAGCCAAGCAGTTTGTCTTTTCAGCCCGCTTTGCCAAGGCTGCCGCCGACCTGATGGCGGTCCCCGGCGTGCGGCTCTATCACGATCAGGCCCTGTTCAAAGAGCCGGGCGGCGGCCACACCCCTTGGCATCAGGACCAGACCTACTGGCCGCTGGATACATCCGATACCATCACCATGTGGATGCCCTTGGTCGATGTGCCCGCCGATGTCGGCACCATGACCTTTGCCAATGGCAGCCAGACCCACGGCGATCTTGGCCGCTATATTATCGGCGATGAGTCCGAGGAGAAGTTCAATGAGATCGTCAAGGAGATGGGCCTGATCACCCAGACCCACGGCGCGCTCAAGGCGGGGGACGCCACCTTCCATCGCGGCTGGACCCTGCATCGGGCCCCGCCCAATCCCACCCCGCTCCTGCGCTCGGTGATGACGATCATCTGGTATGCCGATGGCACGCGGGTGAGCCAAGATGTTAGCGGCGCGCGCTATTACGATCACATCCTGTGGCTGGCCGAAACCCCATCTGGAGACAGAGCTGAGGGCCCCTTGAACCCACTTCTGTGGCCAAGGTGAGCACAGCCCTCTTTGACCTGACGGGTCGCACTGCCCTCATTACCGGCTCTAGTCGAGGGATTGGTCTGGCCCTCGCACGCGGTCTCGGTGCGGCCGGGGCTCAAATCATTGTCAATGCTCGCAACCCGGATCAGGCAAAGGCCGTGGCCGCCAACCTCGCCAATGATGGGATCGCCACTCAGGCCTGCGCCTTCGACGTCACGGACCCAGCACAGGTCGCCCGCGCCATCGCCCAGTGCGAGGCTGAGATCGGACCGATCGACATCCTGATCAACAATGCCGGTATCCAGCACCGCCAGCCCCTGCTCGATCTGGACCATGCTGACTGGCGTGCCGTCATGTCGACCAATCTGGACTCGGTCTTCTCTGTCAGCCGCGAGGTGGCGCGTGCCATGATCCCGAGGGGCCGGGGCAAGATCATCAGCATTGCCTCCCTCATGAGCGAGGTCGCCCGCCCCGGAACCGCGCCCTATGCGGCGGCCAAGGGCGGCGTGAAGATGCTGACCCGCGCCATGTGCGTCGAATGGGCAACCCATGGCCTACAGATCAACGCCATCGGCCCGGGCTATTTCGCCACCGACCTGACCGCTGCCCTCGTTGCCGATCCGACCTTCGACCAATGGATCCGGGGCCGCACGCCCGCCGGGCGCTGGGGCCGGGTCGAGGAACTGGTCGGAGCCGCCGTGTTCCTTGCCTCTGACGCCTCCAACTTCGTCAATGGCCAGACGCTCTATGTCGACGGCGGCGTGCTGGCGGGGCTGTAGAGCGACCCTCACGAGCCCTAGATGCTGAGCCAAAAGCGCCCAATAGTGACAGCCTAACCGGGACAACCGGATCTAACGCGCCCCTCAAACCGATCTCGCCGCGATGCGAGCAGGACTGGGTGGCCACGGGGGGAAGACCATGCACATACGTCAACTGGGCCTTGGAGCCCTGATTGTATCGCTGGCCCTATCGGGGGCCGCGAGCGCCAAGGATCAGACCTATCGCGCTGAACTGACCCGCACGGCCTATGGTGCGCCCCACGTCACCGCCAAGGACTATGGCGGGCTGGGCTATGGGGCCGGTTACGCGGCGGCCGAAGACAATTTCTGTGACTTTGCCGAGCGGATCATGACCGTCAGCGGCGAGCGCTCGCGCTATCTGGGTCCGGGCGAGCGCGATGCCAATATTGTCAGCGATCTCTATCACGCAAGGCTGCTTAAGACCGGCCAACTGGACGCCAAGCTGGCTGGCGATGTGCCCGGTGGGTTCAAGCCCTCGAAGAATGCGCGCGATCTGATCAAGGGCTTTGTTGCGGGCATCAATCGCTATGTGAGCGATACCGGCGTCGCCAACCTACCGGATGACCGGTGCAAGGGCGCGGCTTGGGTGCGGACCTATACCGAACGGGACTATTGGCAGGTGATGGTCGTCGGACAGATCCCGACCCTGCTGCCTGGCGTCGCCACCGCTGCACCTCCTGGAATTCCGGACATTGTCGCGCCCCACGCGCCGGTCGAGCGCTCTCCGGTTCCAGAGGGCCAAAATGGCAGCAATGCCTACGCCCTTGGCCGAGAGGTCACCAAGTCAGGCCATGGCGTCCTGCTCGGCAATCCGCACTATCCGTGGGACGGCATCAACCGTTTCACGCGGATGCACCTGATCATTCCGGGCAAGCTGAACATTGTTGGCGCAGGCCTTGAGAACACGCCGTTCCCCGGCATTGGCCATAATCAATGGATGGCGTGGACCCATACGGTCTCCACCGCCCGCCGCTTTGGCCTGTTCGAACTGACCCTCGACCCCAAGGATCCGACCGCCTATCTGCTGGATGGCAAGTCTGTGCCGATGGAACGGACCACCGTTACGGTTCAGGTCAAGACCGAAGGGGGCTTAGTGCCCTTGACCCGCACCCTCTATGATACCCGCTATGGTCCGATGGTGGAGAGCCTAATCAACCCTTGGACGGCTGAGCGCGCCTATGCGGTGCGTGATGCACCTGTGGGCCTGCGCAGCATCGACCAGTATCTGACCATGTTCCAAGCGCGCAATGTCCGGCAACTCGCCGCGGCCTTGAGCCAGTATCAAGCCGCTGGTTTCAACACCACGGCGGTGGATACCGACGGCGAGGCCTTCTATGGCGACATCGGCCCCCTGCCCTATGTCACCGATGCGAAGGCTGAAGCCTGCTCAGCCTCGGATCTGGCCCGTAAGGCATGGAAAGAGACCCGCGTTCCGGTGCTCGATGGCTCGCGCTCGGCCTGCGACTGGGACAGCGATCCCAAGGCGGCCACCACCGGCATCTATCCCGCCTCGGCCCTGCCCAAGATCTTTCGTCATGACCATCTGAGCAACTCGAACGATAGCTATTGGCTGTCCAACCCTAAACAACCCTTGGCCGGATATGACCGCATCTTTGGCGAAGAGGCCACCACGCGCTCCTTGCGCACCCGCTTGGCCCTCAAACAGATCGATGATCGTCTGAGCGGACAGGACGGGCTTGGCGCCCCGAAGTTTGATTTGAAAACGGTCGAGGCGGTTCTGTTCCGTAACCGCAATCTGGGCGCAGAAATGACCCGCGATCCGCTGGTCGCCCTGTGCCGCAAGGCAGCCGCTGGTCCTCAGCCGGACCTGACCGAGGCCTGCGACGCCTTGGCCGCGTGGGACCTGAAGGTTAATCTCGACAGTCGCGGCGCGCACATCTTCCGGCTCTTTGTCGAAAAGAACGGTCTGGTCTTTAAGGTGCCTTTCGATCCTGCCGATCCGGTCAATACGCCAAACAGCTTGGACGTCGACAATCCCAAGGTGCTGGCCGCGCTGGTCGATAGCGTCAAGCAACTGCGCGCGCTGAACATCCCGATGAACGCCGCCCTCGGCCAGATTCAGAATGAACCCCGCGCAGGCGGTGAGCGCATCCCCATCCATGGCGGCCCAGGACCCGAGGGGATCTTCAACGTCATCACGCCGGTCGACCTGAAGGCCGAAAAGGGCTGGACCAAGATCCGTCACGGTTCCAGCTGGATCATGGCGGTCGAGTTCACCGACAAGGGACCCATGAGCCAGGGGGTACTGACCTATTCCCAGTCCACCAACCCCGCCTCGCCCCATGCCGCCGACCAGACCCGGCTCTATTCGCAAAAGGGCTGGGACGACCTCTATTTCAGCCCCGCAGCCGTGAAAAAGGCCGCCGTCTCAACCCGGGTCCTGACGGGGCCCTAGGCCCTACCCCACCTGAGGCCAATCTGGCAGGGCCAGTTTGACGGGCTGGCCCTTGAGGGTGGTGGCGAGGTGGACGAGGAAGCTGGCAATGCCTGCCGCGCCCTGCATATAGCCGGTCTGGGCCTCTAGGAAGTCGGGGCGGTCGCGGTGTTCGGCCTGGATCCAGCTTCGGCGATCCCCTTCAAGGCGGCTATGGGCCACGATCACGTCGGCGCAGCGCTTGGCCAGCGACAGATAGGCCTCGTCGCCGGTCCGCCCAGCCATCAAAAGTGAAAACTCGCCCACGCCCGCATCGCCGCAACATTGGCTATGGTTGGCCCACAGCCCCTTGGAGCGGGATTCCGGAGCCCCCAGCGCAAGCATGCCCCGGGTCAGGGCGCGGGCCTCCTCCAGCCACTCGGCCTCTCCCGTCACCGCATAGAGCTCAAGGAACAGCCGCCCGGTCCCGGCCGGGCCATGACAGGCCCCCAGATAGAAGATCGGGTTGCGAGCCTCTTCGGTGTGACAGACCAGACGCCCATCACCGACCGTGCTGGCGCGGCTCTGGACATAGCGGGCCGCCGAT
>CANCJE010000140.1 GCA_947378235.1 Caulobacteraceae bacterium | reverse complement strand
TGGTTGAAGAACGAGGTTTCGCTGGAGGGATCTCCGAACAGGCCCTGCGCCTGGTCAAAGCCCTGCGACAGGGCGGCCGCCTCCCCAAGATTACCCGATGCCGTGTAGGCCGCGCGCTCCAGATAGGCGTCAGCGGCTTGGCGAATGCGGTCCACCGCGACGCCCTGCCCGCGTCCATCGCTGGTCAGCGAGGACTGCTCAACGATCTTCCGGACATAGCCCTTGGTATTTACGTTGGAGATATTATCCGCAACCGTCCGCAAACTGGTCTGCGCGGTGGCGACGCCCGACGAGGCAATACCAATGATCGACGTGAGCGACATATCAGAGCCCCCCGAGGCGCGTCGTCAGCGAGACCGAACTAGGCAAAAATGACCGGGCAAACAGTAGTGAATTACTGCTTTTATCGCCAACGACCCAACCCAACCCACTGATTAACATAAGGTATACTCCCGAACCTCCTGCGAGGCGGTATATAAGAAGCAATATCGATGCCAGAATAGAGCCGCCTGTTGAGGGGCCGCTGCACCTCCCGCCCGAACGGATGGGCAGCGAGAATGAGGGCGGCAGTCGCTGCCCGGTGAAGACCATAAGCGCACGGCAAATTTAGCCCCACGCCGTCGAGCCAAAGGGATGGCTTGAATATTATATCATTTAAATCAATGATTTACGGAGGCATCAAAAACTGGCCCAAGGGTTGCTTATCAATCTTCGAATCCTCACGTGCAGTAGGCGCGGCTCAACTCGAATGAATTGCCCGTCTGAACTATGCAAACTGATTACGCCCAGATCCTGCCGATCATCCTGCCTGTGCCCAAGGCTGGCCCGAGTGCGCCTGCCAATTTCGCGAGTGCGGACGGTAATGCGGCCTCGCCCTCAAGCGCTGAGGCGACCGACCTTGAATCTACCGCATCCGACGAGGGCTCGGGCGATCCTTCACAATCCGTAAGCGCCTTTGATCAGGCCTTGGCCCAAATGATGATGGTTCAGGTGCCGGTCCAAGCCGTTAAGCCTGCGCCCCAAGCGCCCTCCCAGCAGGGCCTAGCAACCAACCCCATCGACATCACCGCTGCCCTCGACGCTTTAAAGCCAAGCTCTGGTCTTGGGCTGGCGCAGGCCATGGATGCGGGATCGGACCGCAAAGCGCCGCTCATGACAGCGCCAGCCCCTAACCTTCAGGCGATGACCCCGGGCAATGACACTGCCCAAACCCTTCCCCCTGCGGGGGCTGAGCTCGCAACAGCGTTTGATGCCGCCGCTGCAAAGGACATGCCTTCCACTCCGGCCCCAAAGGTCGCAATTCAGAACGCCCCCGTGCGGGCGGCAAATTTTGCCGAGCCAGCCCCTGTGGCTGTGATCTCCAGTAACGCAGCGCAGACGCTTTCCGTAACGAAAGCCGCCGCTGGACCGGCCGCACCCGCGCCTGCGGTTGTCGAGCAGGTCCAGTCCAAACCGGTCGATCTGGCACTCAGCGCACCCAAAGCAATAACAGCACAGGTTCAGCCATCTGCTCCCGAATCGGTAAAGGCCGAGCCCGCGTCTGATGGAGCTTCGGTTGCCCCGTCCATTCCTTTGCCCGTCCCGGCGTCCGCTGATCGTCAATCGCAGACCCCCATCCTTCAGGCGATGGGCAATGCCGTGTCAGACCCAACGGCCCGCGTAACGGGCAACTCGGTAGACGAGCCAAAACTGCAGCCCCCCATCCTTCAGGCAGTGGGCAATGCCGTGTCAGACCCAACGGCCCGCGTGATGGGCAACTCGGTAGACCAGACTAAGGCACCAAACCTTGCCGCCCTGACCACTCCAGAGCCTGATCAAGCCCAGTCGGTCGCCACCACTCAGGCTACGCCGCAATTCATGGCAACAAACCAAGTCTTGGCCAGTGCTCAAGCCGGTGTGCGCCAAACAGCTCAAGGCAACAGCCGAGCAACCACAGTGCCGGTCGTCTCCGGTGAAACGACTTCGACATCGACACCATCGATCAGCACTCCTCTGACGGCCGTCGCCATCGCGACAAATGGCGGCGCAAGCAGCGCTGATACCGGCGGATCGTTCGAAGACGCTCCTTCCGATTTGGCTGAAACTGCCGCCACCAAGGCCGCTCAAAGCGATAGCGACGCCTCAACCGACATCTTCGGCGCGCCCTTGCCGCTCGAAGGCCGAGTGACCCAAGCCAGCCTGCAGGCCGGTTCGTCGCCAACCCTATCCACGCCAGCGACCGCGCCGCACCTCGCCGCCGAAATCAGCCGCAAGTTTGAGGGCAAGTCCGCGCAGTTCGACATCTCCCTGACCCCCGAAGGGCTGGGCAAGGTCGATGTGAAGATCACCATCAATGCCCGCGGTGAAGTCAGCGCGGCCATGAAGTTCGACAATCCCCAGGCTGCCGCCGAACTCAAGGGCCGCGCCGCTGAACTGCAGCGGGCGCTGGAACAGTCGGGCTTTAGCCTTTCGCAAGAGGGGATCAGCTTCACCGATGGCCAGGGTCAAGGCTTTAACGCGCCTCAGCAGCAGGCCAACCAGCAGGACTGGCAAGAGACCGCCCGTCGCACGGCCCAGAGCCGCCTGTTCCAAGACTCCAATGATCTGGCGGATGCCGCCGCCCTACGGGTTGCAGAAGCCTCTTCTGCCTATAGTCGCCGGTCCAGTACCGGCGTTGATGTGAGGATCTAACCATGGCCGTCACAACCACCGATGCCGCAACCGTTGCCGCCTCCGCCAAGGCTCAGGTCGCAGCCAGCACAAGCAAGATGGCTGCAAATTCGCAGACCTTCCTAACCTTGCTGACCACACAGCTTAAGAACCAGGACCCGACGGCGCCGACGGACATGAACTCCATGACCCAGCAATTGACCCAGATGACCGGGGTCGAGCAGCAGCTTCTGTCCAACGAATTGCTGACCAAGCTGGTCTCTCAGAGCGCCAATGCCATGGGAACTGCGGTTGGCCTGATCGGTAAGACAGTCACCGCAGCCAGCAACGCCAACAATATCGTCGGTGGCAAGGCGGACTGGCTCTATGAACTGGGTGCCAATGCCACGGCAGGCTCTGTCAGCATCAAAAATTCATCTGGTGCCATCGTCCACACCGAAAAGCTCTCAGACCTGAGCGCGGGTCGGCATTCCATCAGTTGGAATGGCAAGGACCTGGCAGGACGCACGCTGGCCGATGGCGGACCCTATACCGCAACCTTCAATGCCGCTGATGCTGACGGCAAGTCCGTCGCCGTCACCGCCATGGTCCAAGGCACGGCGACCGGTGCTGAACAGGTCGGTGACCAGACCATGGTTTCTCTTACCAGCGGCAGGGTGCCCTACTCGGCCGTTGTTGGTGTTTCCTCAGGAATTTGATTGTCAAGACCCCAGCCCATTCCCTTTCTCGGCCATGAGGCCACGCGGTCTTGATCTCCGCGCCCCGCACGAAGGATTGCAACTATGAGCCTTAACAGCGCCATGCTCACCGGGATCTCCGGTTTGACCACCAACGCCGCCTCTCTTGCGGTGATTTCGGACAATATCGCCAATGTTAACACGCCCGCTTTTAAGAAGAGCTCGGCTGAATTCGCCAACATGGTCGCCAGCAGCGGCGCGCGCAAAGGCATCTATTTCGGCGGCGGTGTGAACGGAACCACGCGCCAATACATCTCTTCACAGGGCAACCTGCAAAGGACCAGCTCATCAACCGACCTTGCTGTCGCCGGTACCGGCTTCTTCATGGTCGCCAAGACGCCCAATGACCCGGTCGCGGCGGACCCCCGGCAATTTACGCGCGTTGGCAACTTCACCACGGACAATGCCGGCTATCTCAAGGGCAGCAATGGCCAATATCTGCTCGGATGGCCCGTGGATAATACCGGCGCGATCGACTTTGATCCGACCGATATTACCAAGCTTAAGCCGATCAACGTCTCATCCGCGACGGGCACGGCTTCACCGACAACCACGGTTGCGATCAGTGCAAACTTGAAATCCAGCCAAACGCTGAATGCCAAGACGGTTGACTACCCGTTTGTGGCTGTTGCGGGAAAATATAATCCCGCAACCTTCAACATGTCGAAATATGCGGCAAATCCCACGGCTAGCCCTGCGGTTGGCGTTGCACCGGACTTTGACCTACAAATCGCAGTCGCAGATTCAAAAGGCGGCCAACGCAACCTGACCATTGCTTTCCTTCGGTCCTCGACACCCAACACCTGGTATGCGGAACTGCGCGGGGTGCCCGCCGATTTCAACTCTACCGATTGCCCGGATGGCCTCATCTCGGCCGGGATCGTTAAATTCAACTCTGATGGTAGCTTAGACTCGGGAGCTACGACGCTATTTGGGGCCGGGACCACGACTATAAACCTTCTTGCGTCCGACTCCGCGCTTACCACCGGAAAACGCTATGCCGCCGCACTCGGTAATGCCGCTCAATCCATTAGCTTTGACCTCAGCAAGAAGTTCACCCAAACGGACAATGTCTCTCAATTGATCAGCCAGAGCGCCAACGGTACCGCCTTTGGTAACCAGGTCAGCATCGAGGTCGATGAAGAAGGCTTTGTCAGCGCCGTCTTTGATAATGGTTCGATCCGTCAGCTCTCTCAGATCGCGGTTGCAACCTTTACAAACCCTGACGGCCTCAATGCTGGGACCGGAGGCCTCTTTACCGCCTCATCCACTAGCGGAAATTACATTTTGAACACGGCGGGCTCAACCGGCGTAGGTAAGATCCAGGGCGGTAACCTTGAAGGGTCCAATGTAGACCTGTCATTAGAATTCACAGGCCTCATTACTACTCAAAGAGCTTACTCAGCATCGTCAAAGATTATTACAACATCAGACCAAATGCTTGATGAACTCATAAGCATTAAGAGATAATAACCACTCCTAACGACATATGAATATCTCGCGGTAACGTTTTGTATAGTTTTGACGGGTGAAAAAGTGAAAATTAGGCAAATCTTTACTATGCCGATTAAGTCGATGTTATCGCGTCTGATCTATTTTCGTCTTCTACAGTGATGGTGAGAAAGGCGAAAAGCCATGTTGCAACAGCAACGCCTCAATAGCAAAGGCGAGAAGTACGTGATCGGTCCAACCGGTGCGCCCTTGACGCTCTCGGACTTGCCACCCTCGGACACCCAGCGTTGGGTGATCCGTCGTAAGGCTGAGGTTGTCGTCGCAGTGAGCGGAGGACTTCTGTCCCTCGACGAAGCTTGCGAGCGCTACGGACTGACCAACGAAGAGTTTTCGGGTTGGCAAAAGTCGATTGAAAGCCACGGGCTGGCCGGACTGCGCACGACGCGCATTCAGCAATACCGCTAGGCCTATCGATCTAAAGCAAAAGGGCCGCTCCTTCACGGGAGCGGCCCTTTTCTATTGGGATATCGAAGAGGCGCTTAGCCCGCGCGGGCCATATCCATAACCGTCTCTTCGGCAGGCACACGAATGCGCCAAGCATCTGGCCGCGCCATCAATTCGCGCACGACGGCATTGTTCAGACCGTGACCGGCAAGGATACCCTCGAACCGGCCAATGATTGGCGCGCCAAGGACATAGAGGTCACCAATCGCGTCCAAGGCCTTGTGCCGCACAAACTCATCGCGCCGACGCAGGCCCTCTGGGTTCAGCACCCGGTCACCATCAATGACCACAGCATTGTCCATCGAGCCGCCACGCGCTAAGCCAATGCGGCGCAGGGCCTCAACCTCATGCAGAAAGCCAAAGGTCCGGCAGTTGGACAGTTCCTTACGGAACGCCGCCTCGTTCATATGCAGATCGACCCGCTGACGGCCAATGGCGCTGGAGGCAAAGGCAATCTCGAAGGCCACTTCGAAACCATCGGCCGGGGTCAGGGAGGCGCGCTTGTCGCCGTCCACCACCTCAATGGGGGCTGTAATCTCAATATAGCGGCGCGGCGCATCTTGGCGACGCCGCCCTGCCCGGTCCAGAAGCTGCACGAAAGGCTCTGACGAACCGTCCATGATTGGCACTTCGGGGCCATCCAGCTCAACGACCGCATTATCGATCCCCAAGGCGCACAGGGCCGCCATCAGGTGCTCGATCGTCGAGACTGTAACCTTGTCGGCATTGCCAATCACAGTGCCAAGCTGGGTCTGCACCACAGCCTCACCGGACACAGGAACGCGATTGTCGAGGTCCGTAACGTCGGTGCGCACAAACACAATCCCAGACCAAGCTGCAGCAGGGCGAACCGCCACGCGCACATGTTGGCCCGTATGCAAGCCAAGGCCTGCAAAGATCGCCGGACTGGCGAGGGTCTGTTGCTGCAATGACGCTATGGTCACGTCGAAACCTTCCAAAAAGGGGAGCGGCATTCGGCCACCCAAAGCCCCATGGTGATTTATAAAGTTTGTTGCGGCGCGGCAAAACAACTCCTGTTTCGGAATGTTTCGCGCCTAGATCATTGAAAATTCTAACAAAAAGAGGCCGCAACGCGACCTCAATTTTGCCTCAGATCAGGGCCCTAGACGCCCTATCGAGATGCCCCGCTCTGAAAGCCTAGTTGG
>CANCJE010000139.1 GCA_947378235.1 Caulobacteraceae bacterium | reverse complement strand
CGTTGGCCAATTTGAGCCGGTGAGCGACCCGATAGACGTGGGTGTCGACCGCTATGGCTGGTTCAATATCCAATTCATTGAGCACAACGCTGGCCGTCTTGCGGCCCACCCCGGGAAGGGCCTCGAGCGAGGCCCGGTCGGTCGGCACCAGCCCGCCATGCTGATCGATCAGGATCTGAGACAGGGCAATGACATTCTTGGCCTTGTTGCGATAGAGCCCGATGGTCTTGATGTGATCAGTCACGCCCTCAAGGCCCAGCGCCAGCATGTCGTCGGGATTGTCGGCCTTTTTGAACAGGGGCTCGACGGCCTTATTGACCCCCTTATCGGTGGCTTGAGCTGACAGGACCACCGCGACCAACAGCGTATAGGGGTTTGAAAAATGAAGCTCGGTGCGAGGGTGGACATTGGCCGCTTCAAACCGCGCGAACAGGATTTCAATCCTCTCGCGTTCTTGCGGCGACAGGCGTTTGGCCCGCGGCGTGGTTTTGCGCTTCGCTTTGGCCTTGGCTTTGGTTGGGGCTTTGGACTTGCTGATCATGGCCAAGATCATGCCCCGCTTGCTGGCCTAGGCCAAGGTCTTGATCCACACTGATTGCCTCACCCCCCGATCTTGGCCCATAGAGAAGGGGCGCTAAGGCGCAATCACCAGGAGCCAAGCCATGTTCAGTGATGATGAGGTCGAGCGTTATGCCCGCCATCTGGTCCTGCGTGAAATTGGTGGCCAAGGTCAGCAAAAGCTAAAGGCCGCCAAGGTTTTGGTGGTCGGGGCGGGCGGGCTTGGCGGACCGGCGGCGCTCTATCTGGCGGCGGCGGGCGTCGGGACCTTGGGTCTGGTCGATGCCGACCATGTCAGCCTTTCCAACTTGCAACGCCAAATCCTTTTTTCGACACAGGATGTGGGCGAGTCCAAGACGGACCGGGGCGCGCAGCATCTGGCGGCGCTGAACCCCGAGGTTCAACTGGTCTCACATCCCTTGGCCCTGACTGCAGACAATGCAGACGCCCTGATCGGCCAATATGATCTGGTACTAGACGGGGTCGATGATTTTTCCGTCCGCTATCTGATCAATGCGGCTTGCCTTGCGACGGGCAAGACCCTGGTGTCCGGCGCGATTGGGCGGTGGACCGGGCAGGTGGCGGTTTTCCATGGCCAGCCCTGCTATCGCTGTCTGGTGCCAGATATTCCGCCCAGCGCGGAGACCTGTTCTGCTGTCGGGGTGGTCGGAGCCTTGGCGGGGATTATCGGCTCCATGATGGCGCTGGAGGCGATCAAGGTGATCACGGGCGCAGGCGAGACCTTGGCCTCACGGCTTTTTGTCTATGACGGCCTATCCGCCGAGGCGCGGACGGTTAGATTGAGCCCTGACCCTGACTGCCCAGCCTGCGGGACCGGCGCGGCGGCCTAGGCCAAGAACCAAATAGACAGTAAGCGGGGGCGGGACGATGAAATTGGCTTTGAAACTTGTCGGCGGGCTTATTGTCGGCCTATTGGTCTTGATCCTCGGGACCTATCTGGCCCTTCGCCGCCCTGACATCCCGTTTGAGACGCTCGAGGCCAAATATGCCAACAGCGCCTCGCACTATCTCGACCTGCCCGACGGGGTCCATGTTCACTATCGTGATCAAGGCAACCCAAATGGCCCCGTTCTGGTGCTGGTCCACGGCTTTTCCGCCTCGCTCCATACGTGGGAGCCTTGGGTCCAGAGACTGGGCGGCCAATACCGGATCATCACGCTCGATCTGCCCGGCCATGGCCTGACGCGGGCACCCGCGACCTATGTCTCTTCGACCGAAAAGCAGGTGGATGTGGTGGCTCAAACCACCGAGCGGCTTGGCGTGCAAGGTTTCGTCTTGGGAGGCAACTCGATGGGCGGCGGCGTAGCCTGGACCTTTGCCACGCTCCATCCCGAGCGCGTGAAGGGTCTAGTTCTGGTCGACAGTGTCGGTCTGCCTCGCGCCCAGACCAACGCCAAATCGCCTCTGGCTTTTAAGCTTTTGCGCTACCCCCTGGCCCGCGCCTTGGGTCAACAGTTGGACACGTCCGCCTTGGTGGCGACGGGGCTTAAGGGAGCCTTTTACCACAAGGAGATGGTCGATCAGGCCATGATTGACCGCTATGTGGCGCTGGGCCGGGCCGGGGGTCACCGGGCCATTATTCTGAACCAACAGATGGGCCGTAAGATGCGCACAGAGGGCGAGGTTCGCGCCCTGCTCGGGGCCTTCAAGATGCCGGTTCTGGTTATTCATGGCCAAGAAGACGCGATCATCCCTGTGGCTCAGGGTCAGGCCTTGGCTGCCGCCATTCCGGGCTCAACCCTCATCCTCTATCCCAAGGCGGGCCATATTCCGATGGAAGAGGTGGCTGACAAATCTGCGGCGGATCTCGACGCTTGGCTCAAGGAAAAGGGGATCGGCGCGCCGGAGCGGCCGATCTAATCCTATAGGGGCTTACAGCATCGCCGGAATGACCCGGTCGGGCGGCCGGTGGCCGTCCATATAGGTCTTGATATTGATAATCACCTTCTCGCCCATATCGATGCGGCCCTCGACCGTAGCCGAGCCCATATGGGGCAAGAGCACGACATTGGGCAGTTTCAGCAGCTTGGGATTGATCGCCGGTTCGTGCTCATAGACGTCCAGACCCGCACCAGCGATCTCGCCACGCGCCAGCATATTGGCCAGAGCCGCCTCGTCGATCACTTCACCGCGAGCCGTATTGACCAAGATCGCATGGGGCTGAAGCAGCTTCATGCGCCGGGCCGACAAGAGGTGGAAGGTTGCGGGTGTGTGGGGGCAGTTGACCGACACAACATCCATGCGCGCCAGCATCTGGTCGAGGCTCTCCCAATAGGTGGCCTCCAACTCTTCTTCGATGCGGGGGCTGACCGGTTTGCGGTTGTGATAGTGGATCTGCAGACCAAAGGCCTTGGCGCGCTTGGCCACGGCCTGACCGATCCGGCCCATACCGACAATGCCCAGACGCTTGCCATAGATCCGGCGACCCATCATCCAAGTCGGCGACCAGCCTTGAAAGCCGCCAGTCTGAACCACCTGAGCGCCCTCAACGACGCGTCGGGCGGAGGCGAGGATCAGGGCCATGGTCATATCGGCGGTGTCTTCGGTCAGAACGCCGGGCGTATTGGTCACGGCAATGCCGCGCGCATTGGCGGTGGCGACATCGATATTATCGACCCCGGCCCCGAAATTGGCGATCAGCTTCAGCGACGGCCCAGCCCGCGATAACAGACGCGAATCAATGCGATCGGTAATGGTTGGCACCAGCACTTCGGCGCGCTGCAGCGCATCAAGAAGCGCGTCCTGCCCCATGGGCTGGTCGGTCAGGTTCAACTCGGTGTCGAACAATTCACGCATGCGGGTCTCCACCGGATCGGGGAGTTTGCGTGTAACAATGACTTTCGGCTTGCGGACGGCCATGAAGCAATCTGAAAAAGAGGCGGCGCGCTCACGGCGCGATATTGCTATCTGTAGCAAAGGGACCCGCTTCGGCCAAGGCGGCTGTGCGGTCTGGGACACAAGAGTTATGATTGAGTGGAAATTTAAGGCGCAAAGCGCGCTTTTTACCGCACTGATGATGGCCTCAGCCCTGTCAGGGGCCACTGCCTCTGCCGCGCGTGCCGAAGATGCCGAGCGACAGACCCCCTCGGGCCTACCTGTGCCGCGCTATGTGTCGTTAAAATATAATGATGCCAATGCCCGGTCCGGGCCGGGAGACGACCATCGGCTGCTGTGGATCTACCATGTGCGCGGCCTTCCAGTGCAGGTGGTGGCTGAAACGGCGGAGTGGCGCAGGGTCTGTGATCCTGACGGCAGCCTATCTTGGGTCCATAAGCGCCTCACCGATGGGCGCCGCATGACCATGAGGACCAAACCGCAGCCCTTGGCCATTCGAAGCTCACCGAAACCAGACGCGCGCATCGAGGCCTATATGACGCCCCGCTCGCTGGCCTCGCTGGATCGCTGCCAGAAGGATTGGTGCCGTGTGAAGGTCGAAGATGTCACCGGCTGGGTGCCTGCATCTGAGGTTTGGGGTATTGATGAGAAGCCTCAATGCCAGCCGCGATGACGATGGACGATTGAGGCAAAGGCATGGCCTGTGCTAGGCCAGCGACAGATATGTCACGGCGGGGCCCAAAAGGCGCTGCGATTAGGAATCCAAAGCCCATGATGCCCGTCAAAGACCATTACAACAAAGAAGAGCTGCTGGCCTGTGGGCGCGGCGAGATGTTCGGTCCGGGCAATGCGCAGTTGCCGGTCCCCAACATGCTGATGATGGACCGCATCACCTCGATCACCCGGGACGGCGGTTTGCACGGCAAGGGCCAGGTTCAGGCTGAGCTTGATATCGACCCGTCGCTTTGGTTCTTTCAGTGCCACTTTATCGGCGATCCTGTCATGCCAGGCTGCCTTGGCCTTGACGCCATGTGGCAGCTTGTCGGCTTCTATCTGGGCTGGTCCGGCGCTCCGGGTAAGGGCCGCGCCCTTGGCGTGGGCGAGGTGAAGTTCACAGGCCAAGTGACTCCCAAGATCAAAAAGGTGGAATATCGCATTGACCTGAAGCGGGTGATCATTCGCAAGCTGGTCATGGGCGTCGGTGACGGCGTGATGCTGGCCGATGGCAAGCCGATCTATGAGGCCAAGGATTTGCGGGTCGGCCTGTTCGACGCCAAGGATCTGGTTTGATCGAACCGTCACAAGAACCAACAATAATGATAGGGATGAGTCTCTAGGGGCTCGCTCATGGGAAGGATGCGCAAATGCGCCGCGTCGTCGTAACGGGTATTGGTATTGTCTCCTCGATTGGGAACAATAGCGAAGAGGTTCTGTCCTCGCTGAAAGAGGCCAAGTCTGGGGTCATTGCTGCGCCAGACTATACGGAGCTCGGTTTTCGCTGTCAGGTCCATGCCGCCCCGATCATCGATTGGGAAAGCCTTGTTGACCGCCGCGCCGCCCGTTTCTTGGCCCCCGGCACGGCCTATGCCCACATTGCTATGGATCAGGCCATCGCTGATTCTGGTCTAAGCGAGACCGAAGTTTCCAATGAGCGGACCGGTCTGATTGTCGGCTCGGGCGGGGCCTCGACCCGTTCGATCGTCAATTCAGCCCAGATCGCTCAGGAAAAGGGCCCCAAGCGGGTTGGCCCCTTCGCGGTGCCCAAGGCCATGAGTTCTGGTCCCTCGGCGACCCTGGCCACCTGGTTCAAGATCCGCGGCATCAACTATTCAATCTCATCGGCCTGCGCGACCTCGACCCACTGTATCGGTGCCGGTGCTGAGCAGATCCAGATGGGCAAGCAGGATGTGATCTTTGCGGGCGGCTGCGAAGAGCTCGACTGGACCCTTTCGGTGCTGTTCGACGCCATGGGGGCCATGTCCTCCAACTTTAACGCTACCCCAACCAAGGCCTCACGGGCCTATGACCGCGACCGCGACGGCTTTGTCATCGCGGGCGGCGCGGCGGTGTTGGTGCTCGAGGAGCTGGAGCACGCCAAGGCGCGCGGCGCCAAGATCTATGCTGAAATTACCGGCTATGCGGCCAATTCCGATGGTCACGACATGGTCGCCCCCTCGGGAGAGGGCGCGGTGCGCTGTATGAGGCTGGCCATGAAGGGCCTCAACCGCAAGGTCGACTATCTCAATCCCCATGGCACCGCGACCCCGGTTGGGGATGCCAAGGAGATGGAGGCTGTACGCGAAGTCTTTGGTGAGGATGCGCCGCTGATCTCGTCGACCAAGTCCTTGACCGGCCACTCTTTGGGGGCAGCGGGCGCGCAAGAGGCAGTCTATAGCCTCCTGATGCTCAATAATGATTTTGTCTGCGAAAGCGCCAATATCGAAAATCTTGATCCAGCCTTCGAGGGCCTGCCCATTGTGCGCAAGCGGATTGATCGCAAGCTTGATACGGTCATGTCCAACAGCTTCGGCTTTGGCGGCACCAATGGCTGCGTGATTATGAGCCGCCTCGAAGACTGATAGATTCCCCGTCTTGGCGGGAAAAGGAGACACCATGGCTGACGAATATGATCTGCCCAAGGGCGAGCTGATGAAGGGCAAGAAGGGCCTGATCATGGGCGTTGCCAATCACAACTCCATTGCTTGGGGCATTGCCTCGCAACTGGCCGCCCAGGGCGCAGAACTGGCCTTTAGCTATATGGGCGAAGGTCTGGAGCGCCGGGTGCGTCCCTTGGCCGAAAGCGTGGGGTCCAAGCTGCTGATTCAGGCTGATGTGGCCGATGACGCCTCGATGGACGCCGCCTTTGCTGAGGTTGAGGCCGCCTTTGGCACGATCGATTTCCTCGTCCACTCCATCGCCTTTGCCGACAAGGAGCAGCTCAAGGGCTCGTTCGTCGAGAACACCACGCGTGAGGGTTTCTTAAACGCGATGAATATCTCGGCCTTTAGCTTTGTCGACTGTTCACGCCGCGCCGCCAAGCTGATGCCCCATGGCGGTTCGATCATCTGCATGACCTATCTGGGCGCAGAGCGGGTGATCCC
>CANCJE010000138.1 GCA_947378235.1 Caulobacteraceae bacterium | reverse complement strand
ACCGCGATCTTTGCCATCAGCGCCGATCGTGCCGCCCAAGGCTGGGCCAATCAGTTACAAGGCTCGGCCACCGTTATCATTCGCACCAAGGGCAGCGAGTCTCCGGACATGGCCGCTAGCCGCGCCGCAGAAGCCTTGGCTGGAACGCCGGGGGTGGCGCAGGCGCTGGTCCTTGAACGCGCCAAGGCGGAAGCCTTGCTCGAGCCTTGGCTTGGCAAGGATGGTATTATTCAGGATCTGCCTGTCCCTCGGCTGGTGACCGTCGAACTGGACCCCACAGCCCCTGCCAGCGCCGCCACCCTCGACCGGGCCTTGAAGGCAGCCGGTGTCGACGCGACCGTCGATGATCATAGTCTGTGGATGAAGGACATTATCCATGCCGGTGAGGTGGCTCGGATCGCGGCGATCAGCCTGTTTACCTTGATGGCCCTAGCCGCCGCTGCAGTGATTGCGTTCGCGACGCGGGCGGGCCTATCGGCCAGACATGATGTGGTCGAGATCATGCACCTGACCGGCGCGACGGATGGCTTCATCGCCAATCTGTTTCAAGCCCGCTTTGCCGCCATGGCGGCTCTGGCAGGGCTGCTGGGCGGAGGCACAGCCGCTGTGTTGGCTGCTGGCATAAGGCTGCTCGGCGGGGGCTATGGCCTGATACCAGTCTTGCCTATTCGCTGGCTGGACCTTCTTGTCGCCCTCCCAAGCCCTCTGATCGCTGGATTGGTTGCAGCCCTCGCCGCGCGGGTTACCGCTCTTGGCCTGATCAAGGCCATGCCATGAGAAGTTTGGCGCTATTTTTCATAGTCCTGATGATCTGGGCGACGGGACTTCTGGCCTTTTCCGCGCGGGTTGACGCCTTTACCCCCGCCGCAGAGCCCGAGCGCGCCGACGGGATCGTGGCCTTGACCGGTATCTCCACGGACAGAATTCGTGAGGCCATGAAATTGCTCGAAGAGGGCAAGGCCCAGCGCATGCTGGTCTCGGGCGTCAATCGCGAAGCCACCCGCGACGATATTCGCGGCGTCGCCAAGGCGACACGGCGGATCTATGACTGCTGCGTGGATCTCGGCTTTACCGCAGCCGACACGCTGGGCAATGCCACAGAGACTGCCGCATGGGTGAAGGCCAAACAGTACCAAAGCCTGATCGTGGTAACCTCTGACTATCACATGCCTCGCAGCCTTTTGGAGCTGCACGCGGCCCTTCCGAACGTGAAACTGACGCCCTATGCGGTCAAGACCGATGATCTGGCCGCCAAGCACTGGTGGCGCACCGCCCCTAGTGCCAAACGGATGATCATGGAATATAACAAATATTTGGCGATCCTATCGCGTGAAGCCTTCATCAGCCTTGGCCCGAAGGAAGGCGATGGCGCTGTTCGCGATAAAACCGCTGGAGGCGAGACGTCTTGACCCTGATCCGGTCCCTTTTGTTTACCGTTTGGCTTTTCTTTTGGACAGCCTTGCTGGGTACAGCCTACCTGCCGCTGCTGGTCTTTCCGCGCCAACTTATGGCCCGGTGCCTGAGGGTTTGGGCCCATGTTATGCTGTTTGGCCTGCGTTGGATTAACGGGATTAAGATCGAAATTCGCGGGCGAGAGCACATCCCAACCGGCGCGGCCCTGATTGCAGGCAAGCATATGGGCATGCTCGACACGATCGTGCCCTTTGTCGTCCTGCCGGATGTCTGTTTCGTCATGAAGCGGGAGCTGACCTACATCCCCCTGTTCGGCTGGCACGCCATGAAGGCGACCATGATCTGGATTGATAGGGGGGCTGCCGCCAAGGCCCTGCGCAAGATGGTGTCAGATGCGCAAGAGCGCTTCTCCCATGAGCGTCAGCTGGTGATTTTCCCGGAAGGCACGCGCAAGGCTCCAGGAGCAGAGCCGGACTATAAGCCGGGTGTGGCCGCACTCTATCGCGATCTCAACCTGCCCTGCACCCTGATCGCCACCAATTCTGGCGTCCATTGGCCAGCCAAGGGCATTGCCAAACACGCCGGAACCGTCGTGTTCGAATTTCTGGAGCCGATCCCCGCAGGCCTGCGCCGGGGGGAATTTATGAAAGAGATGCAGAGCCGAATTGAGGCGGCGAGCAACGCCCTGTTGGCGGAGGGCCTCTAGAGGCCCAAGCCGCTGACGCTCCTTCAGAGAAGCGCCAGCGATCCTTGACTGTCCCCCATGAAGGGGACTCCCCGGCCTGAGCCGGGGACTGTCTTTATCGTCCGGTTGGCATGTCCTTGAAGGCCACGTCCTTGTCCACGCGGACATCTCCCGGCAGGCCAAGGACCCGTTCGGCGATGATGTTCTTCAAGATTTCATCCGTACCACCGGCAATGCGCAGGCCAGGGGCCCACATCAGGCTTTGCTGGAAGGCCGCTTCCATCGGCGCAATGGCCGTGTCGGTGATGATTCCGAACTGATCTTCCAGTTCCATCGCCGAATTGGACAGGTCTTGCAGCTGGTTTGCCGAGATGATCTTGCCGATCGAGCTTTCGGGTCCAGGCGTTTGGCCCCGCGACAGGGCGGTCATGGTGCGGAAGCGGGTCAGCTTCAGACCTTCAGCCTGCACATACCAGTCGGCGAGCTTTTCCCGGAAGGCATCGTTGGCCAGGGCATTGCCATCTTCAGTGACGGTGCTGCGGGCCAGAGCCATGATCTCGGCATAGTTGGGGCCGGTCGAGCCGCCCACGGCGAGACGCTCGTTCATCAGGGTGACCAGAGCGACCTTCCAGCCATCTCCCACCGCGCCGAGGCGCTGGCTGTCATTGATGCGCAGGTCGGTGAAATAGACCTCGTTGAAGTTGGAGCCGCCCGACATCTGGTGGATCGGTCGCACTTCGACGCCTGGAGCCTTCATATCGATCCAGAACATGGTCAGACCCTTGTGCTTGGGCACATCAGGGTTGGTGCGGACGAGCAGGATACCAAAGTCGCAATAGTGCGCACCGGAGGTCCAGACCTTTTGACCGTTGATCACCCAGTCATCGCCGTCCTTGACCGCACGGGTGCGCAGACCGGCAACGTCCGAACCGGCAGAGGGCTCGGAGAAGAGCTGGCACCAGATTTCCTCGCCGCGCACGGCCGGAGCCACAAAGCGCTGCTTGGTCTCGTCATTGGCAAAGGCCATGACCGTGGGAACGCACATGCCAAGGCCGATGTCGAAGAAGCCGCGTGGCACGTCGAACTTCGATTCTTCTTGGTTATAGATCACGTTCTGGATCGGCGTGGCACCGCGGCCACCCAAGGCTTCAGGCCAGGTCATGCAGGTGAAACGGGCTGCCGCCTTGGTCGCTTGCCAAGCCTTGGCCAGCTTCAAGAT
Organism: Caulobacteraceae bacterium; assembly: GCA_947378235.1. GTDB lineage: Bacteria > Pseudomonadota > Alphaproteobacteria > Caulobacterales > Caulobacteraceae > CAISGS01. The sequence goes on along the minus strand of CANCJE010000138.1, from coordinate 3,221 downwards.
TTCAGGCTCCGACATCTTCTTCGTGTCGACCTTCTTAGGGGCGTTGGCTTCGAGCCAAGTGCGCACTTCGATGCGGAAGGCGGCTTCTTCTGGGGAGTCGTTGAAGTCCATGATGGTCTCCGGTCTTTTGAGATGAGCGCTGAGCCACGATAGGCAGCGCTGAAATTTAAAGGGTCAGATAGTTCGCGTCGGCGCGGCGACTAGGCCGCGTTACGACGTTCCAACTGCTGCACGAGACGCTCTTTCCAGACCTTGGGGGCCCCGGCCACGAGGGCCAGTTGGCGTGAGCGACGATAGTAGAGGTGGCAATCCACCGCCCAAGTGAAGCCCATACCGCCGTGGGTTTGGACATTTTCCTTGGAGGCGAACCAGTAGGCTTCGCTGGAGGCAACGCGTGCCGCCGCCGCCGCGATGGGCAGTTCAGCAGCACCGACATTCAGCGCCCAAGCGCCGAAATAGGCGTTGGAGCGGGCCAACTCGTTCTTCACATACATATCGGCCAGCTTGTGCTTGATCGCCTGATAGCCCGCGATGGTGCGACCAAAGGCATAGCGATCCATGGCGTAGTCCTTGGCCATTTCCAGGCAGCGGTCCGAACCGCCCAGTTGCTCGAAAGCCAAGAGGACAGCGGCGCGGTCAAACACCGCTTCGGTTAGGGCAAAGCCTTCGCCTGCATCGCCCAGACGCTCAGCGGCGGCACCGCTGAAGCTGATCTTGGCAACGCTGCGCGTGGGATCAAGGGTCTTGAGGGTCTCGCGCGTGACGCCAGCACCCGCCAACTCGACCAGGAACAGACCAGGCTTGCCGCCTTCATTGGCCAACACCACCGCCAGATCGGCAATGTCGCCATCGGTGACAGGGATCTTCACACCGGTCAGCTTACCGCCGACAACATTGGCCTGCAGGTTGGCCGCATTGACGACGCCCGGACCTTCCGAGGTCGCAAAGGCACCAATCAGTTCGCCCGCTGCGATCTTGGGCAGCCACTTGGCCTTTTGGGCATCAGACCCAGCCAGCATCAGGGCTTCGGCCAGGAAATAGACCGTCGAGGCAAAGGGGATGGGCGCGCAGGCCCGGCCCAGCTCTTCGGCAATGGCGCACAGCTCAACCCGGCCAAGACCAAGGCCACCATGTTCTTCAGGGATAGCGGCCCCGAGCCAGCCTTGAGCCCCGACGCCCTTCCACAGATCGGCGTCATAGGACAGGTCGGCATTGTCCAGCACCTTGCGCACATGGGCCGAGGTGCAGTTGCCATCGAGGAACTTGCGCGCCTCGTTCTTCAAAAATTTCTGATCGTCGGAATAATCGAAATTCACGGCTGTTAGCCTCCTGCCCATGGTGCCCGCCCACGGTGGGGCGGCATCCTGTTGTTCCTTGAGCGACAAGATAGACAGTTCCGGGGGATAGGAAAGACTGACCTCGCGTCAAGAAATTCACGAATGCGAATTGTTGCGTCCAATTGGCTGATTTTGACGGTTCTCAAGTCTGACAAAGACGTAATTTGATCTTGTCTTGGGTTCAGAGGACGATGGGGTTCGAACTGGGAACCTGAATCATGACCGACCTTTCCGCCTCGAGCGAACCCACACCGCCATCAGGCTCACCCGCCTACGATGACCGGATGATCGCAGGCATTACCTATGTGCTGTTCCTGCTGCTGCCGACCTTCATTCCGGTCTTGATCGGACTGGTGCTGGCCTATGCCAATCGCGACACCCCTTCGGCGATGTTGCGCAGCCACTATGTGTTTCAGATCCGTTCCTTCTGGATGTTCTTTGGCTGGGCGGTCATTGCGCTGGCCATGATCGGCATTGGTATTCCCCTATCGATCCTGCTGGTCGGCATACCCGCCGTCGTCTTGGGGGCCGCGATCCTCTGCAGTTTGAGCCTCTTTTTCGGCCTGCGCTGCGTGATCGGCCTAGTCTATCTGGCGCAGGGTAAACCCTATCCACGCCCTCAAACCTGGCTCATCTAGAGCCCAACGCAAAACGGCCGCCTTTGCGCAAACAAGGGCGGCCGCTCAGCAAATGCAAAATTGGATGCTAGATATCCATCGGTTGGCGGCGGACCATGCGGGCATAGTCGTCCATCAGCGATAGCGAGATATTACCGGGCCTGTAGGTGAACTCGCCAATCTCAGCCACCGGCGTCACCTCGGCCGCAGAGCCGCAGATAAAGACTTCGCTGAAGGTCGGCAGTTCCTCTTCGAGGATGTGACGCTCCACCACCTCAAAGCCCCGCTTTTTGGCCAGCTTGATCACCGACTGACGGGTCAGTCCGTTGAGGAAACAGTCGGGCGTCGGGGTATGGATGACCCCATCGCGCACCATGAAGATGTTGGCACCCGTGGCCTCGGCCACATAGCCGCGATAGTCGAGCATCAGGGCGTCGGCATAGCCTTCGCGCTCGGCGGCATGTTTGGACACGGTGCAGATCATGTAGAGACCCGCCGCCTTGGACTCAACCGGTGCCGTATCGGGCGCAGGACGGCGGAACTTGGCGCGGCCAAGACGGATGCCCTTGGCCTTTTCTTCGGGCTTGAAATAGCTAGGCCATTCCCAAGCCGCGATGGCGACATGGATCTTGCTCGCCTGAGCCGACACACCCATCACTTCGGACCCGCGCCAAGCAATGGGGCGGATATAGCCGTCGGTCAGGCCGTTGCGCTTGCAAACTTCGATAGAGGCCGCATCAATCTCTTCGACCGTGAAGGGGATTTCGAAATCGAGCAGTTCAGCCGAGCGGAACAGGCGCTTGGTATGTTCGGTCAGCAAATAGATCTCGCCGCCATACATGCGCTCACCTTCGAACACGGCCGAACCATAGTGCAGGCCGTGGGTGAGTACGTGTACCTGTGCCTCGCGCCAGGGCACAAATTCCCCATCCAGCCAGATCCAGCCGTCGCGATCATCAAAAGGCACAAGAGACATTGCTCATCAAACTCCGAAAAAGACCTATGGGATTAGACGCTGCCGACCATGCGGCGTCAATCCAACCCCATTCTAACGCGCGTTCCCTTAACATGATCAAGGTCCTGATCACCCGTTTGATTGCACCCGATGACAATTTGTCTAGGGTGTGTGACCAGATGTTCTGCGCCAAGAGGGCGCGACGGGCCGCGCGATGACCACAGTTTCTCCCAACCGCGAGGTCAATCGCAACCGCCACCTGCTGGTGGTCGACGACGATGATCGTATCCGCACCCTGCTCAAGGAATTTCT
>CANCJE010000137.1 GCA_947378235.1 Caulobacteraceae bacterium | reverse complement strand
AGATCCAGCAGGACGCCGCCAATGACCAGACCCAGACCGGATGTCGCCTTACCCGCAAAGGATATGCCCGCTGAGAAGACCCCTTCTTGGCGAAGGCCCGTATGGTGGTCCTGCTCGTCAACAATATCGGCGACCATCGAGGCGAACATGATCAGGACCGTCGCGTAGAAATAGGCTCCAAAGCTGGTGTGGATCACCAACAGGGTCAGCAGCAAGGGATCGCCATTGTCGGGCCAGACCCCGGTAAAGCGCAAGATCACCTTGATCATGCCCAAGGCCATCAGGGCAAAAACCGATCCGGCCATGATCTTCTGTTTTTCGAAATGCTTCTGCAGCAACCCAACCGTCAAAAACGATCCTACAGCCCCCACGACGGCCAGCGCGAACCAGCGCAGATCGCCCGGTCCGAACTCCCAAAAATAGAGGTTCATATAGACATCGAACACCTGATTTCCCCCGGCAACGGCGGCGATGAACAGGGTTGAGATGAACAGTAGGCGGAAATTTCGATTGGTCAGGGCCGTTAGGGTCCGCCGCGCCATATCCATGAAAGACTGCCGGGGAGCCGCATCTGTTGGCTGTGGCAGATAGGGGATCTGATTGTGGGTCATCCAAGTGGTCGTGAACATCCAGATCACGATCAGGCTGGAGATGACGATGGCGAATGTGGCGTAATTGTTCCGGTTCATGAGCCCATTGGGGAAGGCCTTGCTGGCTGGAAAGATGAAGCTGTAGGTGGAGAAAATGAAGGCGACGCCCACGGACCAGCCCAACACCATGCGATAGGTGATGATTGAGGTCCGCTCGCGATAGTCCTCCGACAGTTCAGCGGCCACAGCGTTCCACGGCACCACGAAAAAACCCATGGCACACCGGACCAAGACCGTTGTGACAAGCATCCAAGCTGTTAGTCCGTGGACGGACAGCCCAACTGGCGGACGAAACAGTAGGAACATGAATAGAGCGGTCGGGACGATGGCGGCCAGCATGAAGGGGTGGCGGCGTCCCAGTCGCGACCTGAACCCATCGGACCAGGCGCCGATCAAAGGATTGCTGATGGCATCGACGATCAGGGCGATCGCCAAGACCGCTGAGGCATAGGAGGCAGGCAGGCCTAGGATCTGGGAATAGTAGAGGAGCAGCAGCGTCTGGAACGCGAAATCCTCATGTTGCCCGGGCAAAGAGCCCAACCCTTGGAAGAATTTGGTCGCAAAAGGCACGGGCGCGGATCGGCGCTGTGCCCTCGTAAAATGCGGCGCGCTGTCGGACTGAGAAGTCGTGTTAAGTTGGGTCATGCGGGCGCCACGCGAAACTGTCGCTCAGGATCATTGGCTGGGACAATAGTGCCATCATGGGAGTGGATCATGGCCCCGTCTGGCGCATATTGCAGAATATAGGACTTGCGCGTTTCCCCAGTGGTGTTCGGACCTGTCCGATGCGGGGTGAGGGACGAGAACACCACCACGTCACCGACCTTGGCAGGGACGGCAACAGGGTTTTCAGGATCCTTGAAGCACTCTAGTCCGAGTGGCGCAAAATCATGATGCAGCGTGCCCATATGGTGCAGGCCCGGCGCGACCCAAGGGCAGCCATTGTCCAAGGTTGCATCGCTCAAGGGCACCCAGCAGGTCAGATATTGCTGGGGCTCGGTGAAGGTGTAGCCATTGTCCTGATGCCAAGGAAACTCCTCAGGATTGCCCGGTTTCTTATAGACCGCCTGATCCCAATAGAGCCGCGCCCCTGCGCCGAGCGTATCGTGGGCAATGTCGGCAAAGACCGGATGCTGCGCGAAGGCCTTTAGGGTCTCCGATTTCTTGACCAGATGGACCGTGAAGGTGATGGCGTCAGCCTTGGCGATGAACATCTTGCCATTGTGCTGTTCACGCAGCATCTCTTCGAACGCGTGCTCGAAGGGGTCAATAGCTTCGCGGACAGCTTGAATTTCATCGGCGCTAAATACGCCTTCGAGCAGGAAATAGCCGTCTCGGTCGTACTGATCAGCCTGATCTTGGGTCAGTCGGCGCAGGGGGCCGCCCGAACAGCGCCATTCAAAACTGGTATTGCGGCTGTGCTTACGCATTCCGTTTCCCGCCCCGTGACCCATTTCCGAGTGATTTCGCTCGGTATTTTTGTTGTTGTGTCGAGGCTATACACAACTAGGACAAGGAGCAACGGCTAGGCCGCGCTCTTCAGGTCGGCTCGTGACAGAGGCGCTCGATAAAGATCTGATCGAATTCTGAGCGGTCGCGCCAGCCTGTGGCAACCCCCATCACCTTGCCGGTCTCATCAAGGCGGGTTAGGCCTTCATCAGTCACACGGATCAGCAGGTTTTCTATCTCTAGCCCAGTTTGTCTGATGGCCAGACAGACCGCGACCGCGTCATATTGGGTGGTCGATCGCCGTGCCAATTGATCGGCGGGGGCTTTCAGCGCGCTCAGCCACTGCCGGTAATGGGCCAGAACCACAGCGGCTATGCTGTTGGGGTGCCCGGTCGCGAAATCATAGAAGCGCTTATAGTCCTCACCAGCCAGCAGGACGTGTCCACAGCTATCCAGCGGGGTGATGGTGATGTCCCAATCCGCCGAAAGAACCGCTTGCGCGGCGGCAATATCGGCAAAGACGTTATATTCGGCTGACGGGGTTTCGGATCCGCGATAGCCAATGCGGACTGAGCCACACATGCCGACAAACCTTGCGCGCTGAACAATCTCAGGACGCCGCCTTATGGCTTCGGCGATATTGGTGAAGGGCCCGATGCCGATCACCGTTACCTGGTCCTCAGCCTCCATGATGGTTTGGATTATGGCATCGACTCCCTCATCGATGACGCGGGGGTGGGCGTCCAGTGCTGCATCTTCGCCAACACCAGCGAGGAGGGGGCCTTGAAGCGCGGCGGGGACCTTCAGATCGCCGCCGATGCCCAGTCCAATCGGGATATCTGTGCGTCCCGCCGCCGCGAGCAGGCTTGCGCATAGCCCAGCGCGATAACGCACATCGCCGCTGACCGTCGTGATCAGACGCAGATCAAGTTCCGGGCTGGCGAGCAGCAGGGCCAAAGCCCAGCTATCGTCAATGTCGGTACCAATATCGGTATCGAGAATGGTGATCTTAGGCTTCACAGACGGGGTCTTTCTACAAGGCGCTGAGCGTCGCTGCGGTCTCGAGCCGAGCGATCTGGCCCTCATTCAGGGTCAGGGTCTGGCCTGCGATGAGGGTGAGTTCTAAGGCTGAAACCCGGTCCCGATAGGCCAGTTGGATAGCGCCAGAGGATTGGGGCCTGAGCACCACACGACACAACCGGCCTCTTTCCACTGCCGAAGAGACCAGCACCGCGCCGTCGGCCCTTAGGCCATCAAAGGACACATCCAACCAGTCGGCTGGGATCGCGGGGAACAAGCGCATTCGTTCCGGCGCGCTCTGTATCAGCATGGTTTGGACCGCATCAGCCGCGCCCATCGCGCCCTCAATCGTGAAGGCACCGAACGGGGCCTTGCCATAGCCAAGGCGGCGCCAGTCTCCATTGGCATGAAAGCCGTTGGGAAAGACAAAGGCGGTTTGATAGTCGCGTATCCTTTTGCGGGCCGTCTCGCCATCCCCGATGCACGCAGACAGGGCTGCGGCCCAAGCGTGGCTATAGCCCATCCAAAAATCGCCAGACGCCCGGTCAAGCTCGGCAACCGTCGCTCTTGCCAGTTGTCGGTCTGACCCCGCCCCCTCTAGGCTATCGAACAGTCCCAGCGGATGAATGCCAACCGCATGGGAAAAGTGGCGATGATGCTCGGGGTAGGGCACGCCGGGTGCTACTAAAAGTCCCCCTTCGGCAGATAGGCTATAGGGCGGAAATTCACCCTCCACCTTACGCCAATGGGCCGCTTGGTCGGGAAGGGCTAGGGCCTTGGCCATGTCCGCTGCCGCCCCCAGAACCCACCGAAAGAGGCTCAAATCATAGCTACTCCAGCCCTCAACCCAAGCCTCTGGCCGATTGTCACCCACCTCGGGCGACGAGGACAGGGCGACCGACCGAAAGCCGAGCGCGTCACGCTGATCGCTGATGGCCTCAACGAAATCACAGACCTCTTTGAGATAGGGATAGGCCCTGTCTCGAAGAAACTGACGATCTTGGCTGTAGCGCCAATGGAGATGAAAATGATGGGCCAGCCATGCGCCGGTGGAAACCGAATGGGTATATTGCCGCCATCCGCCCAGTTGGCGATTGGCGATATCGGCGGTCATGGGCACGTTCAGCCCCGAAACCCCGTAGAACCGGCGCGTCCAGTCTCGGCAGCCTTGCCTTGTCTCCCAGAGCCAATCCAAAAAGCCTAATCCAGCCTCAAGTTGGTCGCCGACATAGGCGGGCCAATAGGTCATTTGGGTATTGAGATCGTGGTGATAGTCGCCCTTCCAAGGCGGCAGGCGGCCATCGTCTGTGGTCCACACGCCCTGAAGAGCGGCAGGCGGGCAACCGCGCCGGGCCGCTGCACCGAACTGGGCGAGGCCCGCATAGTAGGTCTGTTCGATCAGCGGGTCTGGAAGTTGGGCTCTTCCGCGTGACCAGTAATCAGACCACCAGTCAGCCACAGCTTGCGCCTCGTCGGTAAAGGGGCGGGTGAGGGCCTCCTTTACGGTGGCGACGGTCGTGTTGAGCAGGTCCTCGTCAGAGCCCGTTCCAATATGCCAAGCGGCTTGCCAAAGTTCGTCCCTTGTCTCGTGCGCCACAGCGACGGCAAAGGCAAAGTCGCCAAAGCCCTTTTGGAAAAATCCGTCGAGATTGGCTTCCGCCACAATCTGCGGCGCGGGATAGCCAAGGTCCCAAGCATTGTGACGGCTGAGATTGAACCCTGGGTCGGGTGTCAATCCTTCGGGCGGGCCACCAAAGGGCGGCATGATCAGGCGAACGCTCGGCGCGGTACCCTTGACCTGTAGCCGCCCGACGCTGCCCGTGGCGGTGATGAGGGCGAGAAGCTCGGATCCATCGGCGAAATCTATTCGGGCCAAACCGGTGGCGCGCTCAAGATGCCAGTGAGTGGCGGGGGCGGCAAAGGTCAGCTCGAGCCGACCGGCTGAGAGGCGGGTTGGACCGGCGCGGTTATAGGGCTCCTCCAGCAGGGTTTGGAGATGATCATGATCGCCTGCCCGATGAGCGGCTGCGACAAGGTCCCAGCAATAGTCCGCACCCTCATATTCGGGGATGGGCCGAAGGTCCCAGAGGTCGGCACAGTCCAATGATAGGCAGACTGTATTGGCATTGGCCCAAAGACTGACACCAACCCGGCCATCACCGAGCGGCACGCCCTGATCCGAAGACGGCGGCGCGTCGTCAAATCTAAGCGGATGATGCCAAACGGGGTGGGAGGGGTCGAGCATAGGGAAAACAGCCTCAAGCCACAGCGCGGTATGTCCCCTTGAGCTTAGAGCCCGAACCTTAGGAGTCAAAAGGATTAGAGCCGCGCCTATTTCGGCAATCCACCGCCGTTAAGAAGGCGCCCCAGCTTAATCCCCGTGAACGTCTTGTGAAACCGCCGCGCCCGTAACATAGTTTGACACTGTAGGGCTTAGACTGGGTTGGCTTGTGGCTTTCGCGTCGGGGTGTCTATGAGCAGTAAAACGTCTTTTGGCGTCGATAGAACGCTTGAACGGAGCCCTTAGACAGTGACCCTCAACACTATGCAAGAGACCAGCGCAGCGGCCGCTCCCGTAATGAGCCGGGCTGAGGCCTTGGCTATTTTGACAGCGCCGGGTGAGCCCTATGCGCTTGAGACCATGATCATCCGTGGACGGGCTCAGAAGGTCTTTGCCCATGCACCGGCCTCCTTGGGCGAAATGTTTGAAGCCACCGCCAGCGATCTTCCGTTCATCATCTATGAGCAGGAGCGGATCAGCTTTGCCGAAACCCAGCGCCAGGCTCAAAAGATCAGCCGCCTTCTGGTTCACCACTTCGGGATCACTAAGGGGGACCGGGTCGCGATCTCCATGCGAAACTATCCCGAGTGGGTTCTGGTCTTTCAGGCCGCCACCTCCATTGGCGCCATCGCGGTGGCCATGAATGCGCACTGGCAGCCCGACGAGATGGCCTATGGCTTGGCCGACAGTGGGGCCAAGGTCCTTTTCGCGGATGCTGAGCGGCTCGAGCGATTGGCGCGGGCCAAGGTTGACCCGGCCCTCAAGGTCGTCTCTGTGCGCGCCGGTAAGGTTGCCGGTGCTGAAGATCTGGCAGACCTCTTGGCCAGTTTCGACGGACCAGCCCTTACGGCGGTGAAGGTCGAGCCCGAAGATAATGCGATTATCTACTATACCTCTGGCTCGACGGGCTTTCCAAAGGGCGTGGTCTCAACCCATCGCAACGTCATCTCCGCGCTGATGTCTTGGGAGTTGGACCTTCGGGCGGGAGCCTTGAGCAGCGGTATTCCTATGGTTCAGCCGGTCGAGCAACCCGCGACCCTTCTGGGGGTACCGCTCTTTCATGTCACCGGCTCCCACGCCGTATTCCTTCAGTCCTACCGCACACAGCGCCGTCTGGTGGCCATGTATAAATGGGACCCAGATCAGGCCGCCAGCCTGATTGAGCGCGAGCGGATTACGACCTTCACCGGACCGGCGGCCATGACCGGCGATCTGGTGCGGGTGGCTAAGGAGACCAACAAGGACCTGTCCAGCATGGTCAGTGTCGGCGGCGGCGGCGCGCCCCG
>CANCJE010000136.1 GCA_947378235.1 Caulobacteraceae bacterium | reverse complement strand
CTTGCCTTGGCCGACGCCGCCGGTCTTGGCCAGAGCCGCAGGGGTGGTCGGTCTGCCGCTGGCAATGTCCAGCAGGGTTCTGTCGTGGAAAATGACATAGGGCGGCACATGCTGGCGTGCAGCCTCTGACTTTCGCCAGTTGCGCAGGGCCTCGAACAGGGCGCGGTCGTGGATCGGCACCTCCAGCGACGTGCCGCCCATCCGGCTCTGACGGGTCTTGCCCGTGCGCGAGGGGGCGTCCTCGGTCAGCTTGCGCAACATCACCCGCCGCTCACCGCGATAGACGGCCCGCACCCCCTCGGCATCGCCCAGCCGGATCAGGGGGCGGCCATCATTGGGGTCTTCGGCCAAGAGGCCCTCGAACAGAAGCTGATCCATCAGGTCGCGCCAGGCCACGGCACTGAGGTCCTTGCCGATGCCAAAGGTGGTCATGCTGACCTCGGCGGCGTCTGGATCCTTGGTTTTGCCCAAGAGGTGGTCGATGGCCCGGCCTCGGCCATAGCGCCCGCCGAGACGATGGACCGCTGACAGGGCCTTTTGGGCCGCCTCGGTGGCATCGACTCCGACCGCAGGCGAGAGGCACAGATCACAGACGCCGCAGGGCTCGGCCCCGGTCTCACCAAAATAGCGGCGCACGGCGGCGGCGCGGCAGGCCATACCGTCCAGCATCGCATAGAGTTGGCGCAGCTTTCGCCCCTGCACCTGTTTGACCGCCTCATCGACATCACGACCTTGGCTGCGGCGCAGCGCCCAGGCCATGTCCGACGAGCCATAGAGGGTGATGCCCTCGGCGGGGTCACCGTCGCGTCCGGCCCGGCCAATCTCTTGCCAGTAGGCCTCGATCGAGGCGGGGGGATCGGCATGGATGACAAAGCGGACGTCTGGCTTATCCACCCCCATGCCAAAGGCGATGGTGGCGACCATGACTGCGTCGTCCTCGTCTAGGAACCGGGTCAGCCGCTCTTCACGCACCTTGCGATCGAGACCGGCATGGTAGGCGAGGGCCGAAATGCCCTGATCACAGAGCTTTTGCGCCAAAAGATCGGTGCCTTCGCGCGACCCGGCATAGACCACGCCCGCCCGTCCCCGGCGCTCCTTGACCAGCTCGATGACCCGCTCATGACCGCGTCCGCGCTTGCGTTCGGCGCTGAGGGCCAGTTCGGGACGGGCGAAACTGTCGACAAATTCGGCCGCATCGGTCAGGTGCAGTTCGGCGCGGATATCGTCCCTTGTCCGCGCATCGGCCGTGGCCGTCACGGCCAGCCTTGGTACGGTCGGAAAGATGTCAGCGAGGCGGCCAAGGGTGCGATATTCGGGCCTGAAATCATGGCCCCATTGGCTAACGCAGTGGGCCTCGTCGACGGCGATCAGGGCGATCTGCACCTGAGCCAAGCGATCGAGCATATGGCTCTGCATCAGGCCTTCGGGGGACATATAGAGCAGGTCCAACTCGCCCGCCTCGATCTGTCGCCAGATGCGTGAGCGGTCGTCCATCATCGTGTCGGAATCGAGCCGCTCTGCCGCCACGCCCGACTGCTGAAGTCCCGCCACCTGATCGGCCATCAGGGCAATGAGCGGCGAGACGACAATGCCGAGGCCAGGCCGGATCATGCTGGGGATCTGATAGCACAGGCTCTTGCCGCCGCCGGTGGGCAGCACGGCCAAGGCGCTGCGTCCAGCGAGGGCCTCGGCTATGACGCCAGCCTGCAAACCCCGAAAATCCCCGTGCCCAAAGGTGCGGCGCAGGGTGTCACGGGCTTGATCAAGACGGGCTTCGGGGGTCACGAGCAGGGTATGACCTGATCCGGCCAGAACCGTCTAGAGCCCGTCGCCGCTTTTGCCCCGTCTGGAGCTAGACTACCAACATAACCTTGCCGACATGGGCTCCGGCCTCGAGATAGGCATGGGCCTCAGCGGCCTGTTCGAGGGGGAAGGTCTTGTCGACGATCGCCTTGATCTTGCCCGCCTCGATCCATGGCCAGACCGTGGCCTCGACCGCCGCCGTGATGCGGGCCTTTTCGTCGGCGCTGCGCGGGCGAAGGGTCGAGCCGGTGATGACCAGCCGCTTTTGCATCACCTTCATAATGTTAAGCTCGACATTGGCCCCCGACAGGGTGGCGATGTGGACGAGGCGTCCGCCGGTGTTCAGGGCCTCGATATTCTGGGCAAAGAAGGGACCGGCGACCATGTCCAAGATCACATCGACGCCGCCTGCGGCCTGGGCCACAGCGACGAAATCCTCAGAGGTGGAATTGATGGCAATGTCGGCACCGAGCGCCAGCGCCTGAGCTGCCTTTTCGGCGCTGCGGGCGGTGACAATGACCCTCGCCCCGGCGGCCTTGGCCATCTGAATGGCCATGACGCCGATGCCAGAGGTGGCCCCGTGGATCATCAGGGTCTCACCGGCCTTCAGAGCGCCATGTTCGAAGACATTGACATAGACGGTCAGGGCCGTTTCGGGCAGGGCCGCGGCCTCAACCGGGCTTAATCCCTTGGGCACGGGCAGGGCATGGCGACCATCGACCACGCAATATTGTGCATAGCCGCCGCCGCCGAGCAGGGCCGTGACCTGATCCCCGACCTTCCAGCGCCCCGCACCCTCGCCGAGCGCGACCACCTCGCCGCAGGCCTCAAGGCCCAGAATGTCAGGCGCGCCGGGAGGCGGGGGGTAAAAGCCCATCCGCTGTAAGAGGTCGGGGCGATTGACCCCGGCAGCAAGGGTTTTGATGAGGATCTCGCCGGGACCTGGCGTGGGGATCGGGCGCTGTTCTGGGATCAGGGCCGAGGCCGGTCCCTTGCCGCCTTCAATCGAAACGGCGATCATCATATGGTCCATACTGTCCCCACGGGCTTGCAACATCGCTCTATTGGGTCACTGATAGACGGGCTTGCGCGCGAAACCAAGGGCGCGACTATGACTAGGGGAGGATGAGGCCATGAACGATGACGCTGCAGAACCCCGCACGGGCCGTGGCCAGATCCTGTTGGCCTTGGGCCGCGAGGACCTCGAGCTCTATAGCGCCGAGGAATTGACGGCCCGGATCGCCGATCTTAGGGCTGAGATTGTGCGCATCGAGGCCCAGATGGCCAAGAAGGCGAATGTCCGCTCTTCTGCTGATGCCCTGTTCAGCTTCAAGTCCGATGATCCCTCCGCTTGAGGCGGGTTTTGGCATATAGGTTGCTTGTAGAGCCCGGTCTGTCGCTGCGCGCGTCAGGTCTGTTGGCAAGGCTAGGGCGACCATGAGCGATTTAGGCACAGCGGCAGTCATTGATTGGCGGGCCAGTCAGGTGAAGGACTTCACCCGATCGGAACTGTTCGCCAGGACCTTTGGCGAGGGCATGGATCTGGTCGAGGAGGCCGCCGCCTACCTGGACGGGGTTGGACGTCACGATTCCAAACTTTTGTCGCGCAATACGGCGCTCGCCTATGCCGGACAGAGCATGCGGTTGACCACGCGCCTGATGCAGGTGGCCTCGTGGCTGCTCGTACAGCGTTCGGTGCGAGAGGGTGAGATCGCGACCTCAGATGCCTGTCAGGAGCGTTATCGCCTTGCGCCCGAGCCTGCTGACCGCGCACCGTCTTCCCTGCCTGAAGACTTACCCGCTGGACTGGTCGATCTTCTGGAGCGGTCGGAAAGGCTCTATGAGCGGGTCCTGCATCTGGACCGGCGCCTCTATGTTGAGGGCGAGGTCGTGGCCGAGCCCAATCCCGTGCTGAGCCAATTTCAACGTCTTACCGACGCCTTTGGGCCCAAGGGCTAAGGGGCTGAGATCAAGAGGTTTTTATGCCTCTTAATCCCATAATATCAGAGCCTTAGCCTTCGTTCGAAATTTCCAAAACCTCTTCGAACGTGCGCAGGCCGGGGCGCTGAGCATTGACCAGAACGCCCATATTGCCGGGAAGGTGTTTGTTATCGAGCATCTTTTCATGGGCGTCAGGAATACCGTCCCAACCGAACACTTCTGACAGGCAAGGATCAATACGGCGCTCGATGACCAGTTGGTTGGCGGCCGAGGCTTGTGCCAGATTGGCGAAGTGGCTGCCTTGAACGCGCTTCTGGCGCATCCATAGGAAGCGAGCATCCATGGTCAGGTTGAAGCCGGAGGTGCCAGCGCAGATCACGACCATCCCGCCGCGCTTGACCACGAACACGGAGACCGGGAAGGTTGCCTCGCCGGGATGTTCGAACACCATGTCGACATCCTTGCCGCCGGTGATCTGCCATAGGGCCTTACCGAATTTGCGGGTCTCTTTCATATAGTCGTTGAATTCCGGTCCATTGACCGTGGGCAGTTGGCCCCAGCAGTTGAAGTCGCTGCGATTAAGGACGGCCTTCGCCCCCATCGACATGACGAACTCGCGCTTGTCTTCCGACGAGACCACGCCGATGGCGTTGGCGCCCGAAACGGCACAGAGCTGGGTGGCAAAGACGCCGAGGCCACCCGAGGCGCCCCAGATCAGGACATTGTCGCCCGGACGGATGACGTGGGGGCGGTGACCGAACAGCATGCGGTAGGCCGTGGCCAGCGTCAGGGTGTAGCACGCGCTCTCTTCCCAGGTCAGGTGCTTGGGGCGCGGCATCAGCTGGCGCGATTGAACCCGCGTGAACTGGGCAAAGCTGCCGTCCGGGGTCTCATAGCCCCAGATGCGCTGGGAGGGTGAGAACATCGGATCGCCGCCGTTGCATTCCTCATCATCCCCATCATCCTGATTACAGTGGATGACGACCTCGTCTCCAGGCTTCCAGCGACGCACCTTGGAGCCGACGGCCCAGACGATGCCCGAAGCATCAGAACCGGCGATATGATAGGGTTGCTTGTGGGCGTCGAGCACACTGATCGGCTCACCGAGCGCGGCCCAGACGCCGTTATAGTTGACGCCAGCGGCCATCACGAGAACCAGAACCTCATCCTCGCCAATGGCTGGGGTATCGACCACTTCGAGCTGCATGGCCTTGTTCGGGCGGCCATGGCGTTCCTTACGGATCACCCAGGCATGCATGCGGGCAGGGACGTGATAGGCCGGTGGAATCTCACCGATCTCATAGAGGTCCTTTAAGGCGGGGGCGGTCGTTGCAGCGCTGGTCATGGTGCGGTTCCGGTCTTGGCGTGGTCTCGATTGGGGCGGTAACCCCGCAGATCTTAAGGCTGCCCGACAATAGTCAGCCCTTGACCCGCTTGTTTTGGCTGGTTTCAAGCAAGACCGTGCCCCTAGAGAGGTTCCGTCTCATTTGTCCGGTCATTACCGTGGGACAAGCTAACCGGGCTGGCAAGAGGCTTTTTTGCAACGCAACACGAGAAATTGTGCGCCGCGATGGTCTTCCCCAATCAAGACAGTGGATTGCCGAGGCGTCGGTGAATGATAAAGTCCGGACAATTGCACTGCAGCCCACCGATTAGGATGATCGAACATGTCCGCCAAGCCGTTCCAACACGCGCCCGACGCCCCGTGGATCATCCGCACCTATGCTGGCCACTCGACGGCGGACAAGTCTAACGCGCTCTACCGGGCCAATCTGGCCAAGGGTCAGACAGGCCTGTCGGTAGCCTTCGATCTGCCGACCCAGACCGGCTATGACCCAGACCACATTCTGGCGCGCGGCGAGGTGGGCAAGGTTGGGGTCCCGGTCAGCCATATGGGCGACATGCGCGCCCTGTTCGACCAGATACCGCTTGATCGGATGAACACCTCCATGACCATCAATGCGACGGCGGCTTGGCTGTTGTCGCTCTATGTCGGTCTGGCGCAGGAGCAGGGCGTGTCGCCCAAGGCCCTGCAGGGCACGACCCAAAACGATCTGATGAAGGAATATCTGTCGCGCGGGACCTATATCTATCCGCCCGCCCCCTCGATGAGGGTGATCAGCGACATGGTGGCCTGGGCCTATGTTGAGACGCCCAAATGGAACCCGACCAACATCTGTTCTTACCACCTGCAAGAGGCCGGAGCGACGCCAGAGCAGGAACTGGCCTATGCGCTGGCCACGGCGGTGGCCGTGCTGGATGCGGTCAAGGCCGGGGGACAGGTGCCCGAGGCGGACTTTACGGTCGTGGTCTCGCGCATCAGCTTCTTCGTCAATGCTGGGGTCCGGTTCGTGACCGAGCTTTGCAAGATGCGCGCCTTTACCGAACTGTGGGATGAGCTCTTACAACAGCGCTATGGCATTACCGACGATAAGGCGCGGCGCTTCCGCTATGGCGTTCAGGTCAATTCGCTTGGCCTGACCGAGCAACAGCCGGAAAATAACGTCTATCGCATCCTGATCGAGGCGCTGGCCGTGACCCTGTCGAAAGACGCCCGCTGCCGCGCCCTGCAACTGCCCGCTTGGAACGAGGCCCTTGGCCTGCCGCGCCCTTGGGATCAGCAATGGTCCTTGCGCATGCAACAGGTCTTGGCCTTTGAGACCGACCTTTTGGAATATGAGGACCTGTTTGACGGCTCGCACGTCGTCGCCGCCAAGGTTGCCCAACTCAAGATCCAAGCCATTGATGAGCTGGCCAAGATCGACGCCATGGGTGGGGCCGCTTCAGCCATCGACTATATGAAGGGCCAGTTGGTTGCCTCCAATGCCGCGCGGGTTCGCGGGGTCGAGACCGGGGCCATGACGGTGATTGGCGTCAATCGCTATCCCGAAACCGAGGTCTCGCCCCTGTCGGCGGGCGAAGGCTCTATTGAGACTGTCGATCCGCGCCTTGAGGCCGAGGTCATTGGTCGCCTGAAACAGTGGAAGGCTGACCGTAATGGCGCAGCGGTGATCTCTGCCCTCGCCGATCTGGACAGCGCCGCCAAGGAAGGCCGCAACCTGATGCCCGCCTCGCTCGCCGCAGCCAAGGCCGGAGTGACCACCGGCGAATGGGCCGACGCCCTGCGCAATGTGTTTGGTGAATATCGCGGCCCGACCGGCGTGGC
>CANCJE010000135.1 GCA_947378235.1 Caulobacteraceae bacterium | reverse complement strand
ACCGAGCGCAACATATCCAAGAACCGGCGCATGGGCTGACTGACCCACGGTGGGCTGATGTTCTTTGCTGCGGCCAAGCCCAAGGGAATGGCGAGAAGCACGGCGAGGAACGTACCCCAAAGCGCCATCTGGATGGTCAGCCACATCTGCGCGACATAGAGCGGCCACTGCTCGAAATCCGGATGCAAGAAATCCTTGCCGAACTCGCGCATATTGTCCGAATTGGCAAAGATCAGCGGCAGCTTGGTCATCTCAGCAGGCGCAAAGCCCACCACCAGCACCACCGTCAACCCGCCCCAGAGCAGGACGTCGAACAGCCAGTCGCTAAGACTGCGCTTGGGTGGGGCTGGGATAGTGTCGACTGCACTCATTTGGGCGTACGTCCCGCCAAGGCCTTACGCTCGGCCTGAATACCGGCCAGAACCTTTTGTGCCGCTGCGATCTTAGCGGCGTCGCCGTCTTCCTTGGCGACCAGATAGATCTCAGTGGCCTCCATCTCGCGCACAGGAAGCAGGTGGCTATTATCGGCAGGCTTGAAGCCGCCAATGCTGACCTTGGACAGCAGCGCCCGCTGACGCGCCGCATCAGGGCCAGTGCCTTGACCATAGGACTCAAAGAACTTGCGAAGGCGCGCCTTGACTTGGGGGTCCAGATCCTTGCGCCAGACAATCGGGTCTTCGGGCAGGGGCGGCGAGGTCCAGATGATGCGGATGGCGTCATTGATCGAGGAGTCACGATCCTTTTGCAGGTTGACCGCCGTCGAATTGTTGGTCGCCACATCGAGCACGCCGCGCGCCACGGCAAAGAGGTTGGCCTGATGGTTGGCGGTACGGACGGTCTTGAAACATTCGGTCGGCTTGATTCCGCGCGGCGCGAACAGATAGGTCATGGGGGCCAAGGTGCCCGAGGTCGACTTGGCATCGCCAATGCCGAAATTCAGGCTCTTGTCGCACTTCAGGACCTGGTCCAGCGTCAGATTGCTCTTGGCGGGCACAATGATCAGCGAGCGATAGCCATCTCGCCCCGAGGGGTCAAAGGTGCGCACAAAGACCTCACCGCCCGAACGGCGCACGGCCTCTAGGCCCGACTGGTTGGAGAACCAGCCCAGATCGGTCTGCTTAAAGCGCATGGCCTCGATCAGGGCCGTATAGTTGGAGCCATAGAAGGGTTTGATCTTGTAGCCGGTCTGCTTTTCCATATCGGCAATGATCGGCGCCCAGAAGGATTGCAGACTGGTCGAGCTTTCCGTCGCCAGAATCGAGAAATTGACGGTCTTGACCGGGGCCTTAGCCTGGGCCAGCACGACCGATGGCAGGGCCACCAAAAGCGCCGCCGCAAGGGCAGAACGCAGGAGGGTCAGGCATTTCATTGGGGCGCTCCTTCCCAGAAGGCATCTTCAAATTCGGGGCCATAGATTTGGACGAGGGTGGCGCGGTCAAGACCGGCGACAGGACCATCATAGATCACTTGCCCCGCCTTCAGCGCCACAACCCGCTGACAATAGCGCATGGCATAGTCGACCTGATGCAGAGTGACGACTACGGTCAGGCCGTCCTTGCGGTTCAGATCCTGCAACAGGTCCATAACCTTGCGGGCCGAAACCGGGTCCAGCGAAGCCACCGGCTCATCGGCCAGAACCACCTCTGCGCCCTGAACCATAGCCCGGGCGATGGCGGCGCGCTGCTGTTGCCCGCCCGACAGGGTATTGGCGCGCTGGGCGGCATAGTCGGCCACACCGACGCGAGCCAGACTGACCATCACCAAGCGCTTCTCCGCCGCTGGCCAAAGCCCCAACAGGCCACGCCAAAAGCCCAGACGGCCCAAGGCGCCCAGCGCGACATTGGTGAACAGGCTTAACCGTCCGACCAGATTGAACTGTTGAAAGACAAAGCCGATACGGCTGCGCACAGAGCGTACCCGGTCACTGACCTTGCCTGCCGTCTGGACGGGTTCGCCAAAGACGCGGATCGTGCCGGACCCGGCATCAATGGGCGCAAGACCGGTGATCGAGCGCAGCAGGGTCGACTTGCCTGAGCCCGACGGCCCAATCAAAGCGACCATCTCGCCCTTGGCGACGCTGATCGAGACGCCATTTAGCGCCTTGCGGGCTCCAAAGGTCTTGGAGACGCCATCGACCGAAATGACAGCGGCGACATCAGTCATGAAGGTGACAAGTTCCCAAACTGTTGCATCCGAATAGATTTGAGCCCTAGCCGTGACAGGGCGATGA
This sequence comes from Caulobacteraceae bacterium, assembly GCA_947378235.1. Taxonomy (GTDB): domain Bacteria; phylum Pseudomonadota; class Alphaproteobacteria; order Caulobacterales; family Caulobacteraceae; genus CAISGS01. The sequence goes on along the minus strand of CANCJE010000135.1, from coordinate 4,937 downwards.
CAGGGCCGACGCCCAACATCCCTATCCTAGCCAAGATCCTTTAAACGCCTGCTATAGAGCCAAACCGAAAAGGATCAATGACCTCCTCGGTTTATCGTGAATGAAAACTGAAGGCGAGGCCGCCTTTTTACCACCAAAACCGGCGAAATCCGCCTGCGGCCCCAGAGCCGTTTGGGGTCGAACAGATTGTCACAAATTTCTGCTTTACATGGGGGGTCCGGAACCTTACATGCGTCTCCTCCGGCGGACCCCGAAGTTCGAAAACGCTGCTAACGCCGGATTGGGTCAACTACTTGCAGGGGGCTACGTGAATTGCACACGTATCAAACACCCCTGGACCTGGTCCGCGAGCGGTCTCCGGAGCGTCCTGTCGCCCTTGTGCGTCCAGACGTTGCGGCCGTAGCGGCTCAATGGTTCCAGGATAATCTAAAAGCTGACGTTCTTTACGCCGTAAAAGCGAATCCGTCGCCTTGGGTCATCGAGACCTTGGCCGCCAACGGGGTCGCGTCTTTCGACGTTGCGTCCATCCCAGAGATCGAGCTGGTGCGCCGCTTTGCGCCTCACGCCCGGCTGGCCTTCATGCATCCGGTCAAGAGCCGGGTCGCCATTGCCTCGGCCTATTTTGATCATGGCGTGCGGATCTTCTCGCTCGATAGCCATGAAGAGCTGGCCAAGATTTTAGACGCGACGGGCGGAGCCAACGACCTGACCCTGATTGTACGTCTGGCGGTTCCCAGCGAAGGCTCGGCCTACGCGCTGAGCGGCAAGTTTGGCGTCGAGCCCGATGCTGCCCCGGCCCTGTTGTTGGCCGCCCGCCGCGCCACGCAGGACCTGATGGGCATCTCGTTCCATGTCGGCAGCCAGTGCATGCGCCCGACCGCCTATCAAGGGGCCATGAGCGCCGCCTCACGGGCTCTGGTCCGCGCCGGCGTGTTTGCAGACATTGTCGATGTCGGCGGCGGCTTTCCTTCGGTCTATCCCGGCATGGCCCCGCCTGCCTTGGAAGACTATGCCGACTCCATCCATCGCGGCTTTGCCGAAATGATGGTCCACGAAACGACCGAGCTCTGGTGCGAACCGGGCCGGGCGTTGGTGGCGGAAACCACCTCTATCCTCGCCAAGGTCGAGGCCCGCAAGGGTGACGCGCTCTATTTGAACGACGGGGCCTATGGCAACCTGTTCGATGCCGCCCATTCCAAATGGCCCTTCCCGGTCAAGCTGGTGCGAGATGGCGTGGCCGAGAGCGGTCTTAAGCCCTTCAAGTTCTTTGGCCCGACCTGCGATTCCATCGACGTCATGCCGGGGCCGTTCTGGTTGCCGGAAGATGTCTGTGAAGGCGACTATGTCGAGATCGGCATGCTGGGGGCCTATGGCACCGCCATGGCGACCCGGTTCAATGGCTTTGGCGACACAGAAACCGCCATTGTTGCCGAAGCGCCGATGGCCTCGATGTACGGCCTTGCCCGTCGCTCGATCCCGACCCCACGCCCGGAGCATGGCGCGGTCGTCAAACTGTCGCGCGCCCGCAATAAGAAGCGTCGGCGCCGCTAAGGCCCTCTACACCTGATGATCTTTCCCCCAGTCCGTCGCTCCGTCCGGGCTGGGGATGTTCATGTGACGGGCGTTACCAGCTTGAGGGAAACCTTCAGATGAACGCCACACCCAACCGCAAGGCCGAACTGCTGTCCAAGACGGTCGAGCATGTCGACATCACGTCCTATGACGCCCGTCCGATCATCGATTCCATGCGCAAGATGAGCTTCAGCTCTCGCGACACAGCGCGGGCCGCCGACATTCTCGACATGGCCATCGCCGACCAAACCTGCTCGCCTTGGCTGATCCTCGCCGGTTCCACCTCAGCGGCAGGCTGTATGCATGTCTATCGCGACATGGTGAAGCTCGGCATGGTCGATGTGGTGGTCGCTACCGGCGCCTCCATCGTCGATATGGATTTCTTTGAGGCCTTGGGCTTCAAGCACTATCAGGCCGACGGTCCGGTCGACGATAATGTGCTGCGTGAGAACTATATCGACCGCATCTACGACACCTATATCGATGAGGAGCAGCTTCAAAACTGCGACCACACCATCCTAGAGATCGCCAATCGCCTAGAGCCGCGCGGCTATTCCAGCCGCGAGTTCATCTGGGAAATGGGCAAGTGGCTGTCCGAAGGCAATGCCAAGAAGCCCGGCAGCCTGATCCAGACCGCCTATGAAGAGGGCGTGCCGATCTTTTGCCCCGCCTTTGTCGATTCCTCCGCTGGTTTTGGTCTGGTCAAGCACCAGAAGGAACGGGCCGCTGCGGGCAAGCCCTATCTGATGCTCGATGCCATTGCTGACTTTCGCGAACTGACTGACATCAAGATCGCGGCAGGCACCACTGGCCTGTTCATGGTCGGCGGCGGCGTGCCCAAGAACTTCGCCCAAGACACAGTCGTCTGCGCCGAGATCCTGGGCTTCGAGGCCGAGATGCACAAATATGCCGTCCAAATCACGGTGGCCGATGTGCGTGATGGGGCCTGTTCATCCTCGACCCTGCAAGAGGCTGCCAGTTGGGGCAAGGTCAACACCACCTATGAACAGATGGTCTTTGCAGAAGCCACCACCGTCGTGCCCCTGATCGCGTCGGATGCCTATCATCGCGGCACCTGGAAGGGCCGCCAAAAGCGCGGCTGGGCCAAGCTCTTTGCCTAAGGCGCCGAACCGGCCTTGACCCTACGGGGCACTGGCGTAAGGTCCCCGCAATTCTCCGGGGTGTCCTGCTTAAAGGGCTGAGAGGCAGGTGATCCTGCGACCCGTGAACCTGATCCGGGTCATGCCGGCGGAGGGATGGGAAGTCGGCGCAAAGCTCTTGCGTCCATTGCCCCCTTTTTGCCGTCAAGGTTCCGGATCCGCCCATTGGTCAGGAGCCTAAGCCGTGAATAAGCAGACCCCCGTCACCAACACCATCCCGACCGGCGAACGCCCCGGCTCGCGCAAGGTCTATGCGCCCGGCCTGCTGTTTCCGGACATTCGCGTGCCCTTCCGCGAGGTGGCCGTCCATCCTTCGGCCAATGAGCCGCCCGTGACCATCTATGACCCTTCTGGCCCCTATACGGACCCCAAGGTCACCATTGATATTAATAAGGGTCTGGCCCGTCCGCGCGACGCATGGGTCATCGCGCGCGGCGATGTCGAGGCCTGCGATCCACGTCCCGTCAAGCCTGAGGACAACGGCCATGCGCGCGGCGTCCATCTGGCCCCGCCCTTCCCCGTGGCGCAAAAGCCGCTGAAGGCCAAGGACGGCAAGGCTGTGACCCAGATGGCCTATGCCCGCGCCGGGATCATCACGGCGGAGATGGAATATGTCACCATCCGCGAGAACATGCGCCGCGAGGAACTGGCCAAAATCGTCCGCGATGGCGAAGATTTCGGGGCCTCTATCCCGGATTACATCACCCCGGAATTTGTCCGCGACGAGATCGCGCGCGGGCGGGCCATCATCCCCGCCAACATCAATCACGGCGAACTGGAGCCGATGATCATTGGCCGCAATTTCCTGGTCAAGATCAATGCCAATATCGGCAATTCGGCGGTGCTGTCGTCGGTGGCCGACGAGGTCGACAAGATGGTCTGGGCCATCCGCTGGGGCGGCGATACGGTCATGGACCTGTCCACGGGCCGCAATATTCACAATATCCGCGACTGGGTGATCCGTAATAGCCCTGTGCCCATCGGCACGGTGCCGATCTATCAGGCCTTGGAAAAGGTCAATGGCGTAGCCGAGGACCTGACCTGGGAGGTGTTCAAAGACACCCTGATCGAACAGGCCGAACAGGGCGTCGACTATTTCACCATCCATGCCGGGGTGCGGCTGGCCTATATCCCCCTGACCGCCAAGCGCGTCACCGGTATCGTTTCGCGCGGCGGCTCGATCATGGCCAAGTGGTGCCTGTCGCATCATAAGGAGAACTTCCTCTATACGCATTTCGAAGAGATCTGCGAGATCATGAAGGCCTATGATGTGTCCTTCTCGCTCGGCGATGGCCTGCGTCCCGGCTCGATCGCTGATGCCAATGACGCGGCCCAGTTTGGCGAGTTGGAGACCCTCGGCGAACTGACCCAGATCGCGTGGAAGCACGATGTTCAGGTCATGATCGAAGGCCCCGGCCATGTGCCGATGCATAAGATCAAGGCCAATATGGACAAGCAGCTCAAGGTCTGCGGCGAAGCGCCCTTCTATACCTTAGGCCCCCTGACGACCGACATTGCGCCGGGCTATGACCACATCACCAGCGCCATCGGGGCGGCCATGATCGGCTGGTTCGGCACGGCCATGCTTTGCTATGTCACGCCCAAGGAACATCTGGGCCTGCCCGACCGCGAGGACGTCAAGGAGGGCGTGATCACCTATAAGATCGCCGCCCACGCCGCCGATCTGGCCAAGGGTCATCCGGGGGCTCAAGCCTGGGATGATGCCCTGTCACGGGCGCGGTTCGAGTTCCGCTGGGAAGACCAGTTCAATCTCGGCCTCGATCCGGAAACGGCGCGGGAATATCACGACGAGACCCTGCCCAAGGAGGCGCACAAGACCGCGCACTTCTGCTCCATGTGCGGACCAAAATTCTGCTCCATGAAGATCAGTCACGATATTCGCGCTGACGCTGCGGCCCAGAATGACGTCGCCAAGGTCGATGTCGATGCTGGGATGGAAGATATGGCTCGAAAATTCCGCGAAGGGGGCGGCGAGATTCTGGTGCCCTTGAAATAAACCCGCTATGGAATAACGACACTAGGCGCGCCATAATCTGGCCGCCCAGTGCATCTGTGTCATAGGGTTGACTGACCAATGGGTATGATCGCGTCGATAGGACGAGAAATTCACTTTCTAAAGGCAGCATTTCGCACCCTTGGCCGGGTGCGCGGTGTGGCCTCGACCTCATCCAACCTGATCTGCGA
>CANCJE010000134.1 GCA_947378235.1 Caulobacteraceae bacterium | reverse complement strand
CCGCAGACCGAGACCCGGCGCAGCTTGGCATTGACCACGATGGCTCTGGCCTTGGCGAGGTCGGCATCGTGATGGACGAAGGTGTGGCAAAGGCCCTCAAGGTGACCCAGAACGGGCGCGCGGGCCTCGGCCTGAACGCGGGCGACAAGGCTCTTGCCGCCGCGCGGAATGATCAGGTCAAGGCAGCGATGGCCTTTTGTGTCCTTTAGCCCCGCAAGGATCAGGCCCACCGCGTCGCGGTCGGTGGTGGGCACGGTCTGGACACAGGCGGCGGGCAGGCCAGCGGCCTCAAGGCCTTGGGTCACGGCGGCGTGGATGGCCATGTTAGAGGCGAGACATTCGGACCCGCCGCGCAGGACGGCGGCATTGCCCGAACGGATACACAGTGCCGCGGCATCCGCCGTGACGTTGGGGCGGCTCTCATAGATGATGGCAATGACCCCGATGGGGGTGCGCACCCGGCTAAAGTCTAGGCCATTGGGACGGACCCAATGGTCGGTGACCCGGCCCAAGGGATCAGGGATCTGTGAAACCGCCTCTAATCCTGCCGCCATGGCCTCGATCCGGTCAGGATTGAGCATCAGGCGCTCTAACATCGGGCCGGTGACGCCGTTGACTTCCGCCGCCGCCAGATCCTTGGCATTGGCGGCCAAGATGGTGCCTGCAGAGGCGCGCACCGCTCCGGCCATGGCCAGGATCGCAGCCGTCCGGGTCTCGGCAGAGGACAGCCGCAAGGCCTCAGCGCCGCGCCGGGCCGCTTCGCCCATCGCCGCCATCACCCCATCAAGGCTTTTGCTCTCTTCGATCATAACTCCGCTTTGCCGCCTGAAAGGGAGATTGGCAAGCGGAACAAGCGCGAAGGGTTAGAATTGGCGGTGTTCGGAAGGTTGGGCCTAGCTGTGAAGCAGGGCTAGATCGTCAGCATGGATCAGGGTCGGACCGCCCGAATAGCCTAAGATCGCTTCGATCTGGCTGGATTTGACGCCTTGAACTCGCTCGGTTTCTGACGCGTCATAGCGCACCAGACCTCGGGCAAATTCGCGGCCATCTTCGCCGACAATGGCCACGGCATCGCCCTTTTCAAACCGGCCTTCGACGGCGCGCACGCCCGCAGGCAAGAGGCTCTTGCCTGCGCGCAGGGCCCGTTCTGCGCCCGCGTCCACCGTCACCCGGCCTTGCGGAGCCAGCGATCCAGCAATCCACTGCTTATAGGCGGCGGCAGGGGTGGTGGAGGGCTCAAAGAGGGTCGAGCGAGCGCCCTCTTCGGCGGCCTTCAAAGGGGCCTCTCCCGAGCCGATGGTGATTAGGGTCGCGCAGCCTGCACCGCCTGCAATGCGCGCGGCGATCAGCTTGGTGGCCATGCCGCCGGTGCCCACGCCTGCGCCACTATTGGCACCGCCCGCCATGGCGTCGATCTCGGGTGTGATCTCGTGAACGACGGGTATGTGTTGGGCTGAGGGGTTGCTGCGCGGATCGGCCGTATAGAGCCCGTCAATGTCCGATAGCAGCACCAGCATGTCAGCCCCGATCATCTGGGCGACGCGGGCCGCCAAGCGGTCATTATCGCCATAGCGAATCTCTTCGGTGACCACCGTGTCATTCTCATTGATCACCGGCGTGGCCCCAAGCTCGAGCAGGGTCTCTACGGTCGCGCGGGCATTGAGCCAGCGGCGGCGGGTCTCGGTATCATCGCGGGTCAAAAGAATTTGCGCCGTTGTCAGGGCGTGGGGCTCGAAGGCCTGTTCCCACGCGCGCATGAGAAGGCTTTGACCCGCAGCGGCAGCGGCCTGTTTTTCGGGCAAGGTTAGGGCGCGACGGCCCAGCCCTAAGCGTTGACGCCCCAACGCGACCGATCCGGACGAGACGATCAGCACCTGCTGGCCCCTCGCCCTCATCCTCGCCACATCGGCGGCCATGCTGGCCAGCCAGGCGTGGTTAGCCTGTCCGGCGGCAGGGTCGACCAGAAGGGCTGAGCCGACCTTGACCACCACCCGCCGGGCGGTTGTCAGCCGGTTCATGGGGCCCAGTCCTCGTCAGGATCATCCTCGGTCGGGGCCAGGGTCTTGCCGAGCTTGAGGGCCGCAGCCTTTTCTATAACCCGTGCAGCGCGGATCTTGCCGTGGGCTAGGCGCAGAATATCGCGCACGCCCTCGCCAGAGACACCTGAGATCACATGGGGCGTGATGCCAGAGGCCGCCTCGATCTCAGCGACCTTTTCCAGTCTTTCTTCGGGCGACAGGGCGTCGGCCTTGTTGAGGGCCAACAGTTCGGGCTTGTCCGCTAGGCCTGCGCCATAGGCCTCAAGCTCACCGCGAATGGTGGTCCAGGCCCCCACCACATCCTCTTGGGTCGCGTCGATCAGGTGGATCAGCACGGCGGTGCGCTCGACATGGCCAAGGAACTTGGTGCCAAGGCCTGCGCCATCGGAGGCGCCTTCGATCAGGCCCGGAATATCGGCCAGAACGAACCGCTCTTGCGTCGATAGGTCCACGACCCCGAGATTGGGGGTCAAGGTGGTGAAGGGATAGTCAGCGATCTTGGGCTTGGCGGCGGAGGCTGCCGCAAGGAAGGTGGATTTTCCGGCATTGGGCAGGCCGACCAGACCCGCATCGGCGATCAGCTTGAGCCGCAGCCAGATCCACTTTTCCTGACCCTCTAGGCCAGGATTGGCATATTTGGGGGCCTGATTGATCGAGCTCTTGAAATAGGCATTGCCAAAGCCGCCATTGCCCCCCTTGGCCAGACGCACGCGCATGCCGGGGCGATCAAGATCGCAGACCACCGTTTCCTTGTCCTCTTCGAGGACCTCGGTGCCGACGGGAACCTTGAGGACAATATCTTCGCCATTGTGGCCGTGCCGGTTGCGGCCCATGCCGTGGACGCCGGTATCGGCCTTAAAGTGCTGCTGGTAGCGAAAATCGATCAGGGTGTTGAGACCGTCCACGGCCTCAATCCAAACATCACCACCCTTGCCGCCGTCGCCGCCGTCAGGGCCACCATATTCGATGAACTTTTCCCGGCGAAAGGACACGGAACCGCCGCCTCCGTCACCGGAGCGGATGTATATCTTGCATTGGTCTAGAAACTTCATCAGCGTTCATATCGACAAATGGGCGGATGGGGAAAGAGATGACGACGCTTCTGGGCACTGACATTGACGATTTTTCGCGTCGGGACCTGAAATACAACGGAAAAACCAAGCCGGTCCTGACTTTGGGCGAGTCGGGGCCTGCCGTCATTGTCATTCACGAGGTCTTTGGCTTCACCCCGCCGGTGGCGCGTTTTTGCCGTTGGCTCGCGGCTTCGGGCCTTCGGGTCTATGCGCCGATCCTTTTGGGACGGCCTGATGCCAGTAATGAGGCCAAGATGACCTTGGGCAAGATGGTCGGCCTGTGTGTCTCGCGTGAGTTCCACCTGTTCAAGACCGGGGCCTCCAGTCCGGTGGTGGAATGGCTGCGGCCCTTGGCGGCGCAGGCCCATGAGGAGTGCGGCGGCAAGGGGGTCGGGGTGGTGGGTATGTGCCTGACCGGCGGCTTTGCCCTGTCCATGGCCGTTGATCCGGTGGTTCGGTTGCCGATCCTGAGCCAGCCCAGCATGCCCGCGAGCGATCACGGCCAGATCGATATTTCGCCCGCCGATCTTGCCAAGGTTCAGGCCCGTATTCGAGATGAGGGACTGGTGGTCCGGGGCTATCGCTTTGACGGCGACCGCCTCTGTCGCCCGGCGCGCTTTGAGGCCCTTCAGGCGGCGCTGGGCGATGGCTTTGTCGGCACAAGCTTTCCGGACAGTGCCGGAAACCCCCAAGGCATGGTTCCGCCCCACAGCGTCTTTACCGGCGATCTGATCGATGCTGCCGGTGAGCCCACCCGCGCGGCGGTGGATGAGGTCATTGCCCATCTGAAATCGGCGCTCTAGGCCAGCCACACCATCATGCGCGAGGGCACGGGGGTGTTGCGTGCCTGACAAAACAGGGTGCGAACCTCTCCGGTATAGAGAAAGCCCGCCTTGATCAGCACCTGGCCGCTGACTGGATTGTCGGCAAAGTGCCCGGCCGTCAGATAGCGCCGTCCCTGCACGTCCTTGGCCCAATCTTGCAGGCCGCGCAGCGCCTCGGAGGCCAAGCCCTGTCCCCAATAGGGCTTGCCGATCCAATAGCCGATCTCAGGCTGGCCCCTTTCGCTGGGGAACAGCCCGATCGAGCCGATGGGCCCTTCGGTTTGATGCTCAATGACGAGGGTCTGGTTATCGAACGAGGCCGATTGCGCCGCACGGCTGATAAAGCCCTCGGCATCGATGCGCAGATAGGGATGCGGCATGCGCGCCGTCATGCGTGAGACGTCAAACTCACCGGCCAGCGCGGCAATCGCGGCCGCGTCTGTGGCGACAGGGGTTCGAAGCCGCAGGCGTTGGGTTTGAATATCGGTCCTAATCCGTTCGAGGGTCTGGCCCATGGCTGGCCTCTTGGTCCAAAACAAAAGCGGGGAGTCCGTGGTCCGGACTCCCCGCTTGGGTGTTTTGTCTCCGGACCGCAGCGAACTTGGCGCGATCCGGGGGAAGGGGGGGGCAGCCTATTCGGCGGCCAAGGCTTCCTGAGCCGGAACGACCGTAACAAAGGTTCGGTCGTTGCGCTTGGTGATGAATTTTACATTGCCGTGTTCAAGGGCGAACAGGGTGTGATCCTTGCCCATGCCCACGTTCTCACCGGCGAAGAACTTGGTTCCGCGCTGACGAATGATGATGTTGCCAGCGAGGACCTTCTCGCCGCCGAACTTCTTGACGCCGAGGCGCCGACCGTCGGAATCGCGACCGTTGCGCGAAGAACCGCCTGATTTCTTATGAGCCATCTGGAACTCCTAAATCTGTCTCGAAGCCTTAGGCTTCGGCGCCTTCGGAGGCGTCTGCTGCTGGAGCCGCCTTCTTTGCACGGGGTTTCTTTGCCGGGGCGGCGTCAGCGCTAGGCGCAGCGACCACGGGAGCGTGGGCGGCTTCCAGCTCGGCGACCAGATTGGTCAGGCCACGAGCCTTGGCGTTGAGAATGGCGCGTGGGGTAAAGTCCACAGTACCGTCCCAGGTTTCGCTCAGGCCAGCGCCGCTGACCGAGGTCACGCGAATGACGGTTTCAAGCTGACGATGACCGCCGGTACGGCGATAGCCCTGGCGGCGGATCTTCTTGAAGACCTTAACCTTGTCACCCTTGCGGGTTTCAATCAGAGCGCCCTTAACGGATGCGCCTTCGACCACAGGGGCCCCAACGACAACATCTGCACCCTCACCGAGCAACAGAACTTCGTTGAAGGCGACTTCTGCGCCAGGTTCGCCGTCAAGCTTCTCGACCACAAGCAGGTCACCTGCTTGAACCCGGTATTGCTTCCCGCCGGTCTTAATCACCGCGTACATCGAATTAGGCCTCTCTGGTGCAGTCTAGTCGCGCCTTGACGTACCGGCGAGGCCTAGACCCTATTCGCAAAAAAGATGGGCCCGCTAGTGGTCCAGCGGGCGGAGGCAGGACTTATACAGCCGTCTTTTGCTGAGTCAACGCTAGCCATGCAAGACGGTGAAGGTTCTGCCGATTGAGATGCCCTTGAGCGCCAAAACCACAGCCTCGCATGTTACACTATAACGTGCTAAAACCTGCTGATGCGAAAGTTTAGCCTAGATCTGGTCAATATGAGCGTTTTTTCCCGCCTGGTGCTGGCCGCTGCCGCGTCCGCTCTGGTGTGGGCGGCGGTCTTTTGGTCCTTGGCCGCGTAGGAAGCCCCATGAGCCTTGTGCGTCTTCACGATCTGACCCTTGGCTATGAGCGCCGTCCTGCGGTCCATCATCTCGATGGTGCCTTTGATGAGGCGCGGGTCACGGCGGTGGTGGGTCCGAACGGTTCTGGCAAGTCGACCCTATTAAAGGGCTTGGCGGGCGCGCTTGCCCCCCTGTCCGGCCGCGTGGACCGCAGTGGGCTTAAGCCGAGCCAGATCGCCTATCTGCCGCAGGATAACGGCGTCGATCGTGATTTTCCGATGACCATTGGCGAATTGGTCGCCTTGGGTCTTTGGGGGCGTCGGGGCCTGTTCGGGGCAGTCACCCATCAGGATCGTCACCGGATCGAAGAGGCCATGAGCGCGGTGGGCCTAACTGGTTTTGAGGATCGCGCCCTCGGGTCTGTGTCCGGCGGCCAACTTCAACGCGCCCTCTTTGCGCGGGTTCTGGTGCAGGATGCGCGGCTGATCCTGTTGGATGAGCCCTTCACCGCGCTCGATGCCCGCACGACCGACGATCTTATTGCCTTGGTCAAGCGCTGGCCCAGCGAGGGCCGGACCGTGGTGATGGTCCTGCATGATCTGGACATGGTGCGAGACACCTGCACAGACACCCTGCTTTTGGCCCGTGAAAAGGTCTCCTGGGCCTCGACTGAGCAGGCCTTGGCTCCGGAGCACCTCCTGACCGCCCGGCGTCTGTCCGAGGCCTGGAGCGATGGCGCTGAGATCTGCAATCGGGACCATGCCGCGTGAGCGCCGTCCATGCCGGAGCCGAATTTGCCCTGCCCATGGCGCTGGCGGGGGGGCTAGCCTTGGCCTTGGGCGGAGCGCCGCTGGGGGTCCTGTTGATTGCCCGGCGCATGAGCCTTGTCGGTGACGCCCTGTCCCACGGCATCTTGCCGGGCGCAGCCCTGGCCTATCTGATGGCTGGTCCCGACCCTGTGGCCATGACTGTGGGCGCCTTGGTTGCGGGCTTTGTCGTGGCGGGTCTGTCCAGTCTGCTGGCCCGCACCAAGCGCATGCCCGAAGATGCGGCCTTTGCCGTCTTCTATCTTAGCGCCCTCGCCCTTGGCATATTGATCATGGGTAGAAGCGCCAATGCTGAACTGGTTTTCGATCTGCTGTTCGGCTCGGCCAAGGGGCTGGATGCCACCGCCCTTTTGGTGTCGGCGGGCGCGGCAACGGCAACCCTCTTTGCTCTGGCCCTCTTCATTCGCGGATTTTTGGCTGAGAGTGCCGACCCGGTCTTTATGCGGGCATCCGGCCTACCGGGGGGGCTGCTCCATCTGCTCTTGATGCTGTTGGTGGCCCTTAATCTGGTTGCGGGCTTTAGAGCCTTCGGAGCCCTGATGACGGTCGGCCTGATGATGATCCCTGCCGCCGCATCTCGGTTTTGGGCGCGAAGCTATGTCGGGCAGGCGGGG
>CANCJE010000133.1 GCA_947378235.1 Caulobacteraceae bacterium | reverse complement strand
GAGCGGGTCAAGTACTGGCAGATGCTCGGCTCGATGAAATGGGGGATCATGTGCATGACCATGTACCTGTCCTTTGCCAATGGGGCCGACCCCTCGGTCGAGCGCGCCATGATTGGCCGTCGCACCAGCGAAACTGAGATTGATCTGATTACGCTTCTGGAGGCCGTCGCATGATCGAACAACCCACCGCCCTAGAACTGGTCGACGCCGTGATCGGCTTCATCGAGACCCGCGCCGCGCCGCAATTGAAGGACCGCGACGTGTTCCTCGCCCGCGTCGCCGTCAATGCCCTCTTGACCCTACGCCGTGAGATCGAGCACGGGGCCGCTGCGGAAGCCTCTGCGACCGCGCGACTTCAGGACCTGATGGGTGAGGAAGGCGACTTTGCCAGCCTCAACACCGCCCTATGCCAAGCCATCCGCGAAGGCACCATCGACATCACCGCCCCCGCCCTGCTCGCCCACATGCGCGCCAGCATCATCGACCAGGTCCAGATCGACCAACCCAACTATTCAGGACTAAAGGCGGCGCTGGCCGGGGGATAGGGGGCATCTAAACGCCTTCCATTGATCCTCATCCTGAGCCTGTCGAAGGACGAGGATGGCAACCAAGGTCCATGCGTCTGCTCATGCTTCGACAGGCTCAGCATGAGGAGGGGTGCGCGCATAGGTTTTGCGTCCGTGCACTGGGTTGCTTCGCTACGCTCGCAATGACGCGCGTCAATGAAAGCCCTTCCCCCCCTTGAGGGGGAGAGGGTTGGGAGTGGGGGGTGTTCATCCACGCCCCTCTCATGACCTGCATGATATCAAAGGGCCGATACCCGCCTCAGTGAAAGGGTCTGGATCCCCGCCTTCGCGGGGAAAGCGGGTGGTGGGGCTCACCTCACCCTATGGGCCGGGGTCTGACCCTGGTCAGCAGAGTGCTCGATCGGGGGTGCGGGTTTGGGGAAGTCGGGAAGGTTTAACAGGGACACAACCCGCGCCTGAGCATCCGCTTCAAGATCAGCATAGAACAGATTGAAAGCAGGCTCTTTTAGCCGATCCGCCCAACCGCCGCTGGGGGTCAGGGAAGGCGAGCGGGGCTTGGAGACCAGTAGCCCGTCCCCTTGGCATTGGGTGTCGACCTGACGGGCCAAGAAGGCCGGACGCGCGCCCCATTCCAGACCAGTGACATTGGCAGCCCCAATATTGGCCCGCGCCTCGATCTTGGTCTTGGTCTTGGCGCCGACCAGCGGATTGACGCAGAGGGCGGGACGGGTTCCCAAATCCTCAAGCTGATCTCCAAGCCAGACCTGCGCCCGGTCCAGACGGTTCAGACCCGCCGAAGGATCTGCCTCTAGAACACTTTGCCATGCCACGACGCAGCGGGCCTGTGCTCTTGCCGTACAGGCCGCGACGGCCGCGCCCTGACCATAGTCCGCCTCAGGAACCACCGTATCGATCAGATAGACCCCGGCCACCTGACGCACGCGGGCTCGCGAGGAGGCAACCTCATCGCGTACCAGACGCGCTACCAACAGTCCGCCCTGCTCGACCCCAACAATCACAAAGGGACGGCCCTGATTATAGTGGTCCATATAGTACTGAAAGGAGGCCCGAACGTCGCCATAGGCAAAGCGCCGCGCCTCGCGGGCATCATCACGATTGGTCAGTTGGGAATAGAGGCTGGCCTGCCGATAGCGCGGTGCGAACAATCGCCCGACCCGATAAAATGGCCCAGCATAGTTCGGCAACATGACCCGCGTCAGCAATCGGTCAGACTTGGCATCGTCAATCGGGCCGTTCCACTCCTCCCCCCCATCAAAGGTGGTGGGGTGGACGAAGAACACATCGGCGGGCAGGTCCTTGTCGCTCCAGCGCTGGGGATGGTCGGGGATCAGGGCCCAACTGCTGGCCTTGGCATAGTCCGGAGCCTTGGGCGGCGCATAGGTCTGGAACGGCTTTTTCGGATCGAGCGCGGCCTGCAAGATGTCTGCCCGCCAGTAGAAGGCTGCGGCAAGAAATAGGGCGAGAAACACCGTTCCACCGATGATCAGTCCCTGCCTTAAGCCGCCCCTATCCTGTGCCATGACCCAGACCTACACCAACCTCTGCTGCCTCGCGAGCCTATTGGCGCGTGCCCTCGCCCGCATCAAAGGCCACGATAAGATCGCGCACCGCATCCCAATGTTCCAGTCCCTTCACATCCCCGGCAGCCGCAAGCTCAGCGGCGCGCATCACAGCGATGACCTCGGCATCATCGCCATATTGCGCGATCAGGGTCATGGCGGCGCTTTGAACGGCGGGCGACGGTGCGGGGACGTCAGACATAGGGGTCTTCCTGCGACAGATAGGTCTGCACATAGTCTGCAACAGCCTCTTCCATCGACCAGAAGGGCTGGCTGTAGCCCGCAGCCTTCAACCGATCCATCTTGGCCTCGGTAAAGTACTGATACTTGTCGCGGATCACTTCAGGCGTATCGATATAGCTGACGACCGCAGGCTTCCCTGCCGCTGCGAAGGTGGCCTTGGCGAGGTCCAAAAAGGTGCGGGCCTTGCCGGTGCCGAGGTTGAACACGCCGCTGACCGTCTCAGTCTCGAGCATCCAATCGACCACGTTCACCACATCGGCGACATAGACGAAGTCTCGAAGCTGCCCGCCGTCCTCATAACCGGCCCTGTGCGAGCGAAAGAGCTGCACGCCCTCTCCGGCCGCGATGCGCGGATAGATCTGGGAGACCACCGACTTCATCGCGCCCTTATGATATTCATTGGGGCCAAAGACATTGAAGAACTTCAATCCGGCCCACTGTTTGGGGGCCTCACCCTGATGGGCGGCACGGACGGCGAAGATGTCGAACAGGGCCTTGGACCAGCCATAGGCATTGAGAGGGCGAAGGGCCTTGAGCGCGCCTAGATCATTGTCATCCTCAAAGCCTAGACTTCCGTCGCCATAGGTGGCCGCAGAGGACGCGTAGAGAAAACGGCAATCATTGGCCGCGCACCAGCGAAACAGGTCCCGCGACAGGCAAAAATTGTTTTGAACGATCTTGTCAGCATCCGGTTCGGTCGTGGCCGAGATCGCGCCCATATGGATGATGGCTTCAAGATCAGACCCATATTTGGCCAGCCAGTCCCAAATCTGATCGGGATCGATAAAGTCGCTGATCGCACCCTTGGCAATATTGCGCCACTTGCCACTCTCCGCCGCGCGCAATCGGTCGCAGACCACGACGTCATACTGCCCATCTTGGCAGAGGCGACGAACGATGTTTGAGCCGATAAAGCCCGCGCCGCCGGTGACGAGGATCCGATGTCCGCTCATGGCGCGTCCTTCTTAAAGCGGGCAATGGCCGCTGTCGTCGAATAGCCATCCACCAGATTGGCCAGCCGCACCCGTCCGCCATAGGACTTGACGAAATCGCCGCCGACCACGCCGTCCTCGCTATAGTCCGCCCCCTTGATCAGCACATCGGGCCTCGCCGCCTCGATCAGGCCGATGGGCGTATCCTCATCAAAGGGCACGACCAGATCGACATGGGATAACCCCGCCAGAACCAGCGCCCGGGACTCTAGATCATTGACGGGACGAGACGGACCCTTCAGCGCGCTGACCGAACGATCCGTATTGAGCCCAACGATCAGCCGATCACACCAAGACCGGGCTTGCGCCAGATAGGCGACGTGACCCCGGTGCAGAATATCGAAACAGCCATTGGTGAAACCGACCGTTAGGCCCTCAGCGCGCCAAGCGGCCACCATCCTGACCAGATCCTCTGGCGTGGCGATCTTGTCCTCGGCAGGCGCCATATGGGAGGTCAGTTCCGCCTCGATCAGGTCCGCAGGCGTCACCGTCGCGGTGCCCGCCTTACCAACCACGACGCCCGAGGCGAGAATGGCAAATTCAACCGCCGCACCGATCTCGATCCCGGCGGCCATTGCCAATCCTAGTGCCGCAAGGCCCGTATCCCCCGCACCTGACACGTCAAAGACCTCGCGCTTCTTGCCCCGGAAATGGCGCACGGGCTGGCCTCGTACGGCAAGGCTCATGCCCTGAGCGGCGCGGGTGACCAGCAAGGCCTTGGCTTCGCAAACCTCTAGAGCCGCGATCAGTGCCGCCTCGACCTCAGCATCTGTGCCAACCGGCATATCGACCGCGAGGGATAGCTCGCCCGCATTGGGCTTGATTAGGTCAACAGGGCCATATTTGGCAAGGCTCCGGCCCTTGGGATCGACGACCAACCCTATGCCCGCCTTAGCCGCCGCCTCACGGGTCGCAGCGATGACGGCGGGGCTCAGGGCCCCCTTGGCGTAGTCGGACAGGACGACAAGCTTTGCGCCAGAGATCGCGTCGTTGATGGTCTGGATCAGGGCGGCTTCGGCGACGCTGTCGATGGCGGATGAGGTCTCACTATCAACCCGCAGCAGTTGCTGCCCACTAGCCACAAAGCGGACCTTGACCGTGGTTGGACGACCGGGCTGGGTGACGAGATTGCCCGTAACGCCAGACGCCTGCCCGACCAGTGCTGAGAGTTCCTGACCGCTCGCATCATCGCCAACCGGTGCACAGAGCACCGCCTGCCCGCTCAAGGCCGCGACATTTCGGGCGACATTGCCGACCGCGCCGAGCATCACCGTCTCTGACGATTTGGCCAAGACCGGGATCGGAGCCTCTGGAGAAATGCGCGCCACCTCGCCATAGACATAGCGATCAATCATCAGATCGCCGACGCAGGCGATCTTGAGACCGGATATCGCGGCGAGCACGTGCTGAAGCGAAGAAACGTCCATGGATCAGCCTGTGCTGCGTTCGGTCCCGATGGTCAAGAGATTTGGCAAGGGCCGAGCCTTGCCCCTACCAGCCCTTGGTCAGTTGATCATAGCCGAGCAGGTTCGCGACAAGGGCCTCAAACTCATGCATCGGCACCATGTTGGGACCATCAGACGGGGCATTGTCGGGGTCCGGATGGGTCTCGAGGAACACGCAGGCGACGCCGACCGCGACTGCGGCCCGGGCCAGAACCGGCACATATTGGCGCTGACCGCCCGAGGTCGTGCCCTGCCCGCCCGGCTGCTGCACCGAATGGGTGGCATCAAACACGACGGGACAACCAATCTCCGCCAGCACCGGTAGGGCGCGCATGTCAGAGACGAGGGTATTATAGCCAAAGGACACACCGCGCTCGCAGGCCATGGCATTGGGATTACCCGCCGCCAGCAGCTTTCCGATCACGTTTTTCATGTCCCAAGGGGCGAGAAACTGGCCCTTCTTGACGTTGACGACCTTGCCGGTCTCGGCCGCTGCGACCAGCAGATCGGTCTGGCGACAGAGGAAGGCTGGGATCTGCAGAACATCCACCGCTTGGGCGGCAATAGCGCATTGGCTGGCCTCGTGAACGTCGGTCAGGACCGGAAGGCCGGTCACGTCGCGGATTTCAGCGAAAACATCCAAGGCCTGACCGATGCCAAGACCACGCGCGGTCGTGATGGAGGTGCGATTGGCCTTGTCGAACGAGGTCTTATAGATCAGGCCGATCCCAAGGCGGGCGGCCATTTCCTTCAGGGCGTGGGCAGTTTCCAGCGCGTGCTGGCGGCTCTCCATCTGGCAAGGTCCTGCAATGATCGACAGCTTTTCCGCATTGCCAATCCGAACCTCAGCACCGTTCGGGGTCTTGATCCGGATCACAGCATTGGGGGAGACAGCCTGAGCTTGGGTCAATTCGAGGTTCCGCTAATCCAAAAGCCAATCTAGATCGTACATCTGGAGTGAGACTCACAAAGACACAAGGGCGAAGCGACCAGCCAATGACCAGTGACCACAATCAAACGCCGATCGTGGTCTGGCTGCGACAGGACCTTCGGCTGACCGACAATCCAGCCCTGACCTTTGCAAGCGCCTCCGGGCGTCCGGTGATTGTTCTCTATGTCTTGGACACGGACCCCTTGCAGCGCCCGATGGGCGGGGCGAGCCTATGGTGGATTGGCCGATCCCTCGGTGCCCTTGCTTCGTCGCTGGAGGCCATCGGATCGCGCCTGATCCTGCGCAAAGGTTCAGCGGCGCAGATCGTGCCAGAGGTCCTGACCGAGACTGGCGCGCGCGAGGTGGTCTGGAACCGGCTCTATGAGCCCTCGGCTATAGCCCGTGACACCGCCCTCAAGGCCGCGCTGAAGGCCACGGGGGTTGAGGTTCAATCCTTTAACGCCGCGCTCCTGAACGAGCCTTGGACCGTCGCGACGGGCTCTGGCGGCCCCTACAAGGTCTTCACCCCCTATTGGCGGGCTGCGCGGGCTAAGGTGGGGCAGCAACCGGCCCTTCCCGCCCCGAAGAGCCTGATGTCGCCTGATCGCTGGCCTGCCTCATACGATGTGACCGATTGGCAGCTTCATCCCAGCGGGCCGGACTGGTCGGTTGGGTTTGATGGCTGGACGCCGGGCGAGGTTGGAGCCCTTGAAAATCTCAACGATTTTCTGGGCGGACCAGCCAATGACTATGCCGAGGGCCGTGATCAGCCGGGAAAGACGGGCACCTCGCGCCTCTCACCCCATCTGCATTTTGGTGAGATCAGCCCGCGTCAGGTCTGGATCGCCGCATACGGGGCCTCAGCGATGGGTTGCCTGAATGAAGGTGCGCGAGACAAGTTCTTGGCCGAGATTGGCTGGCGAGAGTTCAACCATCACCTGCTTTACCACTTTCCCACCCTACCGACCGCCAATTTCAAGCCAGGCTTTGATCGCTTTGCCTGGCGAGACGATGCTGAGGGCCTGAAGGCATGGCAACGCGGCCTGACCGGCTATCCGATGGTTGATGCCGGGATGAGGGAGCTGTGGGCCACAGGCTGGATGCATAATCGGGTGCGGATGATTACCGCCTCGTTCCTGATCAAGCATCTGTTGATCCACTGGCGCGAGGGGGAGGCCTGGTTCTGGGATACGCTTTTGGATGCCGATCTGGCCAACAATGCCGCCGGATGGCAGTGGACCGCCGGAACGGGGGCCGATGCCTCACCCTATTTCCGCATTTTCAACCCCTTCAGTCAGGGCGAAAAGTTCGATCCGAAGGGGGATTATATCCGCCGCTGGGTGCCAGAATTGGCTCGCCTGCCGAACAAGGTCATCCATCGCCCGTGGGAAGCGACCGCCTTTGAGCTCTCAACAGCCGGTATCACCTTGGGCAAGACCTATCCTCGTCCGATTGTTGATCACGCCAGCGCCCGCGCCCGCGCCCTTTCGGCCTATGCCCGCCTCAAAGATGATGCATAAAGCTATCCCATGACCGTGAAACAGACCCAGACTGCTCCCCGACTAAAGATTGCCATCCTAGGCTCAGGCGTAACCGGACTTGCTGCAGCCTACGCGCTGCATAAGG
>CANCJE010000132.1 GCA_947378235.1 Caulobacteraceae bacterium | reverse complement strand
GCCGCCTGATTCAGCCTGAGGTCATTGCCGAACTGGCGCGGGTCTTAAAACCGGGCGGGCGCTTAAGATTTGCCACCGACTGGGCCGACTATGCCGACTGGACCCTGCAAAGGTTCAATCGCAGCCCCGATTTCCGCTGGACCGCTGAGACTGCTAGCGACTGGACCTCCCCGCCCGCTGACCATGTCACTACGCGTTATGAAGAAAAACGCCTCGGCGATTGCGATCCGGTGTTTCTGGATTTTGAACGGATCTGAGCCTGCGCGCCGCCCTCAAAAACGGGGAGGTGACAAGCCGCCTTTAGGGGCCTATAAGGGTCATACATCGATCGATGGCGTTGGATGACGCTTTCGAGCGGCGGCCGGAAGGCTCGCCGCTTTTTTGTTGCTTTGAGAGGCTAAGCTTGCGCGGCAAGACCAGTGAAGACCGGGACCTGATCTCCCTCCTCGACCCCGTGGTTGAGGCGGCGGGCTTTGAGCTTGTGCGTCTGCGTCTGATGAGCGGCACCCAGACCCGCCGTCTGCAGGTCATGGCCGAACGTCCCGATGGCAGCATGAATGTCGAAGGCTGTGCGATGTTGTCGCGCGCCGTGGCCGAGGTGCTGGACGCCGCCGATCCGATCACGGGCGAATATCTCCTAGAGGTCTCAAGCCCCGGCATTGATCGCCCCCTGACCCGCCTTAAGGATTTCGAGACCTATGAGGGTCTTGAGGCCCGCATCGAACTGGACCGCCTGTGCGAAGGGCGCAAACGTTTCAAGGGCCAGTTGGCCGGACTTGAAGACGGCGCTGTCGCGATCAATCTAGAGGGTGAGCCTGACCATACCACCTTGATCCCCTTTGACTGGGTGATCGAGGCCAAGCTCGTCCTGACCGACGAGTTGATGAAACGTGGCGCAGACGAACGCGCTTCCCGAATGACCCCGCAAGATTCGCTAGATGGCGAAGACGAAGAGGACCTGGCCTAATGAGCGTCACCGGCATTTCCGCAAACCGGCTTGAACTCCTGCAGATCGCTGACGCCGTCGCGCGTGAGAAATCGATCGAAAAGGAAATTGTGATCGAAGCCATCGAGGAGGCGATCCAAAAGGCGGCGCGCTCGCGTTATGGCGCTGAGCACGATATCCGCGTCCATATCGACACCCGCACCGGCGAAATGACCATCACCCGCGTGGTGACGGTGGTCGCCGATGGCGCCGTCGAGAACGAATATGCTGAGCAGAGCCTCGCCGACGCCTTGAAGGGCGATAAGGAAGCGGCCATCGGCAAGACCTATACCGAGATCCTGCCGCCCTTCGAATTTGGCCGGGTCCAGACCCAGATGGCCCGTCAGGTCGTGACCCACAAGGTCCGCGAAGCTGAGCGTGAGCGTCAGTACGAAGAGTTCAAGGACCGCATCTCCGAAGTGGTCAATGGCACGGTCAAGCGCGTCGAATATGGCAATGTCATTGTCGATCTCGGCCGTGGTGAAGGCATTATGCGCCGCGACCAGGCCATCCCGCGCGAGAACTTCCAGATCGGCGACCGCGTCCGGGCCTATATCTATGATGTGCGCCGCGAGACCAAGGGCCCGCAGATCATGCTCAGCCGCGCCCATGGTGGCTTCATGGCCAAGCTGTTCGCGCAGGAAGTGCCCGAAGTCTATGACGCCGTCATCGAGATCCGGGCCGTGGCCCGCGATCCCGGCAGCCGTGCCAAGATGGCCGTGGTCTCCAATGATAGCTCTATCGATCCCGTCGGCGCTTGCGTGGGTATGCGCGGTAGCCGAGTTCAGGCCGTTGTGGCTGAGCTTCAGGGCGAAAAGATCGACATCATCCAATGGTCGCCGGATGAAGCCACCTTCATCGTTAACGCCTTGGCCCCTGCCGAAGTCACCAAGGTTGTGCTCGACGAAGAAGACGAACGCGTGGAAGTGGTGGTTCCAGACGAGCAACTGTCCTTGGCCATTGGTCGCCGTGGCCAGAACGTGCGCCTGGCCAGTCAGCTGACCGGTTGGCAGATCGACATCATGACCGAAAGCCAAGAGAGCGAGCGTCGTCAGCGCGAATTTGCTGAGCGCACGACCCTGTTCCAAGAGGCCTTGGACGTCGACGAGGTTATCGCCCAACTGTTGGTCACCGAAGGCTTTGCCGCCGTTGAAGACGTGGCCTATGTCGAGGCCGAAGAGATTGCCAGCATCGAAGGCTTTGATGATGACACGGCCGAAGAGCTTCAGGCGCGCGCCCGTGACTTCCTTGAGCGTGAAGCCGCTGAACTGGATTCCAAGCGTCGCGCCCTCGGCGTCGAAGATGGTCTGCTTCAGATCGAAGGCTTGACCATTCCGATGGCCATTGCTCTCGGGACCGGCGAGGTTAAGACCGTTGAAGATCTTGCCGATCTGGTGCCGGACGATCTGCGCGGCTGGTTCGAAGCTAAGGACGGTGCCCGCGTGCGTCAGTCTGGCCTGTTGGAAAGTTTCAATCTGTCACCGGAAGATGCCGAGGCTCTGATCATGCGCGCTCGCGTCGTGATGGGCTGGGTCGAGGCCCCGGAAGCGGTTGAAGACGAGGCTGAGCTTGAGCTTGGGGCCGATCTTGAGCCTGAGGCCGATGCCGAAGCTTGATCTTGGCGTGAGGGGCTTGCCCCTCATTCCCTCTCCCCATTGGGGGAAGACTATCTTTTTTTAAACCCTCGGCCCTTGGGCGGGGGTGGGTGAGGGACCTTTCCCTCCGGAGACTTCGCGCCCTTGACCACCGATGCCGCGCCCATAGAGCAGGACGCCTCCTTGCCGGAGGCCCCGCAAGAGGCGCGTGCGCACCGGACCAAGGCGCAGGCCGACCGCGAACGTCGCTGCATTGTCAGCGGTGAGGTGGTGCCTGAAGAGCGGCTGATTCGCTTTGTTGCCGGTCCGGGCGGCGTGGTCGTGCCGGATCTGGCCCGTAAGCTACCCGGGCGTGGGCTTTGGGTCACCGCCAATGGCGAAGCGGTTACGACGGCGGCCAAAAAGGGTGCCTTTTCCCGCGCCGCCAAGGCCAAGCTAACGGCACCCTCCGGCCTTGCCGATCAGGTGGCCAGTCTGCTGACCCAACGTATTCTTGACGGTCTGGGCCTTGCGCGCCGGGCCGGAGATCTTACCTTCGGCTTCGAGAAGGCCGGGGCTGCCATTAGCGCCGGTAAGGTCGCTTGGATGGTCGAAGCCAGCGATGGGGCCGATGATGGGCGTCGAAAGATGCTGCAAATCGCCCGGCGTGTCCCCCGTAGGCCACGATTGCTAGGGATTTTCACGGCAGACGAATTGAGTTTGGCCTTAGGGCTGGGAAATGTGATACACCTCGTCTTCCTTGCGGGGCGAGGCGCTGATCGTTGGACACAGGATGTCGAGCGGCTGTCAGGCTTTCGCCCGCTCATCCCAACGAGTTGGCGCGAGGAGCCGTGAGAGCGGGCGGGGACGAAACCCTTCGTCCCGGCTCATTGTCTAATGGTTGAAGACTAAGGCCGGGCCCGTTCGGGGACCGGAAGTGAGTAAAGCGAGCGGATGAACGACGCGAACGACAATGAAAACGACCGTCCCGACGGTTCGTCCGGCCAATCCAACGGCCAACCCGGCGGCAGGGCTCCCCTGACGCTGAAGCCCCGTGCGGGCGCGGTCAGTGCTGGTACGGTGAAGCAAAGCTTCAGCCATGGCCGGTCCAAGACTGTGGTCGTGGAGACCAAGCGCCGCCGTGTTGACGGCGCGCCAGGCGGGCCTGCGCCTGCGCCGGTTCAGGCCGAACGGCGCCCAGCCCCTGAGGCTACGCGTCCGCAGGAGCCGCGTCCTCCGCGTCCCCAGCAACCGCTTCAGTCCAATCTGAATCTGTCGCCCGAAGAGATGCGCGCCCGTCAGCGCGTCGTCGAAGCTGCGCGCGCTGAACAGGAGCGTCAGGTCGCAGAACGCAAGGCGCTCGACGATGCGCGCCGTGCAGAAGAAGAGGCTGCCCGCCGCGCCGCCGCTGAGGCCCGCGCTGCTGAGGCTGCGTTGCAGGCTTCGCTGGCTCCGCCACCTGCGGCAAGCACCGCTGCGCCGACTCCCGTAAAGGCAGAGGCACCGACCCCTGCACCGGCCCCTGTGGCCGCCGCTCCGGCCCCTGCGCCCGTGGCTGTTCAGCCGCCACCCTATCGGGCGCCCGAGCCCATCCGTGCAGCCCCAACCCGTCCGGGTGAGCCGCGCCGAGATGATCGTCAGGCCACCACCACCTATCGCAGCGATGCGCCGCGTCCGGCTCCAACCGGTCCGCGTCCGCCGCGTGATGGGCAGCGTCCAAATACGGATCGTCCGGCCCCGCCTGCTCGCGCCGGTGAGACTGTTCGTTATTCTGCCCTTACACCGCGCCCCGCCCCGCCGCGTCCCGGTGGTCCGGGGGCTCGTCCGGGACCGGGCGGCCGTCAGGCCCCACCGGCGGCTCCGGCCACGCCAGAAGTTCAGCGCGCCGCACGCACGGCCCCTCCAGGGGCTGGCAAGGACCGTCGCCCAGAGGATCTGGATGAGGATCGTATCAAGCGTGCCAAGGCTGCAGCACCGGGCGGCAACGCCAAGGCTGTCAGCCGCGTCAAGGGTGCGCCTCAACGCCGCGAAGGTCGCCTGACCATCCAAGCCGTCGCCGGTGATGGAGAGTCCGCCGACCGTATGCGTTCGCTGGCTTCGGTTCGCCGGGCCCGTGAACGTGAGCGTGAAAAGCGCAAGGGCGGTGGCGCTCAGGATCAGATCAAGGTCACTCGTGACGTGGTCATCCCGGATGTCATTACCGTGCAGGAACTGTCACAGCGTATGGCCACCCGTGCCGTTGACGTGATCAAGTTCATGATGCGCCAAGGCATGATGCTGAAGATCAACGACGTGATCGATTCCGACACGGCTGAACTGATCGCTACAGAATTTGGCCATAACGTCACCCGCGTGTCGGAATCTGACGTTGAAACCGGCTTCTTGTCGGCTGATGATCAGGACCAAGACACAGTCACCCGGCCTCCTGTGGTCGCGGTCATGGGTCACGTTGACCACGGCAAGACCAGTTTGCTGGATGCCTTGCGTTCAGCCGATGTGGCGGGTGGCGAGCATGGTGGCATTACCCAGCATATCGGGGCCTATCAGGTCCGTTTGCCGGAAGGCGATCGGGTCACCTTCCTCGATACGCCCGGTCACGCGGCCTTCTCGGCCATGCGGGCGCGCGGTGCCAATGTCACCGATATCGTGGTTCTGGTTGTGGCCGGTGATGATGGGGTCATGCCTCAGACCATTGAAGCCATTCACCATGCCAAGGCCGCTGGTGCGCCGATCATCGTCGCCGTCAACAAGATGGACAAGCCCGGTTCGGACGCTACCCGCGTCGTTAACGAGCTTCTGCAGCACGAGATCGTGGTCGAAAGCCTCGGCGGTGACACCCAGATCATTGAGGTCTCTGCCCTCAAAAAGACCGGTCTGGACAAGCTGATCGAAGCCATTCTGATCCAGGCGGAAATGATGGACCTGAAGGCCAATCCGGATCGGACGGCCGAAGGTGTGGTCATTGAAGGCAAGCTCGACAAGGGACGCGGCCCTGTGGCCACGGTTCTGGTCAAGCGTGGCTCGCTCAAGCGCGGCGATATTGTCGTCGCCGGTGCGGCTTGGGGCCGCGTGCGCGCCCTGATCAACGAGCGTGATGAACAGGTCTTGGTGGCTGAACCCTCCGTGCCTGTTGAGATTCTCGGCCTCGACATGCCTCCGAGCCCAGGCGAAGCCTTCGCTGTGGTGGAAAATGAGGCTCGTGCCCGTGAACTGACCGAATATCGTGACCGTAAGCGCCGCGATAAGATGCTGACCCCCACCGCCGCTGGCGCAACCTTGGCCGACATGATGGCCAAGCTTCAGGACAAGAAGCTCAAAGAGCTTGCCCTGATCGTCAAGGCGGACGTGCAAGGTTCGGCCGAAGCCATCATCGGCTCGCTGGAGAAGATCTCCACCGATGAGGTGCGGGCGCGGATCATTCACTCCGGCGTTGGTGCCATCAACGAGAGCGACGTGCTGCTGGCCAAGGGTTCCGGTTCGCCGATCCTCGGCTTCAATGTCCGCGCCTCCAAGCAGGCTCGTGATTTGGCTGAGCGCGAAGGCGTTGAGATCCGTTATTACGCGATCATCTACGACCTGCTCGACGACATCAAAAACGTGCTTTCGGGCATGTTGTCGCCGATCCAGCGAGAAACCTTCCTCGGCAATGCCGATGTTCTGCAGGCCTTCGATATCTCCAAGGTCGGCAAGATCGCCGGTTGCCGCGTCTCCGAAGGCGTGGTCCGCAAGGGTGCCAAGGTCCGGATCATCCGCAACGATGTGGTGGTTCTGGAGCTGGGAACCTTGCAGACGCTCAAGCGCTTCAAGGATGAAGTCAATGAGGTCAATGCCGGTCAAGAGTGCGGCATGGCCTTTGCGGGCTTCCAAGATATCAAGGCCGGTGACGTCATCGAGTGCTTCACGGTCGAGACCATCAAGCGTTCGCTCTAGTCGTCGCTTTGGATGATTGAAGTTTCAGGCCACTGGACCCGAAGGGGTGCGGTGGCCTGATCCTTTTGAGCCTGGCTTTGGACAGTCTCGCGCCATGGCCATAATTGCGCCTGATCGACGAGGTTCACTGTCCCTAACGGAGGCCAACCATGACCCTTTCTCACTGGACCTTGAGCCTCTTCGCCGCTGTCCTGTTGAGCAGCTGCGCCACCACCAGTCGCTTGGACGCCGCTGGGGATGTTCATGCCCTGTTGGTCGCCGTGCGCAACCATGACCGGGCCGGGTTTGACGCCCACATCGACCGCCCCGCCCTCAAGGTGCAGCTACGCGGCCGTCTGATGGCCGAGGCCGCCAAGGCTCATGGCACAGACAGTCTAGCCGTGCTTGGCGCGATCTTGGCCCGGCCCCTCGTCGATCTGGCCGTCGATCAGTTGGTCCAGCCCGATGTCTTCGCGGCAGTCGCCGAGACTATGGGCTATTCGGCCACCAAGCCCTTGCCCGATCGCTTGGCCATAGCCAGCCTCCTTCGTCCCATCGACGAGACCACCGTCTGCGCGCCCCGCAAGAAGGATGGTCCATGCCTCTTAGTCTTTCACACGGATGCCGGAAGCTGGCGTCTCGTGGGATTTGAAGGGGATACAGGGATGTTACGGACAGGGCCGCAGCGCTGAGTGGCCGACATAACCACCCTCCCTCGACTTTCCGTCCCCGTGGGGCTACAAGCCACGTCCTTTTGTCCGTCCCTTCCGCGGCGTCCGATCCGCCGGTGAGGCTAGGAGAGTGCTATGAAACGTCCTGCTAAGGCTTCGCGCCCGTCCGGGCCTTCGGGTCCCAGCCAGCGTCAGTTGCGCGCGGGCGAGCTTGTTCGTCATGCTCTGGT
>CANCJE010000131.1 GCA_947378235.1 Caulobacteraceae bacterium | reverse complement strand
GCCAAGGGCGTGCTGGCCCCCGCCGTCAGGACCAGCTCGGGACCGTCATAGTCGATGACGGTGTCAAAGCCTTGGATCTGCAACAGGGCAGTATTCCGACCGGGCCGACCCATGGCCGATTTGGTGCCGCCGCCGCGCACCTCAAGCCTCTGGCCGCGCGCCGCCGCTTGGCCGACCGCCTCGACCAGCTCATCCGTTCCGTTCGGACGCAATATGGCTTGATCGGCCATCCTAGAACCTTGGCAGGTCTGGGAAGGGCACGGCCCCGTGATGGATATGCATTCGGCCCATCTCGGCGCAGCGGTGCAGGGTCGGAAAGACCTTGCCCGGATTGAGCAAAAGCTGCGGATCAAAGGCGCACTTGACCCTCTGTTGGTGGGCCAGATCGATCTCGGTGAACATGGTCCCCATCAGGTCGCGCTTTTCCACCCCAACCCCATGCTCGCCGGTCAGCACGCCGCCGACCTCGACACAGAGCCGCAAGATATCGGCACCAAAATCCTCTGCCCGCTCCAGCTCTCCCGGCTGATTGGCATCATAGAGGATCAGCGGGTGCAGATTGCCGTCGCCCGCATGGAACACATTGGCGACCTTGAGCCCATAATGGTCCGACAGGGCCGCCATCCGGCGCAGCACCTCGGGCAAGCGCCGCCGAGGGATGGTGCCGTCCATGCAATAATAGTCCGGCGAGATGCGCCCGACCGCCGGGAACGCCGCCTTGCGCCCCGCCCAGAAGGCCAGCCGCTCGTCCTCGCTGGTCGAGACCCGCGACGTCACCGCCCCGTTTGCCGTGGCGATCTTGGCCACCTGCTCGACCAGATAGTCACATTCCGCAAAGGGCCCATCGAGTTCGACGATCAGCAGGGCCTCGACATCGAGCGGATAGCCCGCATGGACAAAGGCCTCGGCCGCGTGGATGGCCGGGCGATCCATCATCTCCATCCCCGCCGGAATGATCCCCGCTGCGATCACATCGGCCACGCACTGACCGGCGCGCCCAATCGTCTCAAAGCCCAGCAACAGGGCACGCGCCGTCTGGGGCTTGGGCAGGATGCGCACCGTCACCTCGGTGACCACGCCCAGCAGCCCCTCAGAGCCGACAACAATGCCCAGAAGATCAAGGCCCGCCGGGTCCAGATGCTGGCCACCCAGACGCACCACCTCCCCATCCATCATCACCATCTCGACGCCGAGCACATTGTTGGTGGTCAGGCCATATTTGAGGCAATGGACCCCGCCGGAATTCTCGGCCACATTGCCGCCAATCGAACAGGCAATCTGGCTGGAGGGGTCAGGCGCATAGTAGAAGCCGCGATCCTCGACCGCGCGGGTGATGGCCAGATTGGTCACGCCCGGCTGAACCACCGCCACGCGGCTGTCATAGTCAATGTCCAGAACCTGACTGAACTTGGACAGGCCCAGCAGGACCCCGTCTTCCAGCGGCAAGGCCCCGCCCGACAGCGAGGTCCCCGACCCGCGCGGCACCACCTTGACCCCCGCCCCATTACACCAGCGCAAGACCTCAGACACCTGCGCCGTCGTTTCGGGCAGGACCACGACCAGAGGCACCTGGCGATAGGCCGTCAGCCCATCGGACTCATAGGCCCGCAAAGAGGCCGGATCAGAGATCACCCCCTCACCCGGCACCATCCGTCGCAAGGCCGCAACTATCTCGCCCCGCCGAGACATAACCGCCCCATCGGGCGCAGGCATCTTCACGAACAGTCCCCTTGAATTGTTGATTTAAAATATACATTTAGAAGCTATCAGCGCCTAATATAAAACGCGAATGGTCGATGAATAGACCCATTATTCGAGGCAATCGGGATTGGATATTTTGGGGCACGGGGACGCGAAGCGGGGGCGAAACCTTCCAAACCAGTAAACCGATTGGCTCGGCACCCCCTACCCCGGCTTCGCAGGTACTTCCCCCAGAGGGGGAAGATTTATAGCTTCAAGGTCCTCACCCTTTTGGAGGAAGTGGCGCGTAGCGCCGAAGGGGGCCTTGTTTCAGACCGCCTCACCCCACTGTTCGAGATGATTATCCCGATAGACCCGGCGCTGAGTTTTGAGGGTTAGCATTTCGGTCAGCCCGACCTCAGCCAGAAGACAATCGACGCCCGCACGATCTGATCCCTTCAGGCTCTCGGCAGAGTCCTGAACCTTTTGCAGCAGATAGAGCCGATAGGGCATGACCGCGACCTGGATGGGCATGCCGCGCCATTCAAACTCGACATAACCGATCATGCGCTCGCTCTTGCGCTCAAGACCATTGGTTCCGGCGATCAGATCGGGCTTGCTGTCCAGCCATTGGCGCGTGAAGCCGACGCTGGCCTTGATCTCGGGCAGATAGTCCTCGGCAATGAATTTCAGCAGCGCGATCAAGGTGTCTGGCACGCCATCATCGGCAAACAGTTCCCCGCTTGCACCGCCATATTCACCAGCATCATGGTCCGCGCTATTCATCCGTTCGACCCAGCGCCAGACCCGGAAGGCCCGATTCTTCATCATGGCGACGGGAAAGGGGTCACGGCCCAGATGGGCATAGAGCGGCGCGATCAGGCCATAGTCGCCCAAGGTTGGACGGCCACCGAGCAGATAGGGCGAATGGGCCAGATGGGCGTCTAGCAGGTCCAAGAACTGCTCATAGGAGGCCTCGACCAGCGGGATCGTATCGGCGGTGACGCCAAAGTTCCGCATGGCCTTGCGCATCCGAGCGCTGGCCATGGCAAAGACCTGTTCCCACTCCTCGGGTCCGGCACCGGTCGGGGCTAGGGCAGCAGAGAAGTCATTGGCCAGAAAGGCGCGGTTGGTCTCATCGAAGTTCCAGCGATAGTGCATGGCCGGACGCAAGAGACCCTCGCCGCCGAACAGCTCGAAAATCTGGCTGATGACCTTGTGGCGCGGGGTCTGGGGGTAGGCGGGGAAGCGCGTCTGACCCTTAGCCTCAAACCAGGCAATGATGTCAGAGCCATCCTGCACAAACTCGCCTTGCGGGGTCTCCATCACCGGCATGATCCAGCGATTGACGGCAGGCACGATCTCGGCGCGAAAACGCGGCTCGCCGACGGCATGGTTGGTAAAGTCGATACCTTGCTTGATCAGATAGGACCGAGCCTTGCTGGTATAGAGCGAACCGGGGGTGCCGTAGAGTTTGAAGTCGGTCATATTTCCTCACTGGCCGCTGATTTGTGCCGCAGTCCTTTTGATCGGCTTGATAATGGCGTTCATAGCGCCAATAGTCGAGTCTGAGAGCGCGTGGTTTTCTAAGATGGATAGGCCCATGACTCAGAACCCTCTTCTTAGCGGCATGAGCGTCTATGGCCTCGACCTGTCCTATTTCACCGGAAAGTTACAGGCCTATCTGCGCTACTGCGAAGTGCCATTCGAGTATGTCGATCTGGATATTGCCGCCATGCGTAAGGTCGCCAAGGCCACGGGCATGGCCCAGATGCCCGCTGTTCAGTTGGCCGATGGTCGCTGGCTGACCGACACCACCGCCACTATCGGCTGGATGGAGACCCAGCGCACCAACGCCGAGGTCATCCCCCACGATCCGGTCCAGCGGTTCTTTAGTCTGCTCGTCGAAGACTATGCCGACGAGTGGCTCTGGCGCCCTGCCCTGCACTATCGCTGGAGCTATGAAACCGATAGCCGCCTAATGGGCCGCCGTATCGCCGCTGAAATGATGCGCGATCTGCCCCTGCCGCTTAGCCTGCGCACTGCGGTCATCACCAAACGCCAGCAGGACAAATATGTGCGCGGCGATGGGATCACTTCGGCCAATCGCGTCCATGTCGAGAGCGTCTATCTGCGTAATCTAGATTGGTTAGAGGCGATCTTGAAGGACCGTCCCTTCCTGCTCGGTGAGCGCCCAAGCCTCGCCGATTTCGGGTTTATGGGGCCAATGTTTCGCCATTTCAGCCTCGACCCCACCCCGGCCCGGATCATGCGCGAGCAGGCCCCGGCTGTGTTCGAATGGGTGGCAAGGGTCTGGAACGCCAAGGCCAGCCGCCTAGCCGATCAGCCCCTGCTCGGAGGGGTACCGCAGGACTGGTCCCCGATCCTGCGCGATTGTGGGGCGAGCTACCTGCCCAGCCTCGCGGCCAATGCCGCCGCCGCGCGGGCGGGCCAGAGCCATTTCGACATTGTATTAGAGGGCGCGGCCTACCGACTGCCGGTTAATCTAAACCGCGTCCACTGTTTGAAAAACCTGCAAACCGCCTATCAGGCCCTAGAGCCCGCCGCCGCCGAGGCTGTGCGCGCCCGGCTGGAACAGGAGGGGGCGTGGCTGCCCCTCTGGGCCGAAACTCCGCCGGATATCGGGTTTGATCCAAAGGGGCGTTTGCCCTTCTTGACCGCCGACACCGCTTGGGCCAAGGGCGCTGCGCCCAAGGTCCTGCGCCGCTCGGTCCATGATGGGGCCGCGCGCTAGCCTAGAGCGGCTGGATACAGCGAAAGCCGATATGGGCCATGGTGGTGTCGGCGGTGACCCCGATGCGGGCGGCAGGCCTATAGCGTTCGCAATATTCAGCGGCGCAGAGAAAGGACCCACCCTTCAAGGCCATCAGCTTGCCCTCTTGACCGGGTGTGCAACAGCCAGAGGCCTGATCAAAGGGGCTGAGCGTCCATTCCCAGACATTGCCGATCATGTCGAACAGGCCGTAGCCATTGGCGTCAAACTGGCCGACGGGACTGGTCCCAGGCCCGTCTTCGCGCGAATGGAACCACGGAAAGGCCCCTGTCCAGACATTGGCCATCAGCCGCCCGTCTGGCTTGAAGGTCTCGCCCCAGGCATATTGCGACCCCACCAGACCGCCCCGCGCCGCCGCTTCCCACTGGGCCTCGGTCGGCAAGGATAGACCGCACCAGTCGGCATAGGCCTTGGCATCCTCAAGACTGATATGGACCACCGGATGGTCGTCCAGACCGGTCAGGTCCGATCCGGCACCGCGAGGGCGCTTCCAGCAGGCCTGCGCCTCATGACGCCACCACCGCCGAGGATCATCGAGCGCAATAGGGCCTTGGCTTGGCGTAAAGACCCCGGAACCTGATGGGTCAGACCGCTCGGCCAGCGTCACCCAGCCGCTCGCCTGTACAAAGGCGGCGAAGGCGGCGTTGGTCACCGGATGGATGTCGATCTCAAAGGCCTCGAGCGCCACAGGCCGGACGGGCCGTTCCTCAGTATAGTGAGCGTCTGAGCCCAGCCGATAGGTCCCCGCCGGTATGCGAATCCGGCGGGTCGTCGCGCTCAAGGCCGTTAGGCTCATACCTTGATCTTCATCTCATTCATGAAGCGCATGATCTCCAACGGGTTCATCGGCGAGGTGTCGACATTGATCAGGACCCGCTCAATCTTGCCCTTAAAGGGGTTGGGGCCCTCATAGGCCTTAGAGACCCGATTGCCGAGATCGGCCCCCACACAGAACCCATCATAGCCGGGCGAGAATAGAACCCGGCCAAAGACATGCTCGCCGACCTTGGCCCCATTGATATAGAGCGTGCCACTGCCGTCGAAGGGTCGCGACTTCATCTTCTGGACATATTTGACCTTGCAAGGCCCCTTGGGCAGCTTGACCGACGAGGTGATCTTGTCCACCCACGGCAAGAGGCTGCTCTCATAGACCAGATAGCCCTTGTCGATATAGAGCACATAGCCTGCGGGGCTGGAGCCGTGGGCCACCAGAACCCCGTCCTCATCGCCCTTGGGACGGTCTAACGTCACCTCAAACGAATGGCTCATGCCGCAGACGATGGGCGAGATGTCTGACGGTATCTGGTCGATGGGCGGGCGAATATCCCAGACCTTGCGCATCTTCTTCATGCGCGACTGAGACATCTTCATAAGCAAGGGCCGGTCATCCAGCGGCAGGACATTGTGCGCCACCGCCGCCGCATCCCACTTGGCGATCAGGCTCTTGACCACGTCCGGATGCTGAGCCGACAGGTCGTGTAGCTCGTTCGGGTCCTTGGACAGGTCGAACAGGCCCCACGTATCCTCTTCATAGGGCTTGCCGCGCGTATGGACCGAGACCAGCCGCCAATCGCCGTCCTGATAGGCCCGAAAGCCGCCCAGTTCGAAATATTGCTCGGTGCGGGTCTTGGCCTCTTTCGAGGTCAAGGTGCCAAGGACGCTGGCGCCTTCGACGGGCTTCTGCGGCTCGCCCAGATAGAGGTCGGGGCGCTTGACCCCGCAGGCCTCAAGGACCGTTGGATAGAGATCGACCACGTGGACAAATTGGCGGCGCAGGGCCCCCTTCTCATCCACCGACTTTGGCCAAGAGACGATCAGAGGATCAGCCACCCCGCCCAAGGCGGCATATTGCTTATAGAGGCGGTAGGGCGTACCCGACGCGTTGGTCCAACCGATGGGATAGTGCGGGAAGGACCCGTCCTCGCCCATATGGTCCAACATCTCGGCCGCCTTTTCGATCGGCACTTCCCGGCCAAAGGCGGGGGCAAAGATATTGGGCGTGCCGGTCGTGGTCCCTTCCGCCGAGGCGCCATTGTCGGAGAACAGCAGGATCATCGTATCATCGCGAACGCCCAGCGCCTCGAGCTCGGCGACGATCTTGCCGACGGCCCGATCCACGCCGGTGATCATCCCGGCATAGACCTCCATATAGCGGGCATAGACCTTCTTTTGCAGCGGGCTGAGGCTGTCCCAAGGCTCTGCGCCAAAGGACAGGGGTGGCAGCTCGACCGTATCCTGCGCTATGCCCAGCGCCTTTTGCCGCTCCAGACGCTGCTTGCGGATCACATCCCATCCGGCATCGAAGCGGCCCTTGTGAAGGTCACGGTCTTCAGGCTTGGACTGCAGGGGCGAGTGGGCACCGCCGAAGGCGACATGCAGATAGAACGGCTTTTCCGGGGCCAGCAGCTTTTGCGTGCGGATGTAGCCCGTCGCCCGTTCGGCCAGATCGTCGCTGAGATAATAGCCCTCTCCGCCCGCCTCGACATGGGTGGTGCCATCAAAAAGGGCGCCGGGGTGGAAATGGTCGCTGGAATGGCCCTGATACCAATAGGCCCGGTCAAAGCCCCGGTGGGTCGGCCAGTTGTGATAGGGGCCGTTGGGGCCGTTACTCTCGGCATTGTTCACATGCCACTTGCCGGTCAAGAAGGTCGACCAGCCTGCATCACGCAGGACCTCTGGTAGGGTCATGGCTTGCCGTGTCAGGTCGCCGCGATAGCCCGGATAGCCAGAATCGACATCGGCCAGCCAGCCCATACCGGCGGAATGATGGTTCAGGCCGGTCAGCAAGGCCGCACGCGTGCAGGAGCACATGGCCGTGGTCCTGAAATTGACATAGCGCAGGCCGTCCTTGGCCAGAGCGTCGATATTGGGGGTCGAGACCTCGCCGCCATAGCAGCCCAGATCGGCAAAGCCGACATCGTCAAGGATGATCACCACAACATTGGGCGCGCCCTTGGGGGCCATGACCTC
>CANCJE010000130.1 GCA_947378235.1 Caulobacteraceae bacterium | reverse complement strand
GCCTTTGTCGATGAACTGGTCGAGATCATGCGCTGGGCCTTTGACTTCATGCAGCAGCCTGAGGGCAATTCGGTCTATTTGCGCCTCTCAACGCGTGCGCTCGAACAGCCGGACCGGACCTTGAGCCCTGCCCAGATCGCGGACGTGATCGCCGGGGCCTATTGGCAGGTCGAGCCCGCCCCCGGCGTAGAAATGGCTGTGGTCTATACCGGGGCTATCGCGGCAGAGGCCATGGAAGCCTTTGAGCAATTGCGCGAAGATATCCCCGGCATCGGCCTCTTAGCGGTCACGAGCCCTGACCGTCTGCATCTGGATTGGTCGGCGGCCTTGAAGGGGCGGGCCAAGGGACGTCGCGAGCCTTCCCATATCGAAAAGTTATTGGCTCCCCTAGGGGCTGGGGCCTCGCTGGTGACGGTGATCGACGGACCGCCCGCGACCCTGTCTTGGCTGGGCGGGGTCAAGGGGTCTCGCGTTTCGGCGCTGGGCATGGATCATTTCGGCCAGTCCGGCGATTTGCCCGATCTCTATCGGACCTATGGCCTGGATGTGGAGGCTATCTTGGATGCCGCCGCCGCCTCACTCGATTACGGGAGCTAAGCCCATGTCTATCGACATTTTGATGCCAGCCCTGTCTCCGACCATGGAGGAGGGCGTATTGGCCAAGTGGCATGTGGCGGTGGGGGACACCGTCAAGGCGGGCGACGTCATTGCTGAGATCGAGACCGATAAGGCGACCATGGAGGTCGAGGCGGTGGACGAGGGCGTGATTTCAGCCCTGCTGGTCGCGGCGGGGACTGAGGGCGTTAAGGTCAATACTGTAATTGCCCAGTTAGCGGGTGAGGGTGAGGGTGAGAGTGGGGGAGAGGCGGCACCACCCCCTACCCCGGCTGCGCCGGTACTTCCCCCAAAGGGGGAAGATCCTAAGCCTATAAATCCTCCCCCTCTGGGGGAGGGGGATCGCGAAGCGGTGGAGGGGGGGGCGCCCGCTTCGGACCGTATCGCGGCCTCACCCTTAGCCCGGCGCCTCGCCCGTGCAGCGGGGCTGGATCTGGCCACGATCAGCGGCAGCGGTCCCCATGGCCGGATCATCAAGCGCGATATTGACGCTCAGGCGGGCCGCAGGCCGGTCACGGCTCAAGCCGCGCCGACACAGGTCTCTGCACCGCGTCAGGTTCAGAGCTTAGAAGAGATGGGTATCGCGCCTGGGTCCTATGATGTGGTTCCGCTCGATGGCATGGGCAAGACCATCGCGCGGCGCATGACCGAGAGCTTCAGGGACATTCCGCACTTCCCCCTGTCCATCGATTTGGAACTTGACGCTCTGTTGGAGGCCCGCACGCGGATCAATGCGGGACTGGAGGCGTCGGGCGTCAAGGTCTCGGTCAATGACCTGATCATCCGCTGTGCGGCTCTGGCGCTCAAGCGCGTGCCGATGGCTAATGCCAGCTACACACCTCAAGGGATCGCGGTCCATCACCATGCCGACATTGCCGTGGCTGTGGCCATTGACGGGGGCCTGATCACCCCAATCATCCGCGCCGCCGAGACCAAGGGTCTGGCCCAGATCGCCACCGAGATGAAGGATCTGGCCGCCCGCGCCCGCGCCCGCAAGCTGAAGCCTGAAGAGTTCCAAGGCGGCACCTTCTCGATCTCCAACCTTGGCATGTTCGGCATCAAGAGCTTTGCCTCGATCATTAACGAGCCTCAGGGTGCAATCTTGTCGGTCGGGGCGGGCGAGAAGCGAGCTGTGGTGCACGGCGATAGCCTAGCCATCGCTACGGTGATGACCGTGACCATGACCTGCGATCACCGGGTCCTGAACGGGACCATCGGCGCGCAGTGGCTAAATGAATTCAAACGGTTGATCGAAGATCCTCTGATGATGCTTATATAGGGTTTTGGCTATGGAATTCGATCTCGTCATTATCGGAGCCGGTCCTGGCGGCTATGTCGCGGCCATTCGCGCCAGTCAACTGGGCATGAAGGTCGCCATTGTCGAGCGTGAGGCGCTGGGCGGGGTCTGTCTTAACTGGGGCTGTATCCCGACCAAGGCCCTGCTCAAGTCGGGCGATCTCTACGAGACCCTTAGCCATCTGGAGGACTATGGCCTGTCGGTGACGGGGCGGTCCTATGACTTTACGAAGGTCATTGAGCGCTCGCGCGGCGTGTCCAAGCAGCTTTCGGCGGGCGTCGCCTTCTTGATGAAGAAGCACAAGATCACGGTCATTGAGGGCACGGCCAAGCTGGAAAAGAGCACGCCCGCTCCTAAGATCGTGGTGGCCCTCAAGGCAGGCGGGACCTGCACAATTCAGGCCAAGTCTGTGATCCTCGCCACCGGTGCTCGCGCCCGCGTCATCGAGGCCGCCGGTCTGCTGCCGGACGGCGAGCGAATCTGGTCCTATCGCGAGGCCATGGTGCCCAAATCTGCGCCTAAGCGGCTTTTGGTCATTGGGTCCGGGGCCATCGGCATTGAATTTGCCAGCTTCTATCGCTCGCTCGGCTCTGAGGTCACAGTGATCGAGGCGCTGGACCGCATATTGCCGGTCGAGGATGAAGAGGTCAGCACCGCGGCCAAGAAGGCCTTTGAGCGCCGGGGCCTCGCCTTCCGCGTCG
This sequence comes from Caulobacteraceae bacterium, assembly GCA_947378235.1. Classification (GTDB taxonomy): domain Bacteria; phylum Pseudomonadota; class Alphaproteobacteria; order Caulobacterales; family Caulobacteraceae; genus CAISGS01. The sequence goes on along the minus strand of CANCJE010000130.1, from coordinate 5,003 downwards.
GGGCCAAGGTCGTCAAGCTGGCCAAGACCGCCAAGGGCGTCGTCGTTGATCTGGAGGTTGGCGGCAAGGCTGAGCGGCTAGAGGCTGATATTGCCATTGTCGCCGTCGGTATCACCGGTAATGTCGAGAACCTTGGCCTCGAAGCGCTGGGCGTTAAGGTCGATCGCGGTCATGTGGTCACGAACGTCCATTCGGCCACCTCGGTTGCGGGGCTCTATGCCATTGGCGATGTGGCCGGTCCGCCTTGGCTGGCGCATAAGGCCAGCCATGAGGGTGTGCACTGTGTTGAACATCTGGCCGGACAAAAGCCCGCCAATCTGACGGCCCCCATTCCCGGTTGCACCTATGCCAATCCGCAGGTCGCCTCGGTCGGCCAGACCGAAGCCCAGGCAAAAGCTGCCGGCCATGAGGTCCGCGTCGGGCGTTTTCCTTTCCGGGTCAATGGCAAGGCTATCGCGGCGGGCGAGACCGAGGGCTTCGTCAAGACTGTGTTCGACGCCAAGACCGGCGCTCTGCTCGGTGCCCATCTGATCGGTGCGGAAGTCACGGAAATGATCCAAGGCTTTGCCATCGCCATGACGCTAGAGGCGACCGAGGCCGAACTGATGGCCACCGTCTTCCCGCACCCGACCCTGTCCGAAGCCATGCATGAGAGCGTGCTGGACGCCTATGGCCGCGCCCTACACCTTTAGGGCTGGATGGGCGCAGGAGCGGCACGCTGGGGCGCTGCAGGGGCAGCGCAGCCCTTTGCCTCGCCAAGGCCCTTAAGATAGGCGCGCCTTACCGCACCGGCGGCTATGGCGGCCCGCACCTTCTTTGAGTGGGCCTCAGCGCCGGACAGTTTGCGAACCCAGCCGCGAAAGGGGATCAGGCCTTCGGTCGCCCCGCGCATGGCCCCAACTGCGGCATCGCCCGCAAAGGTCGAGCCGTGCTCTAGGAGGCCCGGATTGGTCTTGCTCGGCGGCACGTCCAGATCGGGTCCGAGGGCAAGGTCTAAGGGGGCAATCGCCGCCGCCAATCCCTCGCAGCTTCGATCCTGCGGTCCGTCATAGGGGGCGGCCATAGCCAACTGGAGGATGAGCGGTATCTTATCTTGAGTGATGTTCAAGTCCGCAAGCGGCGCTGTCAGGGCCTGGCCCATTGTGTCCTTGGTCGGGCCTTGGGCGGGCATGGGCGTTGAGATGTCGGTCATGGCTGACGGCGGGCGAGGGGGCTGAAGGGGGTCTGACTTAGGGGATTGAACAGAGGGGGCAGAGGGAAGGTCAGACGGTTGTGACACCGGCTCTGGCACCGCTGCGCGCGCCATTTCTGGCCTCGCCAATCCGGTCAAGACCATAAGGCTCAGGGCGAAAATCACAGCAGGGCGCGATGTCTGGTCCATGGCCTATATGTAAGCACGAAACAAATAGATGCTAGCCCACGCTTCTAGCTTGCGGCCATAGCCCTGTCCGCCTATGTTCCGCGCCGCTTCACGGGGCATCGGCTTGGCCGAGTCACCCGCACGGCGGGCCGGTAGCTCAGCGGTAGAGCATTCGACTTTTAATCGAATGGTCGAGGGTTCGATCCCCTCCCGGCCTACCAATTTCTCTGCATCACGATCGACGGTTTGATCGGTTTTGAGCCGCTCGTCTTTTTCTCACGCCGCCCTCAGTTTTTGGTCATTGCCGCTTAGGTGGTGAGGGTCCTATAGGCACGGTGGCCTGATTATGGCCAAGCCCTGATCGCAGTGACTTAAGACCCGGACCCATGTCTTCAACGACCCTCTCCACTGCTGGGCAAGACCGACAGCCGCGCGGGGCGAAAACCCTGTTTCGGCGGCGCTCGGCTATTGCTGGCTTTGGGCTGTCGCTCGGGGTGACGGTCAGCCTTCTGTCGCTGGTCGTGCTGATCCCCCTGTCGGCGGTGATCTTGAAGGCTTCGGGGCAGAGCTTTTCTGAATTTTTGCAGGCGGGTTTTTCGGCTCGCGCGCTTGGGGCCTACCGCCTGTCCTTTGGTGCGGCCTTTGTCGCCGCAGCGGTCAATGCGGTCTTTGGCGTCCTGACGGCCTGGGCCTTGGTGCGATATGAGTTTCCGGGCAAGTCGATCATCAATGGGCTGGTCGATCTGCCCTTTGCCCTGCCCACGGCGGTGGCGGGCATCGCCTTGGCCGCGCTCTATTCGCCCAATGGCTGGGTTGGTCAGTATCTGGAGATGGCGGGAATCAAGGCGGCCTATACGCCGCTGGGCGTGGTGATTGCCCTAACCTTCATTGGCCTGCCATTTGTCGTGCGCACCATCGAGCCGGTGCTGCGGGACCTTTCGGCGGATGTCGAGGAGGCTGCAGCCAGCTTGGGGGCAGGGCGGTTATCGATCATTGGCCGGGTGATCTTGCCCGCCTTGGGTCCGGCGTGGCTGACCGGCTTTGCCCTGTCGTTCGCGCGTGGGGTTGGGGAATATGGCTCGGTGATCTTTATCGCTGGGAACATGCCGTTCAAGTCCGAGATCGCGCCGCTCTTGATCGTGATCCAGTTGGAACAGTTCAACTATCAGGCCGCATCGACCATCGCCGTTGTCATGCTGTCGGCCTCCTTCGCCATGCTACTGGTCATCAATGCCATCCAAGCCTGGGCACGAAAGAGGTCGGCATGAGCCCGCGTTCCTCTACTCAGGACCCTTGGTGGGTCAAGACGCTGGTCCTCAGCCTCGTGGCCGTCTTTTTAGGCCTGATCCTCGTCCTGCCCTTGGTGTCGGTCTTTGCTGAAGCCCTGAGACAGGGGCTGGGTCCGGCGCTGGAGGCCATGAGCACGCCTGATGCCATCGCCTCGATCAAGCTGACCTTGCTGACGGCGGCGGTGGCTGTACCGTTCAACATCGTCTTTGGCGTGGCGGCGGCTTGGGCTGTGGCCAAGCACGAATTTTGGGGCAAAAGCCTGCTTATCAGCCTGATCGACGTGCCCTTTTCGGTCTCGCCCGTGGTGGCGGGCCTGATCTATGTGCTGATCTTTGGCTCGCACGGCTGGTTCGGCTCATGGCTGATTGATCACAATATCAAGATCATCTTTGCTGTGCCGGGCATCATGCTGGCCACCCTGTTTGTGACCTTCCCCTTTGTCGCGCGCGAACTGATCCCGCTGATGCAGGAGCAGGGCGTGGATGAGGAAGAGGCAGCGGCCTCGATGGGGGCGGGCGGCTGGATGACCCTGTGGCGGGTAACGACGCCCAATATCCGCTGGGGCCTGCTCTATGGCGTCTTGCTATGTAATGCGCGGGCGATGGGCGAGTTTGGGGCTGTGTCGGTCGTGTCGGGCCATATTCGCGGCCTGACCAACACCATGCCACTGCATGTCGAGATACTTTATAACGAGTACGATTTCGTCGGTGCCTTTTCGGTTGCCGCGCTTCTGTGCCTGTTGTCCATCCTGACCCTGATCCTCAAGGGCCTTTTAGAAATGTTGCAGCCTCAGGTGCGTCGCGCCGGGCACTAGCCGGACGATCCCTTGGGCGGTTGCGGAGACTACCAACCTCATGACCATCTCCATCCGATCGGTTGAGAAGCAGTTCGCACGCTATCCGGCGCTGCGCGGCGTCAGCCTTGAGGTCCAGCCGGGCGAGCTTTTGGCGCTTTTGGGACCCTCCGGCTCGGGCAAGACCACCTTACTGCGCATCATTGCCGGGCTGGAGTTTCCAGAGGCCGGGCAGGTGGCCTTCGACGATCAGGACGTCACCTTTGCCAGCGCCGCAGTCCGCAAGGTGGGCTTTGTGTTCCAGCAATATGCCCTGTTTCGCCACATGACCGTGGCCAAGAACATCGCCTTTGGTCTGGATGTGCGCAAGGCCAAGGACCGGCCAGCGCGGGCGGAGATCAACCGTCGGGTTGAAGATCTGTTGGGTCTTGTCGAACTTGGCGGGCTTGGCGGTCGCTATCCGGCCCAACTGTCGGGGGGGCAACGCCAGCGCGTGGCCCTGGCCCGGGCCTTGGCCGTGTCGCCGCAGGTCCTGTTGCTCGACGAGCCGTTCGGGGCCTTGGATGCCACGGTGCGTAAGAGCCTGCGCAAGGAGCTAAGGCGCATCCACAATGCTACTGGCGTGACCACCATCTTCGTCACCCACGATCAGGAAGAGGCCCTCGATCTGGCCGACCGGGTCGCGATCCTCAATCAAGGCTCCATCGAGCAGGTCGGCACCCCGCAAGAGGTCTATGACCAACCGGCCTCGGCCTTTGTCTGCAGCTTTGTCGGTGAAACCAACCGGTTTGACGGTGCGGTCAGCGGCGGGCGCTTTGTCTGCGGTTCGGTCAGCCTTGCCGTGGACTGCGCCGATGGCCCCAAGACCGCCTTCGTGCGCCCTCATGATCTGGTCGTGGCGCCAGAGGGGTTCGAGGCAAAGATTGTGCGTGTGACGGCACAGGGTCCTGTCATTCAGATTGAAGCTCAAACCGCGTCGGACCAGCGTATCGAGATCAGCCTTGCGCGGCAGGAGGCGGGGTCGATCGCTGTGGGCCAAACCCTTCGCCTCGCAGCCCGAAAGGTTCACCTGTTCGATCCGGCGGATTGACGCAAAGCGCGGGCGCAGAGAGGCAATCTTGCGCTTTGGCGGCATGAATGTCCGACCAGACTTGACCCGATCCAGAGCGCAGGCTTGATGGGGGCATGATCAGTGTCGTCATTCCCACCTTTAATGAAGCGGGCCACCTATCCTTGACCTTGGCGGCGCTCGTGCCTGCGGCCGTGGACGGTCTGGTGCGGGAGGTGGTGATCAGTGACGGCGGCTCCTCTGATGGAACCTTAGAGGCTGCCGACGAGGCGGGTGCAAAGATCGTCACCTCCGCCAAGGGGCGGGGGCAGCAACTTGCGGCGGCCTGCGCGGTGGCCAAGGGGCCTTGGCTCCTGATCCTGCATGCCGATAGCCGACTGGCCGTGGGCTGGGAGACGATCGCGCTGAGCCATATTCGCCAGCATCCGGACCGCGCGGGCTATTTCAAATTCCAACTGGATGATCCGTCCCTGATCGCGCGGGTCTGGGAG
>CANCJE010000129.1 GCA_947378235.1 Caulobacteraceae bacterium | reverse complement strand
CGCAGGCTCGAATACCAAGCAAAGGCCTCCTTCAAGGCTGAAAAGCCCTTGGCCTGAGGCTGAATGGTCGTGACCCAATCGCCCTCGTAGGAAAAGACCAGCGCCACGGGCGAAGGTCCGCAGGGCGCAAACTCACCCAAGGCCTTGATTTCAGCCGCCACCTGCCGCGCCTCTTGGCCGCCAATATCCTCGCTGCGGTCGGGCCGGTTGAGACCGGCATGCATCTGTTCCTGTGCAAAGGGCGCTTGGCGCCAACGGAAATAGGACACCACCTCCGCGCCATGGGCAAAGGCCTCCCAAGTCCAAGCGCGAACCATGCCGGGCAGCGGGGATGGATTGAACGAGGCCCAGTTCACCGGTCCCGGCTGCTGCTCCATAACCCACCAACGCCCCCGCCCGCAGCCGCGATAGAGATCGTGGTGGAAGGCGGCGACGTCGGGATGACCTTGCCGCAGATAACGCGCCTTGTCCTCGGCACTGAACCAGAACTGCTCAAGGAAGCCGAGGGGGTAGCTGTCCCAACTGGCGACATCGAGGTCTTGGCTGACCGCAAAATGGTCAAACTCGGTATAGAAACCCATGAAATTATGGATCATGTCGCGGCCCGGAGACCGCTGGCGCAGGATATCGACCTGCAGGCGGTTGAAACTGACCACCTCGTCAGACGCGAACCGATTATAGTCCAAACGGTGGCTCGGATTGGCTTCCGTCACGGTTAAATGAGGCGGGTCCACCTCATCAAAGCTGCGATAGACCTGAGACCAGAAGACTGTACCCCACGCCTGATTAAGGGCCTCGACCGTTCCATAGCGCGCCGCAAGCCAGAGCCGAAAGCGCCGCGCGGCAGAGGCGCAATAGCTGATGGTCGTATCGTGGCAGCCATATTCATTGTCAGTTTGCCAAGCCACCACGGCGGGGTGCTGGCCATAGCGTTCGCCCACGACCTCGGTAATCCGCGCACAGTCGGCACGGTAGCCCTCGTGTGAAAAGCTATAGTGACGCCGGGACCCGAACTGGCGCCTCTGTCCCCGCTCATTGACGGCCACCATGTCGGGCTGCTGATCCACCAGCCATTTAGGCGGGGTTGCTGTCGGGGTGCACATTATCACCGATAGGCCCGCCGCATGGAGGGTCTCAACGGCCTGATCTAACCACGCCCAGTCATACTGCCCCGGTTCTGGCTCGATGCGGCTCCAGGCGAACTCTGCGATCCGCACGACCGAGAGGCCCATATCGGCCATTCGCGCTGCATCCTCGGCCCACCCGTCTTGCGGCCAATGTTCAGGATAGTAACAGACGCCAAGTTTCATCTGACCTTAGCCTTCAAAATAGAGTAGCGGCGATCCTGCCACATCAACCGATAGGGCAAAGAGCCCGCCCGCCTGCGGCTGCGCCTCAAGTTGCTGGGGCGTCAGTCCATCGCGCGCACTGGTCACGAACAGGGTCTTGAGGTCAGGACCGCCGAAGCTGCAACTGGTCGGGCACTGAACGGGCATGGGGACGATCCGGTCAATGCTGCCATCAGGCGCATAACGCACAATGCGCCACCCATCCCATTGCGCGTTCCAGAGGTAGCCCTCGCAATCCACCGCCGAGCCATCGGGCGTCGCCGCCTGCCCTTGCGTTTGGGCAAAGACCTGCTGCCCGCTAAGGCCATCATCGCCGACATCGTAGCGATAGAGGGTCTGTTCAAGGGAGTCGACGACAAAGAGATGGCGACCATCAAGACTGGTCCGAAGCGTATTGGTGATGCCCCAGTCGCGAATGACCGCCCTGCCAGACCAGTCTGGCTTGACCTGAAAGACCGCTCCCGACCGCTCTGCAGCCTCGCTATGCATCGAGCCGAACCAGAAACTGCCATCAGCCCCGACATTGCCGTCATTGCTGCGGTTGCCCCGATGTTCGCTTGGGGTAGGATAAAGCAGACTAAAACGCCCTGACTGTGGATCAAAAATACCGGCACCAGCCGCTGTTGCCGCGACAAAGCCCCCGGCCCGGCGAAGACCCAGCGCTGTAATTTGCTCACCAGGATCAAGGCTGCCGGCCTGTCCCGTTGAAGGCTCGAACCAATGGACCTTGGCGCCTACAATATCGACCCACCATAGCCGCCCATCGCGCGGGTCCCAGCAAGGTCCCTCGCCCAAGGCGCAGCTGAAATCAGCGACGCAGTTAGCCGTCATGTCAGACGCTCCAGATGATAGACGGCAATCTCTTGGGCTCGAAGGACGGGCAGAGGCAGCCCCTGATGGATCAAGGCGGTACCGGAGGCTTGAAACGCCCGACCAGTCAGTGTTGGCGGCGTCGATTTCATGGTCCGCTGTGGATGGCTCGGCGGGTTCAACAGGGTCACAAGGTAGGTGGCTACTGGATCGAGACCCGAAAGCCGAAGGGGGGCCAGCGTCGCCGTCGCTGGGGTTCCAACCTGAGCGGCACTGACTAAGGCTCCGGCCTTACCCACGACCATCATCGCGCACATGCCAGCATCGGGATGGGTGAGGCGCAAGGTTCGGCCCGCGTGGAGTAAGGCGCGGTGCTGCTTATGGAGCGAAATGACCTGCGCCAACTGTTCTCGCTCGCGAATTGTCATGGCCCGCAGGTCCGCCTCGATGCCGAAGTGACCAAAGAAGGCGGTCCAAGCGCGAAAGCCTATCCCTGTGTCGCGCGCCGTCGTGTGGCTCGCGCGCGGGCCAACGTGGGAGCCCATAATTTCGGGCGGAAAGAACAGACTAAAACTACGCTGGATGGCTTGGCGCTCAACCGGATCGTTACAGTCGGAGGTCCAGATCCGGTCGGTGCGGCGCAAGATCTCGAAATCCGCCCGACCGCCGCCCGAGGCGCAGGACTCGATCTCAACATGGGGATGTTTGGCTCGCAGCCCATCGATCAGGTCATAGACCGCAAGGGTCTGACGATGGACCGCCGCCTTACCGCCACTGACTGGATGGGTCAGGTCGCGGTTCATGTCCCATTTCAAATAGTCGATATCATTCTCGCTCAGCAGTCGATCCAGCTGAGCAAAAATGGCGGCGCGAACCTCAGGGCGCGTAAGGTCCAGCACATATTGCCCGCGCCCCAGAGGCTGAACTCGGTCGGCAACAGCTAGAACCCAATCGGGATGGGCCCGTAGGAGATCGGAATCCGCATTGGCCATTTCCGGCTCAACCCAAAGCCCGAACTCCATCCCAGCGGCCTTGACCTCTGCAATGAGTGGATCCAGCCCGTTCGGATATTTGATCGGGTCAGGGGTCCAGTCGCCCAGACTGGTGCGATCATCATTGCGTCCCAAGAACCAGCCATCATCGAGGACAAATCGCTCAGCACCCACCGCTGCGGCATGGCCAATGAGATCAGATAGGACTGCTGGGTCGTGATCGAAATAGACCGCTTCCCAACTGTTGAAGTGAACGGGTCTTGGATTTCCAGTCAGTCGCCCACCCAAAATCTGTTGACGCACAAAGGGGTGGAACCGGTCGCTAAGCCCGTTCAGGCCCGCCTCCGATCTTGCCATATAAAGTGTCGGCGATTGATAGGCCTCGCCAGTTGCCAAGGTCATTTCGCCGGGTAAGAACAGTTCTCCGGCCTGCATCTGGACCCGCCCGTCGCGCAGGCGCTCGACCATCATGCGGTGATTACCGCTCCATGCCAGATGCAAGCCCATTACCGCGCCATGCTGGTTGCTAAAGCCTGGCTCACCCACGGCCAGCAGCGGCGGGGCATGGTGTGAGGTCCGCCCCGTCCGGTTTTCACTAGCCCACATGCCGCCCGGAACGCGCAGTCGGTAAGGCCGCCCCTCATTGGCCCAGCGCCCCTCAAAGGCCAACAGTTCGTCATGGTCGAGCGGCAAGCACCCTGCGGCGAGCCAATTCACAGTTAGCGCTGAAGGGCCTTTGTTGATCAGGCGATTGCAGAAGGAAGCGACACCGGTCTGGGCATCCATCTCAATCTCAAGTGCGAGGGCCACCCCCGCCAGCTCATCGGACAGGAACAGGCTGGCGCGACAATCGCTGATCTCGGACGAGACCAGCTGAAACTGGCTCAGGACAAGGTCACCCGATCGATGAAGCTGTGACGATGGCGTGCCCAGAAAGCCCCTCGCCGCGTCGGGCATAAGGTCCAACCCCTCGCCGCCGTCGAGCATGCCGTGCGGTATCGGCCTTTGAGCAAGTTCAGCAATCGCCGCAAGATCAGCCCCTATGGCAAGGCTGGGGCCCCAATAGACCAAGGCTGGCGGTTCGCTCGCCTTGGCGCTGAACACCATCGTGTCCCCACCCGCGTCTAGCCGAAATCGCAGCCCCGTCATTGTCGAATCCGCCCCATTATCCTTTGGCAGGCAGGCTAGCCTCGCCAGACGGTCTTGACCATCCGTGCAATAATCCGATTGACGACCGCCCCTTCAAGACCCTCAACTGACCTTAAAAACATAAGAACGGACGGGGGGGAGCCATGAAGACCGACATCATCCAATGGGCCGTATTTTTCGATCTGACCGCCCTAATGGCCATTTTAACCGCATGGCAGGTTGCACAGATGGGCGGACGGTCCAGCGACTCCAACCGCGAATATTTCCTTGCCCTCAGTGTCAATCGATTGATCTTTGGTCGCCAAGCCAGCCTGGTGGTTTTCGGCAAACCCTCGGCCATGGGAGACGGACTATGAAGCGTTTACTGGCTTTCGCAGCTTTCTTGGCGGTCTTGACCGTTGCAGCCGTCGCGCAGGCTGAGCCGCAGGACCGCTATGCCAACAATAGGGGCGTCAAGATCCACTATGTCGTGAATGGCCAAGGCCCCCTCGTCGTCCTGATCCACGGCTTTCCAGACTATTGGGCGACGTGGAAGCCGTTGATGGCGACGCTCAACAAGGCTGGTTATCGCACCGCGGCGTTGGACAACCGTGGCTATAATCTATCCGACAAGCCTGAGGGTGAAGCGGCCTATGCCATGCCCAATCTGGTCGGGGATGTTGCCGCTGTCATTGAGGCGGAAGGCCAAAAGAACGCGATCATCGTCGGCCATGACTGGGGCGCCGCCATCTCTTGGCAGGTGGTCTTTACACGGCCCGATCTGGTCAACCGCCTAATCATCATGAGCGTGCCCCACCCCGTCGGCTTTGCTCGCGAGATGGCGACCAATCCTGAGCAGCAAAAGAACAGCCAATATGCCCGAAACTTCCAGAAACCGGGCTTTGAGAACTATCTCACACCCGAGGGGTTGGTCGGCTGGGTCAAGGATCCGGCTGAAAAGGCGCGCTATGTCGAGGCCTTCAAACGCTCCAGCATCATCGGCATGCTCAACTATTACCGCGCCAACTATCCCAAGACGACAACGGATAAGGGCGGACTAATGTCTGCAGAGGCACCGATGATCAATGTCCCGGTCTTGGTCATTCACGGCATGAAGGACAAGGCTCTCAGTGCGGCGGGGCACGCTGGAACTTGGGACCATGTCTCACAGGACACGACTGTTCTGATGATCCCATCGGCGGACCATTTCGTGCAGCACGATGCCGAAGCCTTGGTCAATAAGACCATCCGAAGCTGGCTCAACGATCGACGATAGCCTTTGGCAGGCCCCTTACCGTCGACCGACCCCCGCCCTCATGCCTTTGTAAGATGTGTAGACCGCTTCTTGCCCGGTCATAACGGGCAGGTCATCATCCTGCTCGACCGCTGCCAGAACGGTCAGAACCCGTGACCTAAGTCTTTGCAAGCGGCTTAGACCCATAGCCTCTGTCTGGCCAAAGGTCGAAGTTGCCAGTCGCGCAATTAATCGGCTGATGGGCGTGATGGTCAAGGTCCCGGGCAAATAGTCAAAATCGTAATTCTGCGCCGTGGCTCCGAACGCCTTGATGTCATAGGGACCGACCGCCGAGCGCTGGGTTGCAAGGGTCTCAAATTTGAGATTCGACACCACCTCAAGCCCATCCTGATTGCGCAGGCCCGTGATGAGAGCCGTAAAATCGGGATTTTGACTGCCATAGTCGCGGCTCTTATCATCCACACTTACCGTTAGCCTTGCCTTCGTCACGGTCAGCGTCCCCGGCAGATAGCTGAAATCATAGTTCAGGGCCGAGGCTCCAGAGGCTGTGATCTGGTAGGCCCCGACGTTGGAGCCCTGGGTCGCGGCGGTGGTCAAGAACAGGCCCGACACGACACCCTCCCCGTCACCATTGCGATAGCCGCTAATCGAGGCCGTGAGGCTTGGGTTGCTCAGACCATATTGGCGGCTCTTGTCGTCGGCACGCACCGTCAGCTGTGCCTTGGTGATCGTCAGCGTCCCCGGCAGATAGCTGAAATCATAGTTCAGGGCCGAGGCTCCAGAAGCCGTGATTTGATAGGTGCCGACGTTGGAGCCTTGGGTCGCGGCGGTGGCCAAAGACAGGCCGGTGACGACACTTGCGCCGTCACCATTGCGATAACCGCTGATCGAGGCGCTGAGGCTTGGGTTGGCCAGACCATATTGGCGGCTCTTGTCGTCGGCACGCACCGTCAACTGCGCCTTGGTGATCGTGAGGACACCCGGGACAAAACTGAAATCATAATAGTAGGTCAAGGCCGCCAGCGTGCCCCGCGCAATCGCGATCTCATAGGCCCCGACATTGGAGCTGGAATTGGCCACGGTGCTCAAGACGGGTGCGCCCGAAAAGGCCATCGCCGCCGTGTCCGACCCATAGAGGCCCGAAATACTATAACCGCCGTTCAGACTGGGAACCACGGTCCCATAGGTCATGGTCTGATTATTGGCTTTAAACACAAGGGTTTGTGTCGGAATGGATGCATTGATCGTCAAGGTGCCCGGCAAGAAGGTGAAGTCATAGTTCGTCGCGGTCGCCCCGGACGCGGTGATGGCATAGGTCCCGGAGGCGGAGGTCCGCGTGGCTGCGGTCGACAGGCTAAGGCCCGAAATAGCCGCCGCTGTGTCCCCGTTCAAATAGCCACTGATCGATGCCGTGAAGGGCGGATTGTCGAGATTATAGTCTCTGCGCTTATCATCGGCCCGAACCGTCAACATGGCCTTGGTGATGGTGAAGGTCGCGGGTACGAAGTCGAAGCTGTAATAGGTCTTCAAAGCCGCCAAGGTGCCGCGCGCGATGGTGATGGCATAGGCCCCGACATTGGCGATGGATGAGGCCGTGGTGCTGATGGTCGGCGCACCCGAAAAGGCAGCGCTGTCGCTTCCGAAAAGACGCCCCGAACTGGTATAGGTCAGGCCCGACGGGGTCGCGCCATAGGTCATGGTCTTGTTGTCGGCGGTGAAGGTGAAGACCTCGAACGGCGAGATGTTGGTCCGCGCGGCTGTGATCTTGCTAAAATTCGTCCCCATGCCGACAAAGTCGCCATAGCTGGAATTGGTCTTGCCGGTGCCGAGGCGCAGTTCGAGATTGACAGTTCCGCTCCCGGCATTGATCGAACCATTGGCACCAAAGGTGATGTTGGCGTCGCCCGCCAGCCGATCGGCGTTAATCACGCCATTGGCCAGCAGATCGTTGGCAATCAGGGTGACATTGCCATTGTCGCTATAGATAGGCTGATTGATCGTAATCGAGCGCCCCGCCTGAAGAGTCAGGTCGCCACCATTGCCGCTAGGATTATCGACCGTCAGGGCCGAGTTGACGGTAATGTCATTGCTGGCCTGAAGCACGAGCCGCGTGCCTGTATCCAGCACCCGCTTCAC
>CANCJE010000128.1 GCA_947378235.1 Caulobacteraceae bacterium | reverse complement strand
GATGTGGTCGTGGTGGGGGCAGGCTTTGGCGGCCTCTATATGACCCACCGCCTGCGCGAGGCGGGCCTGAGCTATCAAGGCTTTGAGGCGGGCAGCGATGTCGGCGGCACATGGTACTGGAACCGCTATCCGGGCGCGCGCTGCGACATTCCCAGCCTGCTCTATTCCTATTCCTGGTCCGATGAGCTGCGGGCCGCTTGGAACTGGTCGGAGAAATATGCGCCGCAGCCAGAAATCCTCGCCTATGCCAACCATGTGGCCGATCAGTTTGACCTGCGCGGTGGGTTCGCCTTCAACACCCGCGTGACCTCAGCGACCTATAATGAGGCGACCCAGCGCTGGACGGTTGAGACCGATTGCGGCGACCAAATCGAGGCCCGTTTCTGCATCATGGCCACCGGCTGCCTGTCGGTGCCGCGTAAGCCCGACATTGCCGGGGCCGAGACCTTTGCAGGCGAGACCTATGTCACCGGCCTGTGGCCCCATGAGGGCGTCGATTTCAGCGGCAAGCGCGTGGCCATGATCGGCACCGGCTCGTCGAGCATCCAATCCTTGCCGTTGATCGCCCAGCAGGCGGCAAGCGTCACCGTCTTTCAGCGGACCCCGAACTTCAGTCTGCCCGCCAAGAACCGGCCCTTGACACCGGAGGAAGTCGCAGAGTTCGAGGCCAACTTCCCCGTCTATCGCCAGATGCTGGCCGATGGCAGTCCCGGCTTCCCCCTGCCGCCTGAGGGTTATGTGCCCTCGGAAGAGGAACTGAACCAACTGGCAGAGGGCCTGTGGGACGGCGGCGCGCTGGTCTCATTGACCGTGATCCCCAACCTGATGCGGGATGAATATATCAATGGCGTCGCGGCTGACTATGTGCGCGGCAAGATCCGCGAAATCGTCAAGGACCCCGAGGTCGCCGAACGACTGACCCCGCGCGGCTATCCCTTTGGCTCCAAGCGCGCCTGTGTCGACAGCGGCTTCTATGACACCTTCAACAAAGACCATGTCGCGCTGGTCGACCTGCGCGCCACGCCAATTACCGAAATCACGGCGGACGGGGTGCGGACCACTGAGGGTGACTATCCCGTCGATGTGATTATTTTTGCCACCGGCTTTGACGCCATGACTGGGGCCCTATTGAAGATGGATATTCGCGGCAAGGGCGGCGTGGCTCTGCGCGAGGCCTGGGAACATGGCCCCAAGACCTATCTGGGCCTGCAGGTCGCAGGCTTCCCCAATCTGTTCACCGTCACTGGCCCAGGTAGCCCATCGGTGCTGACCAATATGATGACCTCAATCGAGCAGCATGTGGACTGGATCAATGCCGCGATCGGTCACGTTCTGGCGACCAACCATGTGACCATCGAGGCCACCGAAGCGGCGCAAGAGGCATGGGTCAAGCATGTCAATGATACAGCCGACGAGACCCTCTTCCCGCAAGCCAACTCTTGGTATGTCGGGGCAAATGTGCCGGGCAAGCCGCGCGTCTTTATGCCCTATATCGGCGGGGACTATAAGATCCGCTGCGATGAGGTGGTGGCCAAGGGCTATGAGGGCTTTGCGATTACGGGATAGGGGCTGGCTGGGGCCTTGAGGCCTAACCCCAAACGGACTTGTCGGCACCTTGCGGCTCGGTAACACTTTCAAGACTGTTTTCGAAATCACTGAACATATCAATGAGATCGTCCCCAGTTATTTGTGGACGGTTGCCCATCGGCACGCGGTACCGCCAAAAACTCAAGAGATGCTCCACTGCCCCCAAGCGTTCGCCCAAAGCACTAAACAGTTCGGGAGCCGAAAGCAGGAAATTCTTAAAGACAAGCGGATCACTATGCTTGGTCAAAGCGTGATAGGCCGTGTCGTAGATGGATAGGGTCGCGCTCACACTTTTGATGGCTCGACCAAAGCCACGGGAAATGTTTTTCCGCATGTCGGATATTTCACGCTTTTGCTCAGAACTCACATGTCCCCTCGGAACGACGAGGTCAATCTCAGACATCACGACCTTGACCTTTGGGAGCAGGTCCTTGAGTTGCCACTTATAGTATAGAAAAGCTTTCCAACAGAAAATGCCTTCGCGGTACTGCGACCTATCCATTTGCAAGGTAAGCCTCAGGCCTTCGGTTTCGGACGCACCATTGTTCGACAGAAGCTTTTTGGTGAGGATCGCCACCTGCTCGCCCGTGCCCTCGGCACCGACCGACATTTTGACAAGTTCGCCAATCTCAGCCTCGGCGAATGTCAGCATCCGCGCGACATCGGACCCGGCAATCTGAAAGTAACAGTCAGCAGGTTTGACGCCATTTCGGGAAAGTTGCTCTCTCAATATGAAGGGATCGAGCGTGGGTATGGTGTCTAATAGGGATAAGGTCTCAAGGTCCTTAGAGAGATTCAAATCATACTTGTCGATGCTGCCAGAGAGCATCTTTTCAAAATTCTTTTGGCCGACAAAGACATAGTGGGCCCCAACTCGAAGGTCCGTAATATCGATCGGAATAACCAATTTGGTGGCCACGGTTCGAGGCGTCATGAAATCATCGCGCTCATTGCCACGCAAGCGGTGCTTCAATATTAAAGATCTATTAAGAATTGGATTTTGAAAGAAGGGGTGCTTTTCGTAGGTCGGATCTTCAGCGCTCTCGAGGTAAATTTTCCGCAAATTTAAAACACGGGATGTCGACGCTGAATTTTCTAAAGCATTTAGACTTCTCGCTTCGCCCGCGGACATGTTGCAGTCTCAATAATTGAAGCCGCACATTAAACCCTAAAGCACAGCAATTTTCTCTATTTGTGTATTTACAATCTCAGTAAATATTAAATTCCGCAACCAATGCAAGATAGTGATGAAGGAAACGAGAATACAACCCTTAGTGCAATGTGATTTTCATGAACCTTTTCGAACGGATTCGCAAGATCTTCTCTAATTTCTTAGTGTCAAACGGGATAACTCAGACCCCAAAACCAAAAATTTTGGTGTGCCTTTTTCAAACAAAAACCTTAGGGGCAAGTCTAAATTCCAGTCATGAGGCACAGTTTCGATTATCTAGTTTCCAGAAGTCAGATCAATATTGGGAATGGCCGTCTCTGGCTGATTGTTGACGACATCAAGACTGTTTTCAAAATCACCGAAAATATCTAATAATTCGTCGGCTGCCATTTGAGGCCGTGTTCCCTCTGGAACACGGTAGCGCCAAAAGCTGAGCAGATGCTGAACCGCGCCGAGACGCTCCCCCAAGGCCTTAAACAGTTCAGGGGCAGACAGTAGAAAGTTCTTGAAGACCTGCGGGTCGCTCTTTTGAGTGAGCATGTAATAGGCATTGTCGTAGATCGCCAGAGTATCACTGACGTTCTTAACAGCCCGGTTGAAACTACGAGAAATATTGCTGCGCATATCGGTTATTTGCAGCTTTTCGTCGCTCGTCGCCTTGCCTCTGGGAATGACATGTTCAATCTCAGAGAGAATTCTGGTGGCCTTTGGCATAAGATCTTTGAGTTGCCATTTGTAATAAAGAAAGGCCTTCCAGCAGAAAATACCCTCTCGATACTGGATATGATCCATATGCAGCGTCAGGCGCAGGGCCTCTGTGTCGGCCGCACCAGAATTGGACAATAGCTTCTTGGTCAGGATGCTGGCCTGCTCGGCATTGCCATCATTGCCAAAGGACATCCGCACCAAGGCACCGATCTCGGATTCAACAAAGGCCAACATCCGTATGATATCCGCTTCGGTAATCTGAAAATAGCAGTTGGCGGGCTTAATGCCGGCGCGATCTAAGGTTTCTCTCAGCAAGAACGGATCCAAGGTCGGGATGGAATCGAGGGTCCGTAAAATTTCTAGGTCCCTTTGAAGTTCCATCTCCGTTTTGTTGAGGCTGTTACAGAGCATCTTTTCAAAATTACGCTGCCCAATAAAAACATAGAGCGCGCCCATTTTAAGATCTGTAACGTCAATAGGGACGACCAACTTCGTAGCGACGTTACGAAACTCAGTGAATTCGTCCCGTTCATTACCGCGCAAACGATGCTTCAATATTAAACAACGATTTAGGGTCAGATTTTTGAAAAATGGGGATTTTTTATAATCATCATCGTCACCGTAATCGGCGAACACTTTTCGCAAATTTAGAACACGCGCTGTCGACGCGCTGTTTTCTAACGAGCTCAAACTTCTAATTTCGCTAGCCGACATTCTATTCAACCTGTTCCGACGTGCCGCGTGCCTTAAAATCTTTCGGAAAGCCGGGCTCAAATCACATCAAGCAGGTAACTATACCCTCGGGACCCATCGGAGCAACCTACGCAGGATAGAACTTTAGATATCAATTATTCTCCAAGGTTTAGACGGGCTGCCATGGAGGATCCGGATAGAGGCGTGAACCAACAATCGCCAAGTCCCATGGCCTGGTGTATCACCGCATCATCACGAAACTTTCCGCTCTGGGATCACACCATGTCCTCCTTAACGCCAATCCTGATCATCGCCGCGGTTGGATTTTCCAGTGCTGCGAGCGCTCAGGTCGCCCAGCAGGCCCCCGCCCCTGCCCCCGCGCGATCAGCCCTTCCAACCGGCTATCTGACCCCACAGACATGGCCTGACGCCGCCAAGATCCTACCCTTGCCGCCAACAACCGGATCCGCCCGCGAGGCCGTTGATCAAGGCGTGTTCCGTGCCACCCGCGCGCTCGAGGGCACGCCGCGCTGGGCCATGGCCCAGGCCGATGTTCCGACCATGCCGGACGCCCTGCTTAAGGGTTTCAGTTGCGCCGTCGGCGTTGATCTTAGCGCCCCGATTGCGCCAAAGCTGAACACGCTGCTCAGTCGCACGGCCATCGATATGGGCCGGCAAGTCTCCGCCGTGAAGGATGTCTTCAAACGCAAGCGACCCTATCTGATCGAGGCCGGTAAGATTTGCGTTCCCCCGTCGGTGCTCTTGGATGCAAGCCCAGACTATCCGTCCGGCCATGCGACCTGGGGTTGGAGCATGAGCCTGATCTTGGCGGAGTTAGCACCTGACCACGCCACACCGATCCTGAACCGTGGCCGCGCCTTCGGTGAAAGCCGTGTCGTTTGCGGGGTCCACTCGCCCAGCGCCGTCGAAGCTGGCCGTACCAATGGGGCTTCGCTGATCGCCACCCTGCACGGTCAGGCTGCCTTCAGGGCCGACTTGGAAGCGGCGCGTGAAGAACTTACAGCCTTGCGAGCCAAGGCCGCCCCCATGCCAGCAACCTGCGCCGCCTCCTTGGCGCTGGACGCTCAAGCCGTCTTTTAAGACGGCCCAATCGCCCTTTGCGACCTATTTTCCAGGGCTAACCAGCGCCTTGTAGGTCAAGTCTTGCGAGATTTGGCGCAGGTCCAGCTTGCCCGTGCCGCCCATTCGCTGGATCATGCCGACGAAATAGAGGTCGTTGGTCGGATCGATCCAGAACCAGGTTCCCGCCGCACCGCCCCAGCTGAGCGTACCCTTGCCGACCGGTGACTTGGCCGTGACCGGGTCGTTGACAACCATGAAGTCGAGGCCAAAGCCCACCGCCTCATTGAAGCGTGAGGCTGTCGACCCGTTCGAGGTCACAAGCACCTCTTGCGGGATCACATTGGTGCCCATCAGGGCCACAGTCTCAGGCTTCAGCAAGCGTTGGCCATCCAACTGCCCCCCGTTGAGAATCATCTGAGAGAAGCGGCCATAGTCGCTGGTGCTCGACACAAGGCCGCCACCGCCGGATTCCATCGTCGGCGCTTTGCTATAGTCCTGAATGGTGAAGCCCATGATCGAGCTGGTTTCGGCCAGCGGACTTTCAGCGGGATAGCGAACATAGACAGCGGAAAGGCGATCTAGCTTGTCCTGCGGCACCACAAACGCGGTGTCGGTCATCTTTAAAGGACCGAGGATACGGCTCTGCATGAAGCTGCCCAAGGTCTGGCCAGACATCCGCTCGACCAGATAGCCCTGAACGTCAACGGCCGCGCTATAGGCCCAACCTTCGCCCGGCTGGAACTTCAGCGGGATCTTAGCGATCTCGGTTACTGCGGCCTGAAGGCCCGGCGACTGTAGAATTTTGCGATCGCGGAACATCCGGTCAACGGGATGCTTGTCGTCGAGGCCATAGCCGAGGCCCGCTGTGTGACTCATCAGTTCGCGCATGGTCGGCGAGCGCTTGGCCGGTACCGTGATCATCTGGCCCTTGTCATCCAGACCGGTCATGACCGTCAGATGATCAAATTCAGGAATAAATTTTGAGACAGGATCGTCCAGGTTCCACTTGCCCTGCTCGAACATCATCATCATGGCTACGCCTGTGATAGGCTTGGTCATGGAATAGATGCGCACCAAGGTGTCCTTGGTCATCGGTTTATTCTTGGCAATCGAGGCGTTGCCATAGGTATTGAACTGAACAACCTTCCCATGGCGCACCAGCAAGGTGGTCATGCCAGCGACATGGCCATCGGTTACCGCTGAAGCCATAGCCGCATCGAGCGCCTTTAGTTTTTCAGCATCGAATCCAACCGTCTGCGGCGCAACCGGCTGGATGACCGCATAGTTCGACGGGCGATCCTTGGCATAGGTCGACGGCGCACCGCCCAGCGCCAAGGCAGAGGCTAAAAATACCGACGCCAAGAAATGTTTACGCAGCACCATGATCCACTCCCCAAGAGCTATTCTGTGTTGGGGACGCTGATCGTCCCTTCAACCGTCAGGCTAGGGTTATCTGACAGGCGTGACAAGTCAGGTGCGGTCTCAATGCGGAACTCTATTGTCCGATCCCATCTGTGGCCTTAGCGTGGTTTTGACAGATCCGAAGAAAGGTCGCCCTTCCCATGCTTGCTGACACTGTTTCCGTTCGTCCCCTTTCCCCCACCTGCGGCCTTGAGGTCGAGGGTCTCGATCTTCGGCAGATCGGTGAAAGTGAAATGACGTGGCTGCGCTCGGCCGTGGCGGACAATGGCGTGGTCGCGGTGCGCGGACAGGACCTCAGCCCCGAGCAACATATTGCCTTTGCCCGCCAGTGGGGCGAGATCGACTATAACCGCTTCTTCCCCATCAATGAGCTCTATCCCGAAATTGCGTTGGTTCAGAAGGAAGAGAACCAGAAGGTCAATATTGGCGGCGGCTGGCATACGGACCACAGCTATGATGTGGAACCGGCCATGGGCTCGATCCTGTTGGCCCGTGAACTGCCTCCCAGCGGCGGCGACACCCTCTTTGCCAGCATGTATGCGGCCTATGACAGCCTATCGGATGGGCTGAAGGCGACGCTGGAAACCATGCGCGCCGTCCACACCGCCGACCATATCTACGGACATGACGGGGCCTATGCCAAGACCGACATTGCCAGCATTTTCCGGGGTCATGACGAGCATACGCTAGCCGTCCATCCAGTGATCATCACCCACCCGACCAGCGGGCGTAAGGCGCTCTATGTCAATCCGTCCTTCACCACCCGGTTTGACGGCTGGACGCGCGAGGAAAGCCTGCCCCTGCTGCAATATCTCTATGCCCAAGCGATTGCGCAGGACAATGTCTGCACTCTGCAATGGAAGCCGGGTTCCATCGCCATCTGGGACAACCGCGCCAGCTGGCACTTTGCCAAGAACGACTATCACGGCCACCGCCGCGTGATGCACCGCATCACCATCGCCGGCTGCGCCCTTAGCTAATGATGGAGCCTCAGATGTCCCAAGTTAAAGCCGCCAACGATGCTGATAATGCCGAAGTCCTGTATGC
>CANCJE010000127.1 GCA_947378235.1 Caulobacteraceae bacterium | reverse complement strand
TGCATCGGAACGCCTGCCATCCAGAAGGCCGCGCCAAAGGCAATGGTCACCAAGATGGTTTGGCCGACATCCGGCTGTACCAGCAACAGGCCCACTGACAGCAGATAGAGCACAAAGGCGATGGTGACGCCCGGAACGCCCTGCCCCTTTTGACCCTCAGAAAACATCCAGGCCACCAGCACAATCAGGGCTGGCTTCATAAATTCCGACGGCTGGAGCGAAAAACCACCAAGCTGCAGCCAGCGCGTCGCGCCCTTGGCCGAGTGCCCAATGAAGGGCAAGGCCACCATAATCACAACCGCAGCCAGATAGATGATCGCCGCTGCTCGCCTTATGCCCTTGGGCGATAACATGGAAACTGACAGCAGGATCACCGCTGCGGCCATAGCAAAGACTGACTGGCGCACGGCGAAATGGAAGGGATCACCGATGTTCATCCGCGCCGCCGCCGCCGGACTTGAGGTGAAGGACAAGAGCACGCCCAAAACCATCAAGAGGGCCGTGGCCCCAAGGAGCCAGCGATCGGTCGTCCACCACCAGATGCTCAGCTTGGAGCTATCGTCTCGAGCGAAGGTGTGATGTGGGCTTTGGACCGTCACAGTCATCTCCTTAACCGATCAAGCCAAGAACAGCCGTTCGAAAGGCTTCGCCCCGCACTTCGAAATCGGGAAACTGATCAAACGAGGCGCAGGCAGGAGACAGCAGAACCACCGCTTCACGCCCTGTACTCGCCGCCTCTTGCTTGGCATCTTCAAAGGCGGCTGCAGCGGCCTCTTGCACGCTGTTGCAGCGCATAAGTTCGGCCTTTCCGTCCAGAGTCGTCGCAAAGGCCTCAGCGGCCTCGCCGACCAGATAGGTCTTAGCCACGCGGCCAAACAGATCCGTCAGGGGCTCGATACCGCCGGACTTGGGCACGCCGCCTGCGATCCAGAAGAAACGGGGATAGCTGCTCATGGCTTGGCGCGCAGCATCGGCATTGGTGGCCTTGGAGTCGTTGACGAAGCGAACGCCGTCGCTGATCGCGACAGTCTCCATGCGATGGACCAAGCCAGGGAAGGTCATCAGACCCTCGGCCGCATCCTCAATCGAAACGCCCAAGGCCCGCACCGCGCCATAGGCAGCGGCCGCATTTTGCCAGTTGTGACGTCCAGGCAGGGACTTGGCATTGGTCAGATCCACAACCTCGACCACCCGGTCTCCGGTCGCATCATAGAGCACGCCCTGCAGCACATAGACGCCCCGGCCCATGGCCCGACCGGCTGAGACGGGCCAGATGGTGCGGCGGTTGGCAGCGGTGATCTCGGTGCAGATCCGCTGGCACCAGTTGTCATCGACACCGACAATGGCCGTGTCGCCAACGCCCTGATTGAGCAGCACCCGCCGCTTGGCGGCGACATAGCCTTCCATCCCGCCATGACGATCCAGATGGTCCGGGGTAATATTCAAGATGATCGAGACATTGGGCTTGAGGCTCGAGGTCAGATCGAGCTGATAGGACGAGACCTCCAGCACATAGACCGCGCCGCCATGCATGTCATCGAGGCCCAGAACCCCAAGGCCGATATTGCCACCGATCCGCGCATCCTTGCCGGCCGAGGTCAGGATGTGACCAATCAGGGCCGTGGTGGTGGACTTGCCATTGGTTCCCGTGATGGCCACGATCTTTGGGCGCTTATGGTCCGGCGCAGCATTGACCGTGCGGGCGAAAAGTTCGATATCGCCCAGCACCTCGACGCCTGCGGCTTTGGCCTTGGTGACGGTCCAATGGGGCTGCGGATGGGTCAGGGGCACGCCGGGGGACTGCATCAGGGCGTCAAACTGTGTCCAGTCGGCGCTGTTCAGGTCGACCACCTCAAAACCTTCAGCCAGAGCCGCCTCACGCGCGGCGGGTTTCTCATCCCAAAGGGCAACGGAAGCCCCGCCAGCCAGAAGGGCGCGTGCAGCGGTCAGGCCGGTTCGGCCTAGACCGAAGACCGCAACGCGCTTGCCTTCAAAACCTTTGACGGGGATCACAGCCGGGCCCTTCCTATCGCAGCTTCAAGGTGGCTAGGCCGATCAGGGCCAAAACGACGCTGATGATCCAGAAACGGATCACGACCGTGGACTCGGCCCAGCCCAGCTTTTCAAAATGGTGGTGGATCGGGGCCATGCGAAACACCCGCTTGCCGGTGAGCTTGAACGAGGCGATCTGCACCATCACCGACACGGCTTCGAGCACGAACAGACCGCCGACAATGGCCAGAACAATCTCGTGTTTGGTGGCAACCGCCACCGTGCCCAGTGCGCCGCCAAGGGCGAGCGAGCCCGTATCGCCCATAAAGATCTTGGCGGGGGGGGCATTGTACCAAAGGAAACCCAGTCCCGCGCCGATGATCGAGCCACAGAACACCGCCACCTCACCCACGCCGGGAACGAAATGGACCTGCAGATACTGGGCGAACACATAGTTGCCGACCAGATAGGCAATCAGGCCAAAGGTCGCCGAAGCGATCATGACCGGCACGATGGCCAGACCATCAAGCCCGTCGGTCAGGTTCACAGCATTAGAGGACCCAATGATCACCACCGCGCCAAAGGCGACATAGAACCAGCCAATATCCAGCAGGAACCGCTTAAAGATCGGGAAGGCAATGGAGGTGGACAGGCCCGGAGCCTCCGGCGATCGCGCGCCGAACTGGATCAGGATCACAATCGCCACGACCGCCACAATGAACTGGAACACCAGCTTCATCCGGCTGGAGACCCCCGCCGTGGTCTGTTTGGTGACCTTGGCATAGTCATCCAAGAAGCCAAGTACGCCAAAGGCCGTGGTGACCATCAGCATGACCCAAACATAGATATTTCGCAGATCGGCCCAGAGCAGGGTCGCCCCGACCACCCCGGCCAAGATCATGAACCCGCCCATGGTCGGCGTTCCGGCCTTCTCGACCACGTGACGCGCAATACCATCGGCGCGGATCGGCTGCCCCCGCCCCTGCTTGGCCCTCATCCAACGGATGAACCGCGAGCCCATGGCCACCGCGATAATCTGAGCCGTGAACAGCGCCATGGCGGTTCTAAAGGTAAGATATTTCAGAAGGTTGATGGCTGGGAACCAGGCCTTATATTCCGCCAGCCGTTCATAAAGCAAATATAGCATTAGCCCCGTTCCCCTCTATCCAATGCCGCCAAGGCCGCAGCAATCACCGATGCCTTGGACCCATTGGACCCCTTAACCATCACCACATCACCGGCCTCGACCGCGCTCGCCACCTCGGGTGCAAGCTCAACCGCCGTCATGGCGTAGCCGCCACGCTGAGTCGGAGGAAGGGTATCCCAGAGGGATTTCATTAAAGGCCCCGAACAATAGACCTGATCAATCCCAGCCGCCGCGACCGCCCCTGCAATCTCGGCGTGAAGTCTTGGACCAACCTCGCCCAGTTCGAGCATATCGGTCAGGGCCACGATCTTGCGCCCCACCGCCTTGCGCTCACCAAGACTGCGCAATACGGCCTTCATGGACAGGGGATTGGCGTTGTAGCTCTCATCGATCAGGGTGAAGGATCCGCCCTTGACTAGCCCCACCTCGCGCTCGGCCCCACGCCCATCGAGTGGCTCAAAGGCCCCCAAGGCGGCGATGCCCATATCCAGATCGACGCCCAGTGCCTGCATCATCATCAGAGCCGCAAGACTATTGTGGCCCCAGTGGGCACCGCTTTGCAGGATCGGGAAGGACACAGACTTTCCGTGGATCACGGCGTGGACCAGTGCCCCGCCCGCGACAGGCTGAATATCCGTCAGGCGAGCCTCACACGCCACATTTGTACCAAATCGTACAATTTTGGCTCCGGCCGCCTGGGCTTCTGCTGCGAGAAGATCAAACCAGCGGTCATCGGCATTGAGGACAGCGGTGCCTCCGGGCTCTAGCCCCGCAAAGATCTCGGCCTTGGCCCGCGCCACGCCCGCTTCACCGTCTGGGAAATTCTCAATATGGACCGGTCCAACGGTCGAGACACAGACCGCATGGGGCCGGACCATCCGGGTCAGGGGGTCGATCTCTCCAGCATGGTTCATGCCGATCTCAAACACAGCCCGCTCAGTATCTCTGGGCATGCGCGCCAGCGTGAGAGGCACGCCAATATGGTTGTTATAGGATTTGATCGAGGCGTGAGACCGACCCGCCATGGCCAAACCCTTAGACACCGCTTGAGTCAGACTGGTCTTGCCAACCGAGCCTGTGATGGCCCCGCGAAGGGCTGCACTTGCCCGATTGCGCGCGGCAATGCCCATCTGCTCCAATCCGACCAGAACATCGGGAACCAACAGGGCGGAACCTGCCACTGCGCGAGACGCCAGCGACCCCGCCGCCCCCTTTGCAAGCGCCTGCTCGATAAATTCGTGGCCGTCTCGCACGCCCGCCAAGGCGATGAACAGATCGCCGTTGTCGATGGAGCGCGTATCGATGGACAGGCCCATGACCTCAAAGTCGGCACCGACGGCTTGGCCACCCGTGGCCTTAGCAATTTCGGCAGATGTCCAGAGCGAGCCGGTCATGCAACAGGCTCCAGACCCAGGGCGCCAGCAGCTTCGGACACGTCATCGAACGGATGGACGACACCGGCTATGGTCTGACCCTGTTCGTGACCCTTACCGGCAATGACCAGAACATCCCCCTCGCCCAGCAGATCCACGGCCTGTTGGATCGCGAGGTGACGATCACCGACCTCCATCGCACCCGGTGCCGCAGCAAGGATGGCCGCACGGATCGAAGCAGGCTCTTCAGAGCGCGGATTGTCGTCTGTGACGATGGCCACGTCAGCAAGGCGCGCGGCGATCTCGCCCATCAGCGGGCGCTTGGTCCGATCGCGGTCGCCGCCAGCCCCGAAGACAACGATCAGACGCCCTGACGTGTGGGGCCGCAAGGCCTCAAGCACGGTCTGCAAACCATCCGGCGTGTGGGCATAGTCGACATAGACCTCGCCGCCCGAGGCTTTGGAACCCACAAGCTGCAGGCGTCCCGCAGCGCCCTTGAGATGCTCTAAAGCCGCCAAGGTTGCTGCAACATGCTCGCCCGCCGCGATACACAGACCCGCCGCTGCCAGCGCATTAGCCGCTTGGAACGCTCCGGCCAGAGGCAGGTTGACGATGTGGTCCTGCCCACCCGCTCGAACAGTCAGGCGTTGGCCATTGGGCAGCAAGGTCCGTTCAACCAGCGTCAAGCCTTGGCCCTGCTCACCGACGCTCAGCACGGTCTGGCCGGCCATCACCGCCGCCGCTGCAAACCCGTCGAAACCATCGCTGTCAGCATTCAAAACCGCAGTGCCACCGCGCGGCAAGAGGGCCTCAAACAGGCGCAGCTTGGCCCGGCCATAGCGGACCATGTCGCCGTGATAGTCGAGATGATCTTGGGTCAGGTTCAAGAACCCGGCGGCCTTCAGTTGAACCCCATCCAACCGACGTTGATCAATACCGTGAGACGAGGCCTCCAGCGCCATATGGGTCACCCCCATGGCGGCAACCTTAGCCATCAGTTCCGCCACATCGGCGGCATCTGGCGTGGTCAGGCCAGGCGGTGTGATCTGCTGATCGCCGGCGACAGGATCGCTTATCGTGACGCCCAATGTGCCCATGCTGGCGGAGCGATGGCCGAGCCGCTGAAAGATCTGCCGACAGAAGGTCGCGACCGAAGTCTTGCCATTGGTCCCGGTCACCGCCACGCAGACCGCTGGCTGATCACCCCAAAAGGCGCTCGCGGCTAAGGCATAGGCTCTTCGGACATCGTCCGATGCCACAACGGGAACTGGAAGGCCTTGGATCGATGACGGCGCAAGAATGGCCGCCGCGCCTGCCGTGATTGCTGCGGGAATGAAGCTGGCCCCATCGATCTTGGTGCCCGGCAAGGCGGCAAAGAGAACGCCGGGTCCGACCTTGCGGCTATCCGCGGTGACGCCAGTAATCATCGGATCATCCGCGAGGGACTGTTTGACAATGTGCGAGAGCCGCCGCGCCATTAGTGCTCGCCGCCGTTCAGGCGCTCCGGGGTCACCGCTGGCGCGTCCGTGTCCGTCACGACCCGCCGAACACCCAAATAGGGCGCAATGCGCTCGGCAACCCGACCAACGGCCGGTGCCGCTGCCCAGCCCCCTGTAGCAAACCCATAGCTTTCCTTGTTGCCCTTCGGCTCATCCACAAGAATCAGAATGAAATATCGGTCTGCATTCAAGGGCCCATCAGTCGGGAAGACTGCTGCAAAGCTTGAGACCAGTTTGGACCGGTCATATCGGCCAGCGACAACCTTTTCAGCCGATCCTGTTTTGCCGCCCAAGCGCAGGCCCGGGGCTTCCATCTCCGCGCGGCCACCCGTGCCGTGGGTCACATTGAGCCGCATCAGGTCGAGCATGGAGCGGGAGGTCGCTTCGGAGATGACCCGCTTTCCCGTGGGCGTCGCGCTTGGCTCGGACTTGCGGATCGTCAAGGGCACCAGATTGCCACCATTGAGAATGGCTCCCATTCCCGACGCAACAGCCAGTGGACTGACCGACATGGCATGGCCGAACGAGGCGGATGCAACGATATTTTCGCTCCACCTGTGCGGCAAAATCGGGTGGGTGGTTTCAGCCAATTCGATCTTGGCCGGTGCGAACAGGCCAAAGGACTGAAAGTAACGCTCCATCGTCGGCCCGCCAATCGACAGGGCCAGCTTGGCGGTGCCGATATTGGAGGAATGGAGGAAGATATCGGACAGGGTCATGACCCGCTTCTCGGCGTGATAGTCATGGATAGTCTGACCCGCCACCGTGATCGGCGTCGTGGCATCGAACGTCGTGTTGAGGGTCACCCTTCCGGTATCCAGACCCATGGCGAGGGTGAAGACCTTGAAGATTGATCCCATCTCGAACACTGACGCTGCAGCGCGGTTGAGCAGATTATTTGGCGGCGTTAGACCCGGCGTGTTGGGATTGAAATCTGGATAGCTGGCCAGGGCGAGAATCTCGCCTGTCCGGACGTTGGTGACAATGCCAACCGCACCATTGGCCTGGAAACTCGCCGCATTCTTTTGCAACTCATCTTCAAGAGCTGTCTGAACCCTCAAATCGATCGAGAGGGGCACTGACTGGCCGGGCACTGCTGCGGACTTTCGCACCGCGTCGTCCAGAGCAAGCTCTGCACCCGCAATGCCGGCTCCGCCCCGGTCTGAAAAACCAATGAGATGGGCTGCGGTGGCCCCCAGTGGATAGACACGTCGGCTTTCTTCTTCGAAGATGACGCCCGGGAGCCCAAGTTCATGAATGGCCGAGCGTTGTTCGGGCGTCAGTCCACCGACCAGATACTCCCGATGCTCACTGTGAAGCGCCTTGTCCAACCGTTCACGGGTCAGGCTTGGCATCGCCGCCATCAAGGCCGTTCGGGTCTCGGAAATATCCCAAATTTCGCGGCTATCGACATAGAGACCGTAATGCGGCAGGTCGACCGCCAACAACTGCCCATTACGATCAACCAGATCGGCACGCGCACCTGACGGCGCAGCCAAGGCCCCAGTATTTTTCCCCGCATCCGAAAAGAGAGCCGAATGGGTTGCGCCGACCGCGAGCGTCATGAACCCTGCGGTGAACATGGCCAGAACAAAGAGAATGCGGATCCGGGCATCGTCTTGCAAACGCCCTGAAGCCGTCGCCCGCTCATAGGCGTGCTCTAAACTCCATAGGCGTGCCGACAACCAGCGCCAAGCTGGGGGCAAACGATAGGTGTTGAGATCATCAGGCCTCAATGCCTTGACTCCGCGACGGGTATGGTTGGCGGGGTCGGCGCCGCATCGTTCGAAGAGACAACCGCTTCGGTCGCATCATCTTCCACCGGTACGCCGACAGGCGTGGTTGCAGGCGCAGGCAAAGGGGCCTTCAACGCAACAAGCCCCAAGGACTCGACTGTTGCCTCATGTTTTGGAGAGGTCGGCCCCATGCCGAGATAGGCTGCAGCCAATCGCTCGATCCGCTCGGGCTGTTCGAGATGGGCCACTTCAGCGCGCAGGAGGCGAAGGCGCGTCTGTTCAACAATAATTTGCCGCTC
>CANCJE010000126.1 GCA_947378235.1 Caulobacteraceae bacterium | reverse complement strand
ATCATCTTGGCCAGCGCCAAGGCATGGGCTGCGCCGCCCATATCCTTCTTCATCAACCTCATGCCCGCCGAAGGCTTCATATCGAGGCCGCCCGTATCGAACACCACACCCTTGCCAATGATGCAGATATGGGGGTGTTCGGCCTTGCCCCAATCCATCTCGATCATTCTCGGTGCGCGGGCAGGGTCAGCGGCGCGACCAACCGCGTGGACGGCAGGATAGTTTTGGCTCAGCAGATCGGAGCCCGTTATGACACCAATCTTGGCGCCATAGGCTTCGGCCAGATCGCGGGCGATGGACTCAATTTCAACCGGTCCCATGTGGTTGGCGGGTGTATTGACCATGTCTTTGGCCAGGGTGCAGGCCTTGGCAATGGCGCTGATCTCGGCCACATCGACACCGTCAGCGGCGATCAGTTGCGCCTTGGACCGAGATTTGGTCGATTTGAAGCGTGTAAATCCATAGCCGCCGAGTGACCAAGCGAGGGCGATGGCCTCTGGCCTATATCCCACCGGGACCGAGGCGATTTGATACTGACCCTCGGGCAGCTTTGTCGGCAAGCCGCGAAAGGCCATGGCGTCGGCCCGTTGGAGGTCCTTCGGAGCCCCGCCCAAACCATAGAGCACGCAGTCGATCTGACCATCCGGCAGGGGAACCATCAGAATCTCACCTGCGCGACCCCTAAATCCGGAACGATCGGCGAAACGGCGTACGGCCTCTGGGTGCTGGTCCAAGACCCCGGCGAGGTCCGCCTCATGCAGGGCGTGGATGGGCAGTACGATGCCGTCTTGGGCCGAGGACAACAGGTCGGACATGCAAAACCTTTACAGACAAAATCAACCGAAAACCCGTTTGGGTTAACACTTAATTGAACGCATCCACAGATAGTGTTCGGACCGCTCGAAGGATGTTACCCCTCATGTGTCCCACGCGCACCTCTCTCGCAAGCCCTAGGGCCCATCAGATCGCAGCAGCGGCCCTGTTGACCCTGATCTTTGGGCTAGGGCTGAGCGTCCCGACCGTCCTTTGGGCATCCGATGGTCCTGTCCCCGCCAAGGCTATGGCAAAGGAGGCTGCGGGCAAGCCAAAGCTTAACGGCCGCGCAACGGCAAAGGATCGCCAACAGGCGGATCGGCTCGATCCCTTGGCCCGGGCAGGGTTCTGGGCGCAGCAATATAGTCTGGATGAGACCGATCTTGAGGCGGGTACGCGGCTGGCGGCGGCGCTGCGTGGCCTTGGTCAATATGACGAGGCGGTAGAGACGGCCAAACAGGTCCTGGTGTCTGATCCCAAGGCCTATGAGGCGCTGCTGGAATGTGCCCGGGCCTATACGGCATCGGGTCAGGGCTTCTATGCTATTGAACCGGCCCTCAAGGCCGTAAACCTCAAGCCACGAGATTGGCGGCCGCTCTCGCTGCTTGGGTCGGCCTATGAGCAGGTTGGCCGCGACGCCGATGCCATTGGTGCCTATGTGCAGGCCTTGAAACTGTCGCGGGACAATCCCGCGGTCCTGTCCAATCTTGCCCTCTACTATGCAGGTCGGGGCGACTATGGCCGCGCCGAGGACCTGCTGCGCAAGGCAGTGAACCAGCCGGGGGCCACGGTGCAGATCCGCCAGAACCTCAGTCTGGTCCTCGGCTATCAGGGCAAGATCGGTGAGGCCGAAAAGATCCTGCGCGAGACCCTTCCCCCAGCCATGGCCGACAATAATCTGGCCTATCTGAAGGCCGCAGCCAGCCTCACGCCAAGGCCTTAAAGGGGGCTACTGTTTGCCCAACAGGTCCTGAACCTTGATGATCGCGGGGCCAAGGATCACCGTGAACAGGACCGGCAAGAAGAACAGGATCATCGGGACGGTCAGTTGGGCAGGCAGGGCGGCGGCCTTCTTTTCGGCCGCCGAAAGGCGCAGTTCGCGATTTTCCTTGGCCATGACTCGCAAGGCATTGCCCAGCGGTGTGCCATAGCGCTCGGTCTGGATCATGGCAGTCGCGACGGACTTGATGCCAGGATGGTTGACCCGCTTGGCCAGCCCCTCATAGGCCATGCGTCGTTCGGGCAGGAAGCTGAGTTCGGCCACCAGCAAGATCAGTTCTTCGGCCAGAGCAATGGAGGTGGGGCCGATCTCCTGACCGACCTTCTGCATCGCCACCTCAATCGACATGCCGGACTCTACGCAAATGAGCAGGAGGTCCAAGGCGTCAGGCCAGGCCGCAACGATGGCGTCTCGCCGCTTGGTCGCGGCATTGGTGATGTAAAGGTTAGGCAGGTAGAATCCGACCGTCAGGGATCCCAAACAGGCGCAAATCTTGGTCAGGGTCGGCAGGCCAAAGTCCTGAATGAAAAACAGATAGAAACTGACGAAGCCTGCCGACACGAACGGCATGGAAAAGCGAAAGAAATAGAAGGTAGTAACCGGCCTGAGCCCGCGCAAGCCTGCGCCGCCGAGGTTTTCGATGACCTTTGGATCTTCCAGCAAGCGGCGCAAATTGAGCGCGTCCACCACCCTTTTGAAAAACCCCTCATCCCTATGGCGCAGATTAGAGCGCCCCTTTTTGGCCAGAGCCTCGCGGCTCTGTCGGCGTAGGTCGTCGCGGTGGCGGGTGACCAGCTTCATCCGCTTTTCCAGCGTGCCGCGTCCAAAAAGGGGGGCGGACAGGGTCAGGATCGTCGCGAATGTGACGATAGCCACCAGCGCGGTGAGCATGTTGTTGGGGTCTAAAACCGTCTCGGTAAAGCTCATAACCGCCCCTAGATCTGGAAATTGATCATGCGGCGCATCACGAAAATGCCCAGCGACATCCATATGAGGCCGCCCAGCAACATCAGCTGGCCCTTAGGCACGGTGAACATCAAGGACATATAGGCCGGAGAGGTGACGCTGATCAGGATGATCACGGCCGGTGGCATGGACCCGATGATAAAGGCTGAAGCCGTCGCCTCTGATGACAGGGCCTTGATCTTTTCGCGCATCAGCTTGCGGGCGCGAAGAACGCTCGACAGGTTGCCCAGCGCCTCACCCAGATTGCCACCGGCCTTTTGCTGGATCGACAGGACGACGGTGAAGAAGCGAAGTTCCTGCGTCGGGATGCGCTCCGACATTTTTGCTAGGGCCATTTCGACCGTGCCGCCCAAGCTCATGGTCTCGACCAGCCGCCGAAATTCACCGGCCAAGGGCTCGGGACATTCGTGACCGATGATCTTGAGGCAGTCGTTCAAGGGCAGGCCTGAGCGAATGCCCCGCACAATGATGTCGATGGCGTCGGGAAAGGCGTCTGTAAACTGTTTCAAACGCCGCTTGGCGAGGTTGCCCAGTACCCAACGGGGCAAACCAAATCCCGCCGCAAAGCCTAGGCCGAGGGCTAAGAACAGCTTCACCTTGAGGCTTAAGGCCAGCACAAACACGCCAAGCCCCACCGCCGCGCTCATGACCATAAAGTTCATCGGGGTGATCGTGAGCCCGGCCTGCAGGATCTGGGCCTCAATCGATTGGGTGGCCTTGACCTGAGCCTTGGTTTGCCCCCGCAGGGTCTTGAGCATCTGTCGCCGCCGTCCCTTGACCGGGGCGGTCCCGGCGCGCGCGCGCGCGGTTGCCGCCGCCATAGCGCTGGCCCGTTTGATCATCCGGCCACTGGGCTTGCTGGTCCCGGCCAAGACCAGCCCCAGGGCTCCAACCATCATAAAGGTCAGGACCGACACCAAAAGGATCATGAGCCCGCTGCCCATGTCTATTCCGAAGCGTCCAAGGCATCGGCCAGCTTGCGCTCCAGCCCGTAATATTTGGCTCGGTCCCAAAAGCGCGGGCGGCCAATGCCGGTGGATTTGTGCCGCCCGATAAGGCGTCCGTTCTCATCCTCGCCCGTGATTTCGAAGACAAACAGGTCTTGGGTGATGATGACATCGCCTTCAAGACCGACCACCTCGGTAATGTGGGTGATGCGGCGCGACCCATCGCGAAGGCGGGTGGCTTGGATGATGATATCGACCGAACCGGCAATCATTTCGCGGATATTTTTTGACGGCAGGCCATAGCCGCCCATGGTGATCATCGATTCCAACCGGCTGATGGCTTCGCGCGGTGAGTTGGCATGTAAGGTCCCCATCGAGCCGTCATGGCCCGTGTTCATGGCCTGCAGCAGGTCAAAGGCCTCAGGCCCCCGGACCTCGCCGACAATGATCCGTTCAGGCCTCATGCGCAGGCAGTTCTTGACCAGATCGCGCATGGTGATGGCCCCGCTGCCTTCGAGATTGGGCGGGCGGGTCTCTAGGCGCACCACATGGGGCTGCTGAAGCTGAAGTTCGGCCGCATCCTCGCAGGTGACGATCCGCTCGGTCGGGTCGATGAAATAGGTCAGGCTGTTGAGCAAGGTGGTCTTTCCCGAGCCCGTCCCCCCCGAGATCAGGATGTTGCATCGGCAGGCGCTAATGACCTTGAGGACGCGGGCACCATCGGGGCTGATCGATTTGAAATCGACCAGATTGCGCATGGTCAGCTTGTCCTTCTTGAACTTGCGGATGGTCAGGGTGGGGCCGTCAATGGCCAAGGGCGGGGCGATGACATTGACGCGGCTACCGTCGGGCAGGCGGGCGTCGCAGATGGGCGAGCTTTCATCGACCCGTCGACCGACCTGAGACACAATCCGCTGGCAGATATTCATCAGCTGGGCATTGTCGCGAAAGCGGATGGGGGTCAGTTGAACCTTACCATTGACCTCGATGAAGACGCGATTGGCCCCATTGACCATGATGTCGGCAATGTCGTCGCGCATCAGGAGGGGCTCGAGCGGGCCATAGCCTAGAACATCGTTGATAATGTCCTGCACCAGCATGTCTTGCTCGGCAGACGACAGGGTGACGTTTTTCAAAACCACCAGTTCGGCGACAATTTCACGGATCTCGTCTGCCGCGACGGTCGCGGACATCTGAGCCAGTTCCGGCAGATCGATGGTGGTGATGAGGGTCGAAAAGATCAGTGACTTGGTCGCTTGGTAATATTGCGACCGCTCTGCAGATACCGCATCGGTGGGGGCCGAGGGGGTCGCTGTGAGGGTCAGTTTTGAATTGGACTGGGCTTTCAATCGGTCTGTCGCGGCCCGCATCTTGGCGGCGGTGGCTTCGAGCGAGGTTCCCCCGGTACCGGGCTGCAGGGGCGGGGTCGATAGGGCTTGGTGCACAGGGGGTGGACCGTCTGTGGGCGAGGCGCTAGACCCAACAGTGCCGAGCGCGGGCGATGGTGTCAGGGCCTCTTCTGCGGCTGCGGGACGCTTACCAAACATCGCCGCTCCTAAGGACGCTTGAACAGGCTGGATAGGAGAGAGGTTTTGGACGTTGAGGGGCTTTCCCGGCGACTGATCATTTGGGCGAGCCGGATCAGGCCTTCGGACACCTTTGTCTTCGGGTTGATCGTGTTGATCATCTGGCCATTATTGGCCGCCTCGCCAAACAGCTTAGGCTCCCAAGGTAGGATCAAGGAAGGTACCAGCCCAATGGCCTCGCCAAACTCTGCAGGCGGGATTTCGGGGCGTCCGACGACACCAACCTGATTGAGGACAAGACGCGGCGCAGGGTCATTGGGCCGGGCCTGACGGATCAGGTCGACCAGGGCCTTGCTGTTGCGCAGAGCCGCCAGATCGGGGGTTGAAACAATGACCACATCATCGGAGGCAATGATCATCTGCCGCACCCAAGGCGACCACAGATGCGGTAGGTCCCAAACCACAAAGGGTGCGCGGCGGCGGATCTTACCGGCCACCTCCAAATAGGCCTCGGGCGGATAGTCAAAGTCACGCTCGAGACTTCCGGGGGCTGAGAAGAGGCTCAGCCGCTCGGTGATCTGGACCAAGAACCGGTCAAGGAGGACGTCATCGACCCGGTCGGGCTGGCTCAAGGCATCGACAATACCCTGCGCCGGGTCCTGATTAAAATCCAAGCCGGATGTGCCAAAGGCGAGGTCCAGATCGACCAGAACGGTGCTGGCCATGACCGATTCCGACAGGGCGTAGGCGACATTGTGCGCGAGGATCGAGGACCCAACGCCGCCCTTGGCTCCGACAAAGGTCACCATCCGGCCAATGAACGGTGCTTCGGGATCGGTAAAGAGGTTGGCGATCGCCTCGATGACCTGCCCGATCTTGAGCGGTGCGACCAGATAGTCCGAAATGCCGCGCCGTATCAACTCGCGATAGAGACCAATATCATTGGCCAGTCCGATGACCATCACCTTGGAGTCGGCATCACAGACCTCGGCCAAGCGGTCGAGCTGGTCCAGCAGGGTGCGCGCTGCTTGGGTCCATTCAACGAGGATCAATTGTGGGGTTGTTTCGCTGCGGTAGAGATCGATGGCAGCGCCAAGGCCGCCGGGCAGGATGCGGGATTGAACCTTGGCCATCCGCCGGTCGTCCAAGATGCGCTGGGCAAAGGCGGCCATGTCGGGCGTGTCGTGAAAGACGTGGATGGCAATATGGGGCACGTCTGCTCGCCCCCCGACATCGGTGGGGGTCTCTGTCCGATCCCGATCGAGCAGGGCTGTCGGGCTGTCGGTCACGGGTCCCATCTCTAGGGGATGGCCTTCGACACGGCCCCAGAGGCCTGATCGTCCTTGGCCGATGAGGTCACCGCCCCCTTGCGATAGAGGTCCAGTTCGTAGAGGCGACGACCTGCATCGGCGGGGTCTTGGGTTCTAGGACCGAACAGGTCATGAGGGTTGACCACCTGGGCGGCCATGTTGGCGTTCAGCGCACAGCCAAAACTGTCAGGCACATCATTGGAGGCGGAAATGCCGAGGTCACCGACAAGCGCTGCGCAGTCGCTTCGCCGCACCGTTGCATGGTCATAGCGAATGCGAACCGGTGCATCGATAGCCCCGCCGCCATCATAACCGATCAGCCGCATCTGATGGGGTTCAAGCCCGGCCATTTCGAGGGCCGTTAGGGCCTGGGCACTTGTCTCATAGGCCCCTGGCGCGCCGGTCGAAGCGGCCTCAACCGTCATCAGCCCGCCGCCATTGTCGCGCCACTGGGCAACGAAGGCCGCAATGGCCTGCTGCTGACGATCGGACAGTCCTGTTTCGTGCGGCGCGAGGAGCAGGGTCTGGGGATGGGTTTCCATCTGGGGCGCAAATCGCTCGGACAGGGACGTCGATGATGACGGCGTCTGGTCACGGTTCTGTGTCGCGCAGGCGCTGAGGCTAAGGCTGGCGATCACCATCGTGACGTGGGATAGGGCCTTAAGGGTCATGGTCATCAGGCTCCTAATCCACCACATAGCCAAAGGGGCCGACAAAGGTTTGGCCCTCGACTGGACCGCCCTTGGCCCCCGCCCCGGCGCGCGCGCGCTGAACCCGGTTCATGCGCCCCAACAGATAGGCTTGAGCGTCGCTCGCGATCTGCAGACCCGCATCGGGGGTTTGAAGCTGATCGGGGCGGGCGGCATCGACAATGTAGGGCGTGACGATCACCACCAGTTCAGTCTGGCCGCTGAGGAAATCGCGCGAGCGAAACAGGGGGCCAAGCACGGGCATGTTGCTCATGCCGGGGATCGAATCGATGGCTTGACGGGTCTTTTCCTTCAGCAGGCCCGCAATCATCAAGGAGCCCCCCGACGGCAGCTCGATGGAGGATTCGACGCGATTGACCGTCAGGGCATTGATGGTCAGCCCGGCCGTTCCCGATCCCGAACTTAAGGTAAAGGCCCCGTCATTGCTGAGCTCTGACACTTCGGTTGACAGTTTCAGGGCTATGCGACCGCCCGACAGAACCATCGGCGTGAAGCCAAGGCCAACCCCATAGGGCTTGAACTCCACCGAGACCTTACCGGTGCTGTCCTGCCCAGTCGGGACGGGATATTCGCCCCCCGCCAGGAACTTGGCCGGTTCTCCGGACACGGCGGTCAAGGTCGGCTCGGCTAGGGTGCGGAACAGACCGGCGCGCTCGAAGGCCTGAAGCTTGCTTTGCGCCCTGTTCCAGCCGGACTTGCCCGCTGGATTGCTGCCGGTGATGCTATTGAAATCATAACCGCCATTGACCCCGCCTTGAAGCGCGCCATTGACGCCCCAGCTGGCGGCCTTGGCGAGCATATATTGCGGCTGGCCCGCTTGATTGATGACGGCGCTGAGATTGACCCCCAGTTGCTTGA
This sequence comes from Caulobacteraceae bacterium, assembly GCA_947378235.1. Taxonomy (GTDB): domain Bacteria; phylum Pseudomonadota; class Alphaproteobacteria; order Caulobacterales; family Caulobacteraceae; genus CAISGS01. The sequence goes on along the minus strand of CANCJE010000126.1, from coordinate 22 downwards.
TGACGCTGCGCTGCATCTCGAC
>CANCJE010000125.1 GCA_947378235.1 Caulobacteraceae bacterium | reverse complement strand
GCCATGGCGTGGGTCTGGCTATAGACCGTCTCGCCCGGCGCCAGATCGATGGCGAGGGTCTGCATGACGGTGCCGTTGATTTCGTACTGCATGGGCAAACTCCAAAGGCGTAAGGACTTAAAATAGGGGGCTAGCTCAAGTCGTACAATCTGCGATCATCATCAAGATTGTGTCTGAATTATACTCAAAAGGTCCTGCCATGGATTTTCCTGTCATTGCGCAAGCCACGCCCGCCGATCAGATTGCCACACCGGGGCTGGGAAAGGCCTTGGCTGCACGGCACGTGGCGATGATTTCCATAGGCGGTATCATCGGCGCTGGTCTTTTTGTCGGGTCTAGCGCCGCGATCCATCAGGTCGGGCCTGCCATCACAGTTAGCTATGGCCTAGCCGGTTTGGTGATCTTGATGGTCATGCGCATGTTGGGTGAGATGGCGGTGGCGGCACCAGAGGTGGGGTCCTTTACAGAATATGCCCGCCTCGGCCTCGGCCGCTGGGCAGGGTTCACAAGTGGTTGGCTCTATTGGTATTTCTGGGTCGTCGTGGTGGCCATTGAGGCCATAGCCGGGGCCAAACTCATCCAAGAATGGATACCGGGCCCGGTCTGGCTGATTGGGATCGTGCTGCTCGCGGCGATGACGGCGACCAACCTCTTTTCCGCCAGAGCCTATGGCGAGTTTGAGTTCTGGTTTGCGTCGCTCAAGGTTGGGGCCATCGTGGCCTTCATTATCATTGCAGGCTCCTATGTCTTTGGCCTAACTCCAGGTCATCAGGGCGGCATGTCCCTGCTCAGCAGCCATGGCGGTTTTGCCCCCTTTGGACCTGTATCGGTCTTGGCGGGCGTGACGAGCGTGATCTTTGCCCTGTGCGGCGCCGAGATTGCCACCATCGCTGCCGCAGAATCAGCGGAGCCAACCAAGATCATTGCCAAGATGACCGGGACGGTCGTGATCCGGATCGTGTTGTTCTATGTCCTGTCCATCGGCCTGATCTTAGCCATCGTGCCGTGGGACAGCATCGTTCCGGGCCAATCGCCCTTTGCCCTCGCCCTTGAAGCCATTGGCTTTCCCGCAGCCGCGACCGTGATGAAAATCATCGTCCTGACGGCGGTTCTGTCCTGCCTGAATTCGGGGCTCTATGTGACCTCGCGGGTCCTGTTCACCCTGGCCGCCAAGGGGGACGCGCCCAAGTTCATGGTGACGCTGAGCAAGCGTCAGGTTCCGGCCCGCGCCATCCTGATCGGTAGTGTCTTTGGCTATCTGGCTCTGATCGCATCGGTTCTATCGCCAGAGAAGGTCTTTGCCTTTCTGGTCAATGCGTCGGGCGCGCTGATGTTGATTGTCTATCTGATGATTGCGGCGGCTCAGATCGTGGTTCGCCGCCGTCTGGAACGCGAGGCTCCAGAGCGGCTGACCCTAAAGATGTGGTTCTTTCCCTATGCCAGTTACGGCGTGATCGCAGTGATCGGCGCGGTGCTGGTGGCCATGGCCTTCACGCCGGACCTAGCCACCCAACTCTATGCCAGTTTGATCTGTACTGGCGTCGTGCTGGGGGCCTATCGGCTGGTGCGTGCCCGCGCCTAGTCGCGCAGCAGTTCGTTGATGCTGGTCTTGGACCGGGTCTGCGCATCGACGCGTTTGACGATGACGGCGCAATAGAGGCCTGGGCCGCCATTGGGGCCGGGCAGGGAGCCGGGGACCAGAACACTATAGGGCGGGACCTTGCCCATATGGATCTCGCCGGTTGCCCGGTCGACAATCTTGGTCGAGGCGCCAAGGAACACGCCCATCGACAGGACGGCACCTTCTCCAACGATCACGCCCTCGGCCACTTCGGAGCGCGCACCGATGAAACAGCCATCCTCGATGATGGTTGGAGCGGCCTGAAGCGGCTCAAGAACGCCGCCAATACCCGCGCCACCGGAGATGTGCACATTCTTGCCGATCTGTGCGCAGGACCCGACCGTGGCCCAGCCATCGACCATCGTGCCCTCATCGACATAGGCGCCGATATTCACAAAGCTCGGCATCAGGATGACGTTGCGACCAATAAAGGCCCCCCGGCGCGCGACGGCACCGGGAACCGCGCGGAAACCGGCAGCGGTGAACTGCTTGTCAGTCCAGTCGGCGAATTTGCCCGGGACCTTGTCCCACCAAGGGCCCATGCCCATCGGATGGTTCATGCTCTCGGCGCTGGTCATGATCTTATTGGCGTGCAGGCGGAAGGACAAAAGCACGGCCTTCTTCAGCCACTGGTGAACCTGCCACTCGCCGTCGATCTTTTCAGCAACCCGTGCGGCGCCGCTGTCCAGCAGGGAGATGCATTCTTCGACGGCCTCACGCGAGGGGCCGGTCGTGGTGTCGCTGATCTCAGTGCGGGCGTCCCAGGCAGCTTCGATGGCAGCTTGCAGGTCGGCGAAGGGCGCGGTCATGGCTTAACTCTCCTGAAGGCGTGCGCCGATCAGGAAGGGCGGCAGACGCGAGGTGCGGTGGTGAACGAAATCGGCGGTGGAGTCTAGGGCATGTTGGCCCACCATCACGGTGGTCATGCCCATGGCCGCTGCCGGTTCAAGATTGCGCTCGCTGTCCTCGAAGAACACGGCGCTCTTGGGGTTCAGGCCAAAGGCCTTGGCCATCTTATCGAAGGTCGAGACGGCGGGCTTGGGCAGATAGTCGGCTGAGGCAATGTGGAATATATCCTCAAACAGGTCCGCGACCCCCAGCTTGGCCAGCACCCGCTCGGCATGCTCGCCTGAGCCATTGGTAAAGACCAAACGCCGACCGGGCAGTCGCTCCAGCCCCTGACGCAGTTCCGCATCGGCGCTGAGGCCATCGAGCGAGATATCATGCACGAAGGTCAAGAACTCCTCCGGCGGCAGGCCGTGGTGGGCCATCAGTCCCGCCAGAGTGGTGCCGTGCTCGTGAAAATACTTCTTTTGCAGGGCCCAGGCCTCGTCCCTCGGCAAGCCGGTGAACTTGACCATAAATTCGGTCATCCGGTCGGAGACCAGAGCCATGACCTCGGATTCGCGCGGATAGAGGGTGTCGTCCAGATCGAAGATCCAGCTGTTCACATGCCTCAAATCGGCGGTCATGCGCGGATCAAGGTCCCGGCACCATGTTCGCTGAACAGTTCGACCAACATGGCATGAGGACGACGACCATCGAGAATCACCACAGCATCGACGCCCTGCTCAACCGCAGCAATGGCCGTTTCCAGCTTGGGGATCATGCCGCCGGTGGCGACACCGCTCTGAATAGCCGCCCGGGCTTCGTTCACCGACATCTGACGGATCAGCTTACCATCGGCATCGAGCACCCCGGCCACGTCGGTCAGGAGCAGCATACGCTTAGCCTTTAGCGACCCGGCGAGGGCGCCCGCTACCGTGTCGGCATTGATATTGTAGGTCTGACCTTCTTCGGACACGCCGATGGGCGCGATAACGGGAATATAATCCTCGTCCGCATAGATCAGGGCCTCAATGATCTTGGGATCAACCTTCTTGGGTTCACCCACAAAGCCAAGATCGACGATCCGCTCAATATTGCTATCAGGATCGCGGCGAGACTTGCGGGCCCGCTCGACGGTGATCAGGCGGGCATCCTTGCCCGACAGGCCCACGCCGCGCACATCGGCTTCGGTACCGGCGCGGTTGATCCAGTGGACAATCTCTTTGTTGATCGCACCGGACAGGACCATTTCGGCCACTTCCATCGTCGCCTGATCGGTGACCCGCAGGCCGTCGATGAAGGTCGACTTGACGCCAGCCTTGTCCAGCATGCGGCTGATCTGGGGACCGCCGCCATGGACGATGACCGGATGGACACCCAACAGTTTCAGCAGAACAGCATCGGCGGCAAACAGCTTGGCGACGCTCTCTTCGCCCATGGCATGGCCGCCATATTTGATGACCACGGTTTCTCGGTCATAGATCTGGATATAGGGCAGCGCCTCGGCCAGCGTCCTGGCCGTGGCCCAGCCGCTTTCTTCCGGGGCGAGGTCTGGAGTTTTAGGAGTATCAGCCATCTAGGGTCCGCCGAGTGGAGAGAGCGCGTTTCGATAACGAAGACCGGGGCAAATGTCACGGTTCTTGGTGCAGGCCGGGTTCTTGGTATGGGGCTGCCGCTCAAATCAGCGCGCAGACCTCCATGATTTCAGCGCGCAGTTCAGGAATGCCGTCACCCTTGGCTGACGAGGTGGCCACGACGCGGGGGAAGGCGGCGGGACGCTTGGCAATGCCCTTGAGGGTCTTTTCCACCGTAACGGCCAGTTCGTGGGGCTTGATCTTATCGGCCTTGGTCAGGACGATCTGATAGGAGACGGCGGCCAGATCCAAGGCGTCCATCGCCTCAGCATCCACGGCCTTAAGGCCATGGCGGGCGTCGATGAGCAGGAACACCCGCTTGAGGTTCGGACGTCCGCGCAGATAGTCGCGGCCAAGGTTCTGGAACTTGGCCGTCGTGGTCTTGGACGCCCTTGCAAATCCATAGCCCGGAAGGTCGACGAGCCGAAGTTGCTCATCCAACACGAAGAAATTGACCTCGCGCGTCCGGCCCGGCTCGTTCGACGCGCGGGCCAAGTACTTTTGATTGACCAGACCATTGATCAGCGACGACTTGCCGACATTGGAGCGACCGGCAAAGGCCACTTCGGGCAGGTCTGCGGGTGGCAGTTGCGCAATGGCTGCTGCCCCCATCAGGAAGGCGACGGGCTGTGCAAACAGAACCCGCGCGCTCTCAATCGTCTCGTCGGTAAAGCTCACCCTGGGGCCTGCTGTTTACCGCTCATGCGGGCGATGAAGCTGTCGATCGGATTTTCAACCTTCAGGCGGTGCATGATGACGTACTGCTGCAGGATGGTCAGGATGTTCTGCCAGAACCAATAGATCACCAGACCGACCGCAAATTGCGACATGGTGAAGGTAAAGATGATGGGGAACAGCTGGAAGATCTGCTGCTGCACAGGATCGGGCGCGGGTGGGTTCATGGCCTGCGACAGCCACATGGATAGACCATAGATCAGCGGCCAGACGCCAATATGCAGCGGCCCGCTGAGGAAGGCACCAATCAAGGGCACGACTGACGGATCCCACGGGATCAGTCCGAACAGGTTCATAAAGGTCGTCGGGTCGCGGGAGGACAGGTCATGCACCCAGCCAAAGAATGGCGCATGGCGCATCTCTATGGTCACCGACAGCACCTTGAACAGGGCATAGAAGACCGGAATCTGGGCCAGCATGGGCAGGCAGCCCATCAAGGGATTGATCTTCTCGCGTTGATAGAGGGCCATGGTCTCCTGCTGGAGCTTGGCAGGGTCCTTTTCGAACTTCTTTTTGATCTCCTCCATTTGCGGCGCGACCTTGCGCATCTTGCTCATGGATTCGTAGCTCTTATTGGCCAGCGGGAAGAAGATCAGCTTGACCACGATGGTCAGGAGCAGGATCGCCACGCCGACATTGCCGACCTGATGATAGAAGAACTCCAGAACCGTAAAGATCGGGCGGGTGAAGAACCAGAAATTGCCCCAGTCGACGGCCTGATCAAAGCGCACAATGCCGAGGGACTTTTGATAGTCCTGCAACATCGGCACGATCTTGGCTCCGGCAAACAGGTGCTGGGTTTCGGAAACGGTGGTTCCGGGCGCGATCTTGTGGATGGGCCCCACAAAATTGGCTTCATAGACGTCGGCGAGCGCGGTTTGAACAACGCGGAACTGGCTCTTATTGGCCTCGTTCTGGGCCGGGATCAGGGCAGCCAGCCAATATTTGTCGGTGATGCCCATCCAGCCGCCGGTGGACGAGGCCTCTGACCCACCGTCCTTTTTCCAGGCCTTATATTTGAGGGTGGTCAGCTTATTGTCGACGACGCCGACGGCACCTTCATGCACCACGGCGCTGGTCGAACGGTCGGCGGGTAGGCCTTGGCGCTGAACCGAGCCATAGGCGGCCAGTTGGATCGGCGCGGTGCTGGCATTGGCGACGCTGTCAGTGACCGTAAACATGAAACGGTCATCGATGCTGATCTTGCGGGCGAAGGTCAGGCCAGCGGTGCTGACATAGGTCAAGGTCACGGGCGTGGCGGGGGTCAGCTTGGCACCGGGTGCCGCCGTCCAGAGCGTGTCGGCGTTAGGCAGGTCCGCGACATTGGCCCCGGCCCAGCCAAATTCTGCGAAATAGGCGTTCTGCGCGCCTTCGGGACGGAATAGCTCGACCAGCGGGCTGTTCTTTTCGATGGTCTGGCGATAGCCCTTCAGGAACAGGTCATCGATCCGCGCACCCTTCAGGGCCAGCGAGCCGGTCAGGCCGGGGCTGTCGATGGCGATGCGAGGGCTGGCAGCGGCGGCTTCAGCGCGCGGCACATAGGTCTCTCTGACCTGACCATTGGGCAGAATTGGCACACCTGCCTTGATGGCGGTCGCCTGAGCTACAGCAACCGCTTGCGCCCGGTCGAGCTGACGGCGCTTGGCGGCGGGGTCGAGCACGAAGATCTGATAGAGGACCAGAATGGCGACGGCGCAGACGATGAAGATGATCGTATTGCGGCTGGACTCATTTTGCATGGGAGACTGTTACCGGGAGGAGGCGGCCGACGGGCGATCGCCGTTGGAACCAGAGGGGGCGGAAAGGCTGATTAGTGCGGTTTTAACATCATCAAGCAAGCGGGCCCAAGGACGGGTGATGGTCCCACCTCTGGCCACAAAGACATAGTCGAAACCGGGGCGTCCGTGCAGGGGGAGAATCTGCCTTGCAGCCTCTCTCAAGCGTCTTTTTGCGCGATTTCGCTCGACAGCGCCGCCAATCTTGCGCGTGGCGGTAAATCCGATGCGAATGGAAAGGTCTGGCGAAGCGGTTTCGGGATCTGTCGTGACCCGCGCTAAGGCCTGAACCACCACCGCACCCTTGGCGCTAGAACGACCTTTAGCAGCCGCGAGAAACTCGGGCCGCTTGGTCAGGCGCTTTAGGATGGGCTTGGAAGCCGCCACCGTTGGCTCTGAAGGGACTTCGATCACAAGACCGCACCCCTTCTGAGTTGCTCAACGGGTCGGCGAGATGCCGGAATAAAGAGGTCGCTAGACGTCTTAGGCCGTGAGGCGCTTACGGCCCTTGGCGCGACGACGCGCAACAATCTTTTGGCCGTTCTTGGTGGCCATGCGCGTGCGGAAGCCGTGACGGCGCGCGCGCACGAGTTGGCTGGGTTGGAATGTCCGCTTCACGATTAGGCTCCAGTCGATAATAGGTCTGTGTCCGCAAGTGTCTCCACCTGCGAATGAGGGGCGGTTGATAAGGGGCAGGAGCCGTCCTGTCAACCGATTCAAAAGGCTGAGGAACGATCTGGGGCCTCAAAGGGGCTGGGGCCAGTTTAGGCCGTCCTTGCGGCCTTGTTTATTGTACCGTTGAGTGGTACATAGAGACTGAAAAAGAGGTCTGTAATGATCATCAGTTTTCGGGATGATTGGCTGAGGCGGTTCTTTGTTGAAGATGCCCACGCCAAATCGATACCAGCCGATGTCAAATCTCGGCTGTTTCGTAAGATTCAGATGATTGATGATGCTGTCACAAATCAGGATTTGCGGGTGCCGCCGAGCAACCATTTTGAGAAACTTCAAGGTCGGCTTGAAGGGTTCTGCTCGATAAGGATCAACAGGCAGTGGCGGTTGATTTTTCAGTGGAATGCCGAACGTGGTGAGGCCAGCGGCCTCTATCTTGACGACCATAGCTACAGGTGAGGTGAGCCATGCTGACGACCCTTCGCAAACCGGCCTCGGTGGCTGAAATCTTGGTGGAAGAGTTTATGGAGCCTTTGGGCCTGACCCAAACGGCCCTTGCCCAGGCGATGGGTGTGCCGCGCAAGCATGTCAATGAGCTGTGCCGGTCTCGCCGCGTGGTCACGGTTCCGACGGCTTTGATCTTGGCGCGGGTCTTTGGCAATAGTCCGGAATTTTGGCTCAATACCCAGCGGCGCACGGACCTGTGGCTCGCCCTGCATGACCCGCTAGAGTGCGAGCGGGTGGCGCGGGCCACGCCCCTATCGACAGCCGCCTGAGCGGCGCGCCCCTTGCCCTAAGGCACGATCACGACCTTGCCGATGACCTTGCGGTTGGCCAGCATGTCGAAGGCTTCGCGCCAGTCTTCTAGGGCAAATTCGGCGTGGACGCGCGGTGTGATGGCTCCGCTATTGGCCAGGTCCCAGACGGCCTGAGTGTTTTCCAAGCCCTTTTGCGGGAACTGACGGCCATATTCACCGGCCCGAACGCCCATGACCGAGAAGCCCTTGATCAG
>CANCJE010000124.1 GCA_947378235.1 Caulobacteraceae bacterium | reverse complement strand
GCCCTACCCGCGGGCACCGTCTCTGGTGCCCCCAAGGTCCGGGCCATGGAGATTATCGACGAACTGGAAAGCGAAAAGCGCGGCATCAGCTATGCCGGAGCGGCCGGCTATATCAGCGCCGAAGGCGAAGTCGACACCTGCATCCTCCTGCGCACCGCCCTGTTCAAAGACGGCATGATGTATGTCCAGGCCGGCGGCGGTGTTGTCGCCGATAGTGATCCTGTGGCGGAATATGAAGAGACCCTACACAAGTCCCGGGCGCTAAGGCGTGCGGCGGAAGAGGCTTGGCGGTTTGGGTGAGGGGTGGGCGGTTAAATATAGAAATCCCGCTAAAGGGTTATGTTATCCACAGTTAGGTACGGCTTAAACATCTGTGACAGATTAAATAGCTTGTCTTTGATTTCTCTTTCCACCTCAACTGTACATGACAATTTCAAACTATATTCTCCGTTTTCATCTTTTAATTGATTAATTATTGACATTGAATCGGATAAAAATTAATAAATATCCTTATTTTCAAATAAAAATAAAGAAAGATTGATTGTTTTATAGTATTCTAGGCTTAATCTCAGCAACTCAAAGTGCATTTCTGATTTAGATATATTTTCATATGGATTCTCGAGCCCCAGTAAAATAACATAATTTTCCATAAAACCCTTTGCGTTTAAATAGATCATGAATCTTTTATCAAATAGTTGGAGTTTTAAATTTAAGCGTTCAAGTTGAAAATTTGCACGTAAAATTTCATCTTGTTTTTGTAAGATACGCGTCTGCTTCACCCCAACCCAAACCGCACCACCCAACGCTAAAGACCCTCCAATCAATCCCAAAACGCCACTGATCCACCCTGCCCATCGGGTCGCCTCTGCCGTTATCAGAGCCGCCTCGAGCGTCGCCTGCGCATCCGTCAAAACCACCCTGCACCCCCACCTTCAATTGAACCCAATACCTTATTTAAGGTTGTTATTTAGGTGCGCAAGAGGTGGTTTGATCTCGCGTCATTGCGAGACGCATTGCGTCGAAGCAACGTGGGGGAACATCAATTCAGGTTCGCGTTAGACCCCTGGGTTGCTTCGCTGCGCTCGCAATGACGCTGCGGGGTGCGGTGGAGGCCCACACATCCGTGTTCCCCGCGAAGGCGGGGACCCAGACCCATTCGCACAAACGGGAAGTGTCCCAACGACCTTCTGCCTATGCGAAGAACGCGGAGCGTGGGCTTTACCCCCCGCCCCCCTTCGCCGCGAAAACGAGATTCCAGCTAGGCCGATCCCTCTTTGTGAAAGGTCTGGGTCCCCGCCTGCGCGGGGAACACGGAAAAAAAGGAAACAACGCCCCCATCCCCGGCTTCGCCGGTACTTCCCCCAGAGGGGAAAGATCATCAGCGCCAAATCTTCCCCCTCTGGGGGAAGAGCGCGTCGCAACGAAGGGGACCTTGTTTGCCCTACCGTTCCACATTCCGCGCCGCCATCGGCAGTTTCACGTTCGCAGGAGCCAAGATCGCCGTGGCCGCGAACCCAAGGGCGCAGAGGGTCATGAATAGGGCGGCGGCGAGCATCAACCAAGGACGCTCGCGTTTCGGCACGGGGGTCAGCAGTTGCTGAACCTCTTCCAGTTTGCGGATTAGATCATCGTCCTCGGCCATGGTGGAATTTTGCCATGAGGGTTGGGGATATGGCTAGAGACGATTGATGGAAACAAACAAGTCCTTCACCCAACCCTCTCCCTCAGGGAGAGGGCTTTGATGCCCTTCCCCCCGCGCCCAAATGGCTCTAAATCAATCCTCAAGAAGAGGGTCTGACCATGATCTTGGTGATCGATAACTATGACAGCTTCACCTACAACCTTGTTCACTATCTGAACGAGTTGGGGGCGCAGACCAGTGTGGTGCGCAATGATGCCCTGACCGTCGAGCAGGCCTTGGGTCAAAGGCCAGAAGCGGTGCTGCTGTCGCCCGGCCCCTGCGATCCCGATCAGGCGGGGATCTGCCTGCCGCTCCTCAAGGGCGCGCCAGAGGACTTGGCCATTTTGGGCGTTTGCCTCGGCCATCAGGCCATTGGCCAAGCCTTTGGCGGAGATGTGGTGCGGGCCAAGGCGCTCATGCATGGCAAGACCAGCCAGATCCACCATGACGGCAAGGGCCTGTTTGCAGGCCTGCCCAACCCCTTTACCGCCACGCGTTACCACTCCTTGGCGGTTGAGCGCGCCACCCTGCCCGCCGATCTGGTGGTCACAGCCTGGACCGAAGACGGTGAGATCATGGGGCTGCAGCACAAGACGCGCCCGATCTATGGCGTGCAGTTCCACCCCGAATCCATCGCCACCGAAGGCGGCCACCAGCTCCTCGCCAATTTCCTCGATATGGCGGGCGTAAAGCGCACGGTAGCGGCCTAAGCGATCATGTCCGAAGCCTTTAAACCCCTGCTCAGCAAGCTCGCGGACGGCCATATCCTTAGCGAAGAGGATGCCGAAACATTCTTTTCCGCCTGCCTGCGCGGCGAGCCCTCGCCTGCCCAAGTCGCGGCGGCCCTAACAGCCCTGCGGATGCGCGGCGAGACGGTGGGCGAGATCACAGCCTGTGCTCGCGCCATGCGCCACGCTGCGACCAAGCTGGAGCACCCCTATTCGGTCATCGACACCTGCGGCACCGGCGGCGATGGCCAGCATACCTTCAATATCTCGACTGCAGCGGCCCTTGTCGCGGCGGGCGGCGGCATCAAGGTCGCTAAGCACGGCACCCGCGCCCTGTCCTCCAGTTCTGGATCCTCCGACGTTCTTTCTGCGCTAGGGGTGAACCTTAGCTGCACAATGGCGCAGTCGCGTAAGGCGCTGGACGAGGCTGGGATCTGTTTCCTGTTCGCGCCCGCGCACCATTCCGCCATGCGCCATGTCACGCCGGTTCGGGCCGAGCTTGGCTTTCGCACCATGTTCAACCTGTTAGGTCCTCTCTCCAACCCCGCCGGTGCCCAGCGCCAGGTGTTGGGAGTCTATGATCCGCGCCTGATCGAGCCCATGGCCAAGGTCCTAGGGGCCTTGGGTGCTGAGCGCGCTTGGGTGGTTCATGGATCTGGCCTCGATGAGATCACCACGACAGGCCCGACCCAGATCTGCGAATGGCGCGAGGGTCAAACCCGTCTCTTTACCGTAACGCCCGAGGCCGTGGGGCTAGAGCGCGTTTCGCTGGAAGCCCTGCGCGGCGGTGATCCAAAGGCCAATGCTGCCGCCCTGACCGGGCTCTTAGCCGGTGAACGCGGGCCCTACCGCGATATTGTTGCCCTCAATGCCGCTGCCGCCTTCCTTGTGGCCGACCGGGTAGAGACCTTGCGCGAAGGGCTCGATCTGGCCTTTGCAGTCATTGATGATGGCCGGGCGCGTGAGGCTCTGGCCCAGCTTGTCGCCGCCACCAACCCTTAAGGTCTTCGCCCTGTGTCCGATATCCTGTCCCGCATCGCCGACTATAAGCGCATCGATGTGGCTGAGCGCAAGACCAAGACCAGCCTTGAGGCGCTAGAGGCAGCGGCCGCCAAGGCCTCGGCCCCGCGCGGTTTTCGCAAGGCGCTCGAGCAGCGCAGCCAAGACGGCAAACTGGCCCTGATCGCCGAGATCAAGAAGGCCAGCCCGTCCAAGGGTCTGATCCGCGCCGATTTTGATCCGCCGATCTTGGCCAAGGCCTATGAGGATGGCGGGGCTGCCTGCCTGTCCGTTCTGACCGACGCCCCGAGTTTTCAGGGTGATGACGCCTATCTGGTCGCGGCCCGCGCGGGGGTGAACCTGCCCTGCATCCGCAAGGATTTTCTCGTCGATGTCTGGCAGGTGGCCGAATCGCGGGCGCTCGGTGCCGACGCCATCTTGGTGATCTTGGCCATGATCGACGATTCGCTCGCTGCAGATCTGATGGCAGAAGCGCGCCGTCTGGGCATGGATGCGCTGGTCGAGGTCCATGACGAGGCGGAAATGAGCCGTGCCATCGCCCTTGGCGCCGACCTGATCGGGATCAATAATCGCGACCTCAAGACCTTCGTCGTCGATCTGGCCGTGACCGAGCGTTTGGCCCAAATGAGCCCGAAATCGGCCCTTTTGGTCACGGAAAGCGGGCTTTTCACCGCAGAGGATGCCCATCGCATGGCCAAGTGCGGCGCGCGCGCCATGCTGGTTGGCGAAAGTTTGATGCGTCAGAGCGACGTATCAGCAGCGACCCAAGCTCTGTTGGCCTGACGTTCAGCTTTGTTCGCACCCTGTTCGCGTAAACTTGACATTAAGGAAGAACGCCTAGAGAACATTTGAAAGGTTGGCGCTTTGTTCCAACCAGACAGATGAAGGCTCGACCTGACCATGCTGACCCGCAAACAGCACGAACTGTTGATGTTCATCCATGAGCGCATCAAGGAAACTGGCGTGTCGCCCTCCTTTGATGAGATGAAGGATGCGCTCGATCTGGCATCGAAATCCGGCATTCACCGCCTGATCACGGCGCTAGAAGAGCGCGGATTCCTGCGGCGCCTCGCCCATCGCGCGCGCGCCCTTGAGGTCGTGAAGCTGCCACAGCAGGCCACCTCCTCTGCCCCGTCACAGGGGCGACAGACCTTTAAGCCTCAGGTGATTGAGGGCGAGCGTCCAGCCGCCCTACCGCCTGTTGCCAATGATGTCCGCGACCTGCCTGTTCTGGGCCGCATTGCGGCGGGTACGCCCATTGAGGCGATCCAGCATGAACGCGACCGCCTGATGGTACCCGAATCCATGCTGGGCGCTGGCGAGCACTATGTGCTCGAGGTCCAGGGCGACTCTATGATCCATGCCGGCATTCTCGACGGCGACTATGTCGTGATCCGCAAGTCGGACACGGCCCAGTCAGGCGAGATCGTTGTGGCTCTGGTCATGGGTGAAGAAGCCACCTTGAAGCGTCTGCGTCGTAAGGGGGCCTCCATTGCCCTAGAGGCGGCGAACCCGGCCTATGAGACCCGCATCTTTGGTCCCGATCAGGTTGAGGTTCAGGGCAAGTTGGTTGGTCTGATCCGCCGTTACCACTGAGCCGTCCAAGGCCGGTGACCGCGTAGGCGCTCAGCTTCAAGCCAGCGCCAACCCTGCGGCCCGCGCCAAAGCTCTATAGATCCGCTCTTGGCCAAATCTCGGGCGGTGAACACCATCTGCGCCTCACAGGTGCTAGGAACGGCTGCGTCGGCTCGGACAATGACCACCTCAGTTCTGGAACAGAGCAACTGCCATTGGGCTTGATCGGGAGCCCTTCGTCCCTGCCAGAGTGACAGCGAGACCTGCGCCTCCTGCGGCGACCGGCAAACCTTCCGCTCACAGATAAACTGCGGCGTTTCATCGACGGTAAGGCCTCGGCGCCGGGCCCAAAGATCAGCTCCGAAGCGTTTGGCATCGGTCTGAACCAGCACGGCCTGCGCGCCCTGCCGATAGGCACCGTTGGCACCGTCAGCAGCGATCCAAACATCCGGCATCGGAGGCCGAGGCCAAAGGCTGACCGCCAAGGCCGCTGGCATGCCAAGCCAACGCAATCGTCCCTTCCAAAGACAAACCCATAGCAGCCCAACAAAGGCAATCGGCAGGGCTAAGGACGGTGCACTCGGGATGGTGATCATCGCCGCGGGCAAGGCCGCGAACCATGCCGACAGGGCTGAAAGCGCCGAAATCCCCCAACCGGTCGCGACCAATATGGGCGATCCCAGTCCGAACGGTGCCAAAACGGCTCCCAAGGCGAGGCCCGGCATGATGATGAAGCCGGTCAAGGGCTCGGTGATCATATTGGCCAGCAGGCCATAGGTGGCAACCCGGTTGAAATGCTGAATGGCAAAGGGGCCCGTCGCGAGGCCTGCCACAGCGCTGGCCACGAGACTGGCGACAAGGCCGCTGGACATCGCTTGAACCACGCGAATGAACCACGGGGCATTGATCTCCCTTGCCGGTCTGGTCCAGGCTTCGGCCAAGGCGACGAGGGCAGCCGTGGCGGCGAAACTCATCTGAAAACCTGGCTCAACAACGGCTTCTGGCTCGATCATCAACACAATGAGCGCGGCAATGGCCAAGCCATGCAGGGTCAGGGCGCGGCGGTCCATCAGGATGGCCAAGAAGGCTAACGAGGCCGTGACGGCAGAGCGGATCGCCGGAGCGGGCGCGCCTGACAGACCCAGATAGAGCAGCACCGCCACAAGCCCGATTGCGGCAGCGAGTTTCTTGCCATTGACCCGCAAAGCCAGTGTGGGCACCGAAGCGATCAAGACCCGCACAGCAAAGAAGGCAAAGCCTCCGACAATGGCCATGTGCAGGCCGGAGATCGACAGGATATGGGCCAGGCCCGCCGCACGCATATCATTGACCTGCTCTGGCTGCAGCCAAGCCTCGTGACCGCTTACCATGGCCGCCGCAACCGCCCCGTTCGTCTCGCCCATAACCCTGACGAGATAGGACGACACGCGCCAGCGCATGGCATTGATCGCCAAGATCGCCCTAAGCCTCAGAGGCGGTGGGTCGAGCAAGATTTGGCGAGGCGCACCCAAAGCAAAGCCAGACCCGCCAATCGCGTCGAAATAGGCTCGCCGTGCAAAGTCATAGGCACCTGGGCTGGCCGGGCTGGGCGGTGCATTGAGGATGGCGCGAAGACGAATGGCGCTGGCCGGCGGTGTGGCTATCACATCTTGCACCGTGATCCTGAGACGCAGCGGGGTCTGGTTCGGATCGAGCCCCTCTACATAAACTGGTGCGACCATTATCCGGCCACCGGAGGCTCCGGGCGACAGCACATCGACCACATAGCCCTCGACCGTTCGCGGCGCAGAGTTGCTTTGGCTGATGATCGGAGCGGCCACTTGGATCGTGCGTAGCTTGGCCGCGACCATCCCCGCACTGAGACCCAAGATCAGAGCACAAGGAACCAAGAGCCTTGGCCGATATCGATTGGCCCAAAGGGTCGCCGCCAAAGTCACGGCACAACCCAGCAGCAGTGGCCAAACAAGCGGCTCTCTCGGCATGGCCAAATAGCTCGCGCAGCCCAGCCCAAAGGCGACCGGTAGCCACAGAACCCAGCGCTCGATCTGTGAGAGCAACTGCTCCACGAACCAAGGGCCAAGTCGTTGAAACCCTTGCGCTGAAGCGGCTTGGGGATTACCACGCATGCGGCCTTGCGCCGCCGCTGGCGTGATCGCGCCTGCGTTCGTCTCCAACCCTTGGATATCGATGTCCGACCGCCCTGCCGTCGTCACCCGCTTTGCCCCCTCGCCCACCGGCTATCTCCATATAGGCGGTGCAAGAACGGCATTGTTCAACTGGCTTTTTGCGCGGCACTGCGGCGGCAAGTTCCTATTGCGGGTTGAGGACACCGATCGCGAGCGCTCGACCGAGGCTGCCGTCGCCGCAATCTTTGAAGGTTTGGACTGGCTAGGGCTCAAGGCTGACGCCGAACCGGTATTCCAATTTGCCCGCGCTGACCGTCACCGTGAGGCGGTAATGGACCTGGTCGCCAAGGGCCGCGCCTATCGCTGTTACATGACACCTGAAGAGGCCGACGCCCAGCGTGAGCAGGCCAGAGCCGAAGGCCGCGCCCTTCGCTCGCCTTGGCGCGATCGGGTCGCCGGGCCAGACAAGGACAACCAACCCTTTGTGATCCGCTTCAAAGGCCCGGTCGATGGTGACACGGTCGTTGAGGATCTGGTCCAAGGTCAGGTGACGTTCCACAATCGCGATCTGGATGATCTGGTCCTGCTGCGCACGGACGGCGCACCGACCTATAATCTGGCCGTAGTCGTCGATGATCACGATATGGGCGTGACCCACGTCATTCGCGGCGATGACCACCTCAACAATGCCGCCCGCCAAAGCCTGATCTATGAGGCGCTGGGCTTTACCAAACCCGCCTTTGCCCACATCCCCCTGATCCACGGACCGGACGGGGCCAAACTGTCCAAGCGCCATGGCGCGCAGGCGGTCGGGGACTATGCGGACCTCGGCTATCTGCCCGAAACCCTGCGCAACTATTTGGCGCGCCTAGGCTGGAGCCATGGCGACGATGAGATCTTCTCCGATGAAGAGGCGATCGCTTGGTTCGATATTGCCCATGTCAATAAGGGGGCCTCACGCCTCGACTGGGACAAGCTGAACCATATCAACGCGCACTATCTGAAATCGGCGGAGGCTGGTCGGATTTCTGATCTGGTGCTCAAGGCCTTAGCGGGGCGCGGAACGGTGCTGGATGGGCCGTTGGAAACCCGCCTTCGCGCGGCCATGCCTCTGTTGCAGGATCGTGGAAAGACGGTTCTCGAACTGGC
>CANCJE010000123.1 GCA_947378235.1 Caulobacteraceae bacterium | reverse complement strand
ATGTTTTTCACCAAGGACCATGAGTGGATCAAGGTTGACGGAGACGTCGCCACGGTCGGTATCTCTGCCTATGCCGCCGAACAGCTCGGTGATGTCGTCTTTGTCGAGGTGCCAGACCTCGGCAAGGTCTTGACCGTCGGTGACAGCCTCGCGGTGGTCGAGAGCGTCAAGGCCGCATCGGATGTCTATGCGCCGGTCTCAGGCGAGGTCATCGAGGCTAATGGCGATCTGGCTGCTGCGCCCGAGACGGTCAATGCCGATCCCGAAGGGGCGGGCTGGTTTGCCAAGCTCAGGATCACCGACCCCGGCCAGATCGCGGGCCTAATGGACCGTGCAGCTTACGACGCCTTCCTCGCCTCGCTCTGATCTGATCGCCCTTCTAGATTTGCCCCTGTTGGAGGCCCGCCTATGCGTTATCTGCCCCTAAGTCCTTCTGACCGGTCGGCCATGCTCGGCGTCATCGGTGCCGCGACCATTGATGACCTGTTCGTCGATGTGCCCATGGCTGCGCGGCGCGATCGGCCGGTGGACCTGCCCTTCCATCAGGGCGAGTTTGAGGTCGAGCGGGCCCTCGGTGCCTTGGCCGGGCGCAACCGGGCCGCAGGGCAGGGGCCGTTCTTTTGCGGGGCAGGGGCCTATCGCCACCATGTGCCCGCCACGGTCGATCACATCATCCAGCGCTCGGAGTTCTTGACCAGCTACACCCCCTATCAGCCGGAAATCGCCCAAGGCACCTTGCAATATCTGTTCGAGTTCCAGACCCAGGTTGCGGCCCTGACCGGCATGGATGTCGCCAATGCCTCCATGTATGACGGCTCCACAGCGACGGCGGAGGCGGTGATGATGGCTGCGCGGGTGACGCGGCGCGGCAAGGCGGTGCTGTCGGGAGGGCTTCACCCGCACTATGCCCGCACCGTTGAGACCCTAGCAAAGGTGGCGGGCGTCGAGGTTCAGCGCTTAGATGCGGCCATTGATGGTGAGGCCGCCGTTTTGGAGGCCATTGACGCCGGTACCGCCTGCGTCGTCGTCCAGACCCCCAACCTGTTCGGTACGGTCACGGATGTGACGGCCATTGCGGCGGCGGCTCAGGCCAAGGGGGCCTTGCTGATCGTCGTAGTCACCGAGGTGGTGTCTTTGGGTCTGCTCAAGAGCCCCGGTGAGATGGGGGCGGACATTGTCGTTGCCGAGGGCCAGTCGATCGGCAATGCCTTGAACTTTGGTGGTCCCTATGTCGGCCTGTTCGCAGCGCGTGAAAAATATGTCCGGCAGATGCCCGGGCGTCTGTGCGGCGAGACGGTCGATGCCGATGGGCGGCGGGGATTTGTCCTGACCCTGTCGACCCGTGAGCAGCATATTCGCCGGGACAAGGCGACCTCGAACATCTGCACCAATTCAGGCCTCTGTGCCCTGTCCTTCACGATCCATATGAGCCTTTTGGGCGAGGTCGGATTGCGTAAATTGGCGGCGATCAACCATGCCAAGGCCCGAGACCTGCGAGATGGGCTGATGGGCGTGCCAGGGGTCGAGATCTTGACGGAGCGGTTCTTCAACGAATTCGCCATCCGTGTGCCGACCGATGCGGCCTTATTGGTCGAGACCTTGGCGGGGCAGGGCATATTGGCCGGTGTGCCCCTATCGCGGCTGTCGCCGAAGGGGGGGATGGATGATGTCCTGCTCGTCTGCGCCACGGAGACCACCACCTCGTCCGATATTGCGGCCTTGGTCGCAGCGCTGAAAGGGGCGTTCTAAGATGAGCATGAATCCTATTGGTCGTCCCACCCGGCCCGCCCTCGTCGCCACCTTGCCCGGTACCATCCCCGCCACGCTCGGCGGCGGACGGGGTCTGTTGCAGGATGAGGGCCTGATTTTTGAGCGCGAGGGGTGGGATAGCAGCGGTGTTGACCTGCCAGAGCCGTCACAGGACGCCTCTGATCTGGGGGAAATGGTCCGCACTACGCCTATCGGCCTGCCCGGGCTCAGCGAGCCTGAGGCCATGCGCCACTATGTGCGGCTCAGCCAAAAGAACCATGCCATCGATCTGGCGCTCTATCCGCTCGGATCCTGCACCATGAAGCACAATCCGCGCCTCAACGAGAAGATGGCGCGCTTGCCCGGCTTTGCCGATGTGCACCCCTTGCAGCCCCAATCGACGGTGCAGGGGGCCTTGGAACTGATGGACCAATTGGCCCATTGGCTGATGACCCTGACCGGCATGTCGGCCGTGGCCATGTCGCCGAAGGCCGGAGCGCACGGCGAGCTCTGTGGCCTCTTGGCCATTCGAGCCGCCCACGAGGCACGCGGTGACGCTCGCAAGCGGGTCTTGGTGCCCACCTCGGCCCACGGCACCAACCCCGCCACAGCGGCCTTTGTCGGCTATGCGGTGGAGGAGATCGCTCAGACCGAAGACGGCCGGGTCGATATTGCCGATCTGGCCGCCAAGCTCGGACCCGATGTCGCCGCGATCATGGTCACCAACCCCAATACTTGCGGGCTGTTCGAGCGCGATGTGATCGAGATTGCCGAACTGGTCCATGCCGCAGGGGCCTATTTCTACTGCGACGGGGCCAACTTTAACGCCATTGTCGGGCGGGTCAGACCGGGCGATCTGGGCGTCGACGCCATGCACATCAATCTGCACAAGACCTTCTCAACGCCCCATGGCGGCGGTGGCCCAGGATCGGGTCCGGTGGTCCTGTCTGCTGCGCTGGCCCCCTTCGCCCCGACCCCGTTCGTGGTCAAGCGCGGCGAGGCCTATGAGCTGGTAGAATATCGCGAAGGTGAGGCCGCTCAGGCCTTTGGTCGCCTCTGCGCCTTCCATGGCCAGATGGGCATGTATGTCCGCGCCCTATCCTACATGCTCAGCCATGGGGCCGATGGCCTCAAGCAGGTGGCCGAGGATGCCGTGCTCAATGCCAACTATATCAAGGCCCGTCTTAGCGGCGTCATGAGCGCGGCCTTTGACGGCCCCTGCATGCATGAGGCCCTGTTCGATGATCACTGGCTAGAGGGCACCGGGATCACCACGCTCGACTTTGCCAAGGCCATGATCGACGAGGGTTTCCACCCTATGACCATGTATTTCCCCTTGGTGGTGCATGGTGCCATGCTGATCGAGCCGACGGAGACCGAATCCAAGGCGGAACTGGACCGGTTTTGCGATGTCCTGCTGCTCTTAGCTGCGGCAGCCAAGGCGGGCGACACAGAGCGGTTTAAAGGGGCCCCGTTCCATGCGCCTCTCAAAAGGCTCGACGAGACCCTCGCGGCGCGCAAGCCGAAACTGCGCTGGCGGCCCGAGGCGATGACAGGCGTCGCAGCCGAGTAGGGGCATGATATTTATTATCGCGACGCCGTAATTGGGCCTTTAAAATCGCTACTGTAAGTCTCATATCAGCCAAGTCCTGAGGTGGGGGTCTTGAAATGTTCGAGGTCGCGCCTTGTGGGTATAGAAGATCGATGTCCGAAGCTGTTGCCGTGCCCGCTATCAAGTCGGACCAAGACGCCCACCCCGAAAATGTCGGAGCGGAGGTCGTGAGCCGCCTTGCCCGGTGGGGTATGGCGCTATTGGGCGGTGCGATTGTCGGTCTCGGCATATTGATGGCACCCTTGCCCGGACCGTTCGGCGTGCCGGTGATGGTCGTGGGTCTGATGATCCTGTTGCGTAGTTCCTTTTCGGCCAAGCGGGCCTTTGTCAAACTCCAGCGTCGTCACCCTCGCATCGTCTTTCCGCTGCGCCGACTGTTGCGCCGAGAGCCAGAAGTCATGCCGGTGGCTTGGCAGCAGGTCCTGCGTTTTGAGCGTATGGTGCTGCCGCGATCATGGCGTTTTGCGCGGCGAGTACGGCTGTCCATACGCGGTAGATCAAAGGCCTGATGCGGTTTGGCCACGGCGCTCGATATTATGAACGTCAAAAGAGCAGATCTGCGATCCAACACGAGACTGTCGTCGTAAAGGGTCTAAAGAAACCAACTGTGAGCCAACGAATCGATCGTTCGGTTTCACATCATCGAAACATCTGAACATGGCCTTCGCCACCACCCACATGCCGCGCCCCGCTCATAACACTGCCGATGCAATGCAGGCCGGTGTGCGCCGGATGCTGCGTATTGGCCTGTTGATTTTGGGCGGCCTGATCATGGCGGTTGGGGCTGTGCTCGCGCTCCTGCCCGGTCATTTGGGCGTGCCAATCTTGGTCGTCGGCCTGATGGTGGTGCTGCGCAATTCTTTGCCGGCACGCAAAGAGTTTATCCGGCTTCAACGGCGTCACCCCAATTGGGTTTTTCCGCTGCGCCGTCTGATGCGCCGTGAGCCTGAGGTCATACCGGTTGTCTGGCAGCAGGTCTTGCGGACCGAGCGTTTGGTCCTGCCCGCCCGTTACCGGTTTGTGCGGCGTCTGCGGGTCAGTTATTTGCGCCGCTCGAAAAGCTCAGCCTAACCCCCCTTCGATCGCCAAACGAAAACCGGGCCAGAGGTTTCCCTCCGGCCCGGCTTCTAGCGTCAAACAGATCGATTTTGGCTATTGCAGCTTATCGGCCATCTGGGCGACCGCACGGTCGATCAGAGGGTCATTCTTCAAGCCCTTGAGGCGGCCCTGAAGGATGGTGCCGGTCATCTGAGCGGCCAGTTCGGCCGCAACAGATTTGACTTCAGCCGCTGCGGCAGCTTCCGCTGCGGCGATCTTGCGCTCCGCCAGAGCTTGGCGGCGAGCAATCTCTTCGTCCAGCTTCACCTTAGCATCCACTGCCAAACGGGCAGCATCCGCCTCGGCGGCCGCAATCATCTCATAGGCCTGACGTTCGGCATCTTCACGCTGCTGCTGGATCGAGGCCAGCAGGGCTTGAGACTCTTCACGCAGGCGCTGGGCCTCGTCGAGTTCGTTCTGGATCTTTTGGGCATAGCCATCGAGACCGCTGGCCACTGCGCCTGGAACCTTCAGATAGATCAGAAGGCCGAAGAACAGAGCCAGCGCGACGGCGACCCAAAATTCAACTTCTTGCAGAAGTTCCATAGGTTGGGTCCCCTTAGGCCTTTGCCGCGGTCAATGCCGTCTCGACCTCATCGGCCGTGGCGGCAACGCCCGTCAGCTTGTCGGTGATCGCTGCGGCAATGTCGGACGCGATGGTCCGCACATTGCCCAGAGCCGCATCGCGTGAAACCCGGATCCGGTCTTCGGCGACAGCCAGTTTTTCCGCCAAAACGGCTTCCTCTGCTGCCTGCCGCGTTGCGGCCTCAGCATTGGCCTTAGCCTTGGCTTCAGAAGCGGTCCGCTGAGCGTGGGTGCGGGCCTTAGCCAGTTCAGCCAAGGCGGTTGCACTTTCGGCTTCAGCCTGCGTCTTCAAATCACGGGCCTGTGCGACATCCGCCGCGATCTTGTCTGCCCGGGTCTGGATCGTCCCGCCGACGCGCGGCAGGAAGAGCTTTGACAGTAGGACATAGAGAACGACGAAGATCAGCAGCAGCCAAACCACCTGGCCAGGCCACCACACGAACTGAAATTGCGGCAGACCGCCGCCGCTGGCATGGCCATCGGCTCCGGTCGACTCGTGAGTCTGTGTCGTTTCGTTGGCCATGACGGTCCGGTCTTAGGCGAAGAGGATCAGGAAGGCGATGACGAGGGCGAAGATGCCCAAGGCTTCGGTCAGCGCCATGCCGAGGAACAACATCGGGCGTTCGCCAGCGGCTGCCGAAGGGTTGCGGATGGCGGCGGCCAGATAGCTACCGAACAGGTTACCAAGGCCGATACCAGCCCCGATCATGCCGAGCATGGCCAGACCAGCGCCGATATATTTTGCGGATGCAGCGTCCATAAGAGTCTTCCTTTTGGTTGGTTAGGTAGATGAGAAAGCGAAGAAAACGGGTGATCGATGCCAGGGCTTAGTGACTGTGCAGGTTCACAACGTCGTTCAAGTAAACGCAGGTGAGCGCGGCGAACACGAAGGCCTGAAGGAAGGCCACGATGAACTCCAACGCGGTCAGGGCAACAACGCTGCCCAACGACACCGCTGAGCCGAGATAGCCCAGTGACGCGATGCCGCCGCCCGTAGCCAGCAGGCCAAGGGAGATGATGAACCCTGCGAAGATCTTTAGAACGACGTGCCCTCCGATCATGTTCCCGAACAGACGCAGGGCCAGGGTCACAGGCCGCACCAGGAAGGAAATGATCTCAATCGGCACCATCAGGATCAGCAGAAACCAAGGCACGCCCGAGGGGACGAACAGCTTGAAAAATCCAAGGCCATTGCGCGCAAAGCCGACCACGATGACGGTCAATATGGTCAACATGGCGAGCGTCACCGTTACGGCCAACTGTGATGTGGCCGTAAAGACAAGAAACATGCCCAAGAAATTCATGGCCAAAATGAAGGAGAACAGGGTGAACACAAAGGGGAAGAAAACCTTGCCCTCGTGACCAATGATCGATCCGGCCAGATCGTCAACGAGGCTGTAGAGCATCTCGCCGACGGACTGGAGCCGCCCTGGAACCACCGCTTGACGCGCGGCCAGAGCAAAGAACACGCAGATCAGGCCCGCTGCCATGCCCATCGAGACCACCGAATTGGTGATCGAGAGGTCAACAACGCCCAGACCGGGCAGGTTCACCGTCGGCAGATCCACGACCTTGTGGATCTGGAACTGGTGCATCGGATCGGCCATAAGCCCTCAATCTCCTCATTCGAACCCGCATCTGCAGGATCAGTCTTCGTCGTCATCCTCATCCCCAAGCAGCGGTTTATCCGGCCCAGGAGCGATCGATGTTTTATGTCCCATGCGTCCGGCAGTGCGGACGACCATGAAAGCCGAAATCCCCGTGCCGATCAGCATCCCGCCGATCAGGCCCCAAGGGCTTATATGTAACAGTTGGTCGAGCAACCAGCCAAAGCCCAGCCCTCCCAAAATTCCACCGATCAAATCGGCCAAGACGCGATAGCCGTCATGGCTCTGTTCCGCGCTGTGGTCCTTAGCCTTGCGCGCGCGGGAGGCCTCAAAGGCCCCAATCCGGTCGTCAAGGCGGCGAAGGGCCTCTTGGTTGGGCACATTGCGCGACACTTCAGGGTCAAGATCGTCCGACTGCGGCATGTGCTGCGCTGGCGTCCCCGATCATGAAGCCGTGCGGATACCCGGTTTGATCGAGCCGGAACCTATAGATCAGGCGGCCATTGGTCAAGATTGGCTGGAAAGGTTTTAGTTCGTTGTATTTGTTGAGGTAATTTCTCTGATTGGGGGTGTTTGCGGAGATGGCCGCGAGTCGGTGGGGAATTGGGTGGATTTAGGGGCGTTTTGTAGGGCTTTGGTGGGAGGGGCGGCGGTGAGGAAGAGCGAGAGATCAATACCGCGTCATTGCGAGGCGTGAAGCGCCGAAGCAACCCAGGGGAACATCATCCAAGGCTACAGTCAGTCCCCTGGGTTGCTTCGCTATGCTCGCAATGACGCGGTAGCCCTTTACGCTCCCACATGCTTCAAGAATATCGCAGCAATCTCTTCGCCACGGGTTTCCTGTGGGAAGTGACCCGCGCCGGGCAGGAGGTCGAAGGTGGCTTGCGGATAGCGCGCGGCCCAGTCGCGGCCCCAGCTTTCCGGGAAGACGTCATCACCGCCGCCCCAGATAAAGTGAACCGGCCCCTTCCATTGTAAGATCGCCTCGAAATGCAGAGCCTGCGCCTTGGCATTATCGGTGCCTGGGCTGTCGATGGGGATGCTCAAGGGGAAGCGGCGGGCACCTGCATGTCCGGCCCTCCCCAACTCGGCATGAGGCGCATCATAGCCCCGGCGCACGCCGTCTGCCTCGGCCGAAAGGGTCGGGTGCTCGCCCTTTTGAACGATCCCATAAAGATCGCGCGCGGTCATGTGGCCAAAGGACACCATAATGAACCAGCCCAGTGAAAGTGGCTCGGGTACGTTGGTTTCAAACAGGCCGCCAGCCTGCCATCCGGCATTCCATTGGCGAACGGCGGGGCTGTAATCGAAGGCTGCGTGGTGAAGCCAGGTGTTCATGATGACAAGGCGCGAGAAGCGCTGCGGCTGCTCTGCGACCTGCGCCAAGCTGATCGGCCCGCCCCAGTCTTGGCAAAAGAGGGTGATGCCCTGAAGGTCCAGATGGTTGATCAGGGCGCGGTGGGCATCGGTATGGCGGGTGATCGAGTACCAGCCCTCGTCCGTGACCTTATCAGAGCGTCCAAAGCCAATATGGTCGGCCGAGATGCAGCGATAGCCCTTGGCCACAAGGGCGGCGATGATCTTGCGGTTCAAAAAGCTCCAGGTCGGCATGCCATGCATCAACAAAGCGACCGGTCCGTCTCGCGGACCCTCATCGACATAGTGCAT
>CANCJE010000122.1 GCA_947378235.1 Caulobacteraceae bacterium | reverse complement strand
TTTTGTTCTAGGGCGATTTTCAACTTTTTCATGGCGTGGTGCTCGATCTGGCGCACCCGTTCCTTGGAGATGCCAAGCGTCTTTCCGAGGGTCTCCAAGGTTTCAGGCTCCTCGATCAACCGACGTTGACGCACGATGTTCATTTCGCGGGGCGTCAGGGTATTGAGAGCGTCCTGCAACAAGGTTGAACGCGTCGCATCATCTCGGCTGTTCATCACGACCGTTTCGGGTAGGTCAGCCTCGTCCTTCAAGAAATCTTGCCATTCGCCTTCGCCAGCCTCGACCAGAGGGGCGTTGAGGGACCGGTCACCGGTCGATAGGCGCGATGCCATGGCGTCGACTTCACGCTCATCGACCGCCAATTCCTTGGCGATGAAGGCGCGGCTTTCGGGGGATAGACCTTGGCCACCCACATCGTTCAGCACGGCGCGCAGGCGGCGCAGGTTGAAGAACAGGGACTTTTGGGCCGCCGTGGTGCCGGTGCGGACAATCGACCAGTTGCGCAGGATATAGTCTTGGATCGACGAGCGGATCCACCAGGAGGCATAGGTCGAGAACCGCACTTCACGCTCCGGCTCGAACCGTGCGGCAGCCTGCATCAGGCCGACATTGCCCTCCTGCACCAGATCACTCATCGGCAGACCATAGTTGCGAAAGCGCCCCGCCATAGACACGACCAAGCGCATATAGGCGGTGATCAACTCGTGCAGGGCCTTGTCATCTTGGTCGTCGCGCCAGCGACGGGCGAGGTCGTGCTCGTGAGACGCCTCGAGCATCGGAGCCGACATCGCGGTTTTCACGAACCGCCGGTCTGCGCGTAAGGATTCGGACGTTTCAACTAGCGCCATGGCTTTGCCCTCTGAACCGAACTCAAAGGTCCGGACAAAGGGTTTACGCATCTGCGAGCTTGGCGGTTCACTGAGGCGCTAAAGATTTTTGATTTTTGTCCTGAGCGGCCGTCTAGCCTGCTCAGGACGAGATCAGCGAAAGGGCCTAGGCGGCCTTTTGCAAGGACTTGGTCAGGATGCCGACAGCAGCGTCGCGGTCGATGCGCTCGATAGCGGCCACTTCACGCGCCATACGATCGAGGGCTGATTCATAGAGTTGGCGCTCAGAATAGGACTGTTCTGGCTGGTTTTCGGCGCGGTGCAGATCGCGCACCACTTCGGCGATGGAGATCAGGTCGCCGGAATTGATCTTGGCTTCATATTCCTGGGCCCGGCGGCTCCACATGGTGCGCTTCACCCGCGCGCGGCCCTTGAGGGTGGTCAGGGCTTGCGACACGACATCGCCAGCCGCCAACGGACGCAGACCCGCCGTCTTGGCCTTCTTTGTCGGGACACGCAGCGTCATTTTTTCGTGGTCGAAGGTGATGATGTAGACCTCGAACGCCATACCGGCGACCTCTTGAGTTTCTACGCCGACCACCTGTCCTACACCGTGTGCAGGGTAAACAACGTGATCATCAACCGAGAAATCGTGGACATTGGCGTTCATAGAAAACCCTCTCGAAAATCCGTTCCTTCATCCGACACGAATGAAAGACCTCAGCCTTTTACTCAACAACAGACATTAGAGAACCGGCCCGTTGCGTTACGGACGTCATCAGCCGTGTCATGTTGCAAACTTAGTCTAGGACACCCTTCGCCTTAGATCGGGGGGCGCGTCAGTAGTGGACCGCAGTTGTCGACAAGACGCGCGCTGTGAAGGAACCCATCGCGACATCGACCCAGGAGATATCACAAAAATCGTCATAAAGAAAGGGTTGCCTATTGGCAGCCCGACGCTACGCCGTTGGGCTCGCGATGGAGGCGTCGAGGCTTAGGAGCCCTTGCCGGGCTTTTCGCTGAAGTATTTTTCGAACTTGCCGGTCTCGCGCTCGAACGCTTCACGATCGGCTGGCGGCTCACCCTTGACGGTAATGTTCGGCCAGACCTTGGCAAAATCGGAATTGATCTTCAGCCACTTGCCGTCGGCATCGTCTTCGGTGTCGGGCTTGATCGCATCCACCGGGCATTCGGGTTCGCAGACGCCGCAGTCGATGCACTCATCTGGATTGATCGCCAGAAAGTTTTCGCCCTCATAGAAGCAGTCCACGGGACAGACTTCCACGCAGTCCATGAACTTGCACTTAATGCAGGCATCCATAACGATGTAGGTCATATCAAGCCCAAGATATCTGGTCGGCCACGAAACGGTGGTCGCGGTCTATCTCAGGGGATCGGCGTTTCTGTCAACAGCCGATCCATTCGCAGCCCTATCAGGAATTCTGAGGGTTGGGGTTTGCGGGGCGGTTGGGGTGGAAAATCTACCCCAAATTTATATTCAATTTTAGATGACTTTAGGTCAGGGTTGGATGGTGGCTCAGTGGTGCAGCTATTGATCCTTATAACGTTATGCGTTATGGAGTAAGGTGTGATCAGGTCGATCAAAGGCTCTCAGACGAGGCGGATATGGGCGGGGTTGAGATCGTCCCATCTGCCGACGGACATCCAGGTGGCGGCCTTGAGAAAGCTGCGTTTGATCGATGCAGCTAATCTGTTGGAAGACTTGAAAGTTCCACCGGGCAATCAGTTGAAGGCCCTGTCAGGGGATCGAAATGGGCAATATTCCATCCGCATCAATCAGCAATGGCGCATCTGCTTTCGCTGGTCAGACGGCGGGGCAGAAGAGATCGAAATCTGTGACTATCACTGAGTTGCAAGAGCCTCTGCCCAATCCCAGCCCCGGTGACATATTGTGGCACGAGTTCCTTTTGCCCCTCAATATGAGCCAGTCGGCCTTGGCGCGATCCCTTGGCGTGCCGCCGCGCCGGATCAATGAGATCATCTTGGGCAAGCGGGTGGTGACGGCGGACACAGACCTTCGCCTTTGCCGCTATTGGGGGCTGAGCGATGGCTATTGGTTGCGACTGCAAACCGCGTTCGATCTGATGCAGCAAAGGCGGCGCATGGGCGATATATTGGACCGCATCATCCCCTTTGAAGCCGCTTAGGTCGGAAGATCGCTATAGAGCCCTTGGGCTTCTGGGGCGGGGCCACGGCGTTCGCCGAGGGCTTCGATGCGGATGGCAAAGACGCGGGCGGCGATGGCAAAGGTCAGTTGATCGCCGGGTCTGATGGTGCGTGAGGGCTTGTCGAGGCGAGTTGGCGGACCAAGGCCGGGACGTTCGAGGCGCACGCGCCCGTCTTCCACGAACTTGGCGGCGAGGGCGCGGGTCTTCAAGAACCGGGCACGCCAGAGCCAGACATCAATACGGCAAGTCTCTTCGCTCATTCAGCCTGTCCCTTCTGGCCAATGGCGATCTTTCGCACCGGTCGGCGGCGGCGGCGGGCGGGCTTGGTCATTTGAGGAGGAGAAGGCGGGGTCTTGAGGGCGGCTAGGGCGGCGAAGGGGGATGAGGCGACGGCCCGATCCATGGCGGCCTGAGCCTTGGCGGTCAGTTCAGGGGCTTTGGCCCTTTCCGCCCGGTCGGCCCGGCGTCTGCGCCACAGGCGAGGCTCGCCCGGCACCGGCTTTCCGACGGGGGCGAAGTTCAGACCGCGCAGGACCCACTCGGCCTGAGACGGTGTCCAGCCCAGCGCCTCAATCGCCTCGGACGTCAGAGGCATGGCCCCATTGACAGCGGGTAGAGTACGAAGATGGCTGTCCAACTGTTCCAACATCAGGACCGGCACAGTGAAGGCGCCGACCGCCCGCAAGCCATAGGCGGCAAGTGTCCGCGCCGAGGGGACGGCTGAAGGCAGGGGGCCGATGGACTGGAAAGCGGCGGGCCAGTCTGGATGTTCAACCGATGCAAAGGCGCGGGTGAAGCTCAAGGCCTCGGGCGTCAACAGGGCCGGTAGGAAAAGGCTAAACGCCCCGAACCGAACCCCGATGGCGCGCAGATGGCGCCGTTCGACGGGGCTGAGGGCACGCACCTCGGTCTCGACGAGGGACCGGTCGAGGATGCCGCCCGTTTCCGCCAACTGATAGGCAATGCCTCTGGCAAGCCCCTTGATCTTACCGCTCTGGATCGCGGATTCGAGGTCACGCAACGGGCCAAGTCGGCGCCCCGCCTCCGCTGCCAAAAAGGCCTCCAGCCGCCGCGTGGCCCGCTCTCGCGCAGGGGCGGGACCAAGCTCACCAAAGAGCCGCACGCGCGGGGCAAAGAGGCGCGACACCTCTAGCCGACCTGCGGCCTCTCCGTGCCACAGCACCGCGCCATCGGGCATAAGGGCAAAGGCCTCGTCCGGTTCGGCGGCGATGGTGCCAAGGCGGCGGGCAATTTCAGGCCCGACCGCGCGCTGGGCCGCCGCGCGCAGGGCCTTGTCTTCCAGTTCACTCTCGCCCTGAGCCGGGACAAATTGCAGACCGCTGAGCTGGCCGACAAAATGCCCCTCCACGGTGACCGTGCCATCGGTGCCAAGGCCTGCGAGCAGGTCCTCGCGCTGGCGAAGGCCGTGCATCAGGGCGCTGGTGCGCCGGTCAATGAAGCGCTGCATGAGCCGTTCATGCAGCGTGTCCGACAACCGCTCTTCCAGGGTCTTGGTCTGGCCTTGCCAATGGGCCGGATCAGCCAGCCAGTCAGGGCGATTAGCGATATAGGCCAGGGTGCGCACACTCGACAGTCGGCCGGAAAGGGCGTCGATGTCCCCGTCGAGCCGGTCAAGCGCCCGGAACTGCTCGGCGATCCAGTCGGTCGGGGCGCGGCGCGAGCCTTGGGTCAGGGGCATGAATAGGTCGCGGACCATGCGCAGGTGATCATCCAGCGTGGTCTTGCGGAAATCCGGCGTCTGACAGACATCCCAAAGCCGCATAAGGTTGGACTTGTCCCGGCAGCGCCGCGCGACGTCCTCGTCGAGCGCCATGCGTCGAAGGGCGGTCTCGTCGAGACTTTCTTCAGCAAGCTTTAGACCATCGCGGGACGGCGGCTCGGCCAGGCTGCGGATCAGGGTAGGCAGGGACTGGAACTCTAGCCGTGAATTGCGCCATTCGGCCCCAGTGATGGACTCAAAGGCGTGGTTTTCGACGGCCGAGACCTGATCCTCGTCCATCTCCGGGCATTCGCCGGTCACGCCAAAGGTGCCGTCCGAACGGAAGCGTCCCGCCCGGCCTGCGATCTGACCGATCTCTTGCGGATAGAGCCAACGGGTGCGCTTGCCATCAAACTTGCGCAGACCGGCAAAGGCGACATGGTCAACATCCATGTTCAGGCCCATGCCTATGGCGTCGGTGGCGACCAGAAAATCCACTTCGCCGGACTGATAGAGCGCCACCTGGGCATTGCGGGTCCGGGGGCTGAGCGAGCCCATGACCACTGCCGCACCGCCCCGCTGGCGACGGATCAACTCGGCAATGGCGTAGACCGCATCGGTGGAGAAGGCGACGACGGCACTGCGCCGGGGCAGGCGGCTGAGCTTTTTGGGGCCGTCATAGGTCAGTTTCGAAAATCGCTCGCGGGTGATGAACTCCGCGTCGGGCAGGAGGCGCCGGATCAGGGGGGCAAGGGTGCCTGCGCCTAGGAACATGGTCTCGCAACTGCCGCGCGCATGGAGCAGGCGCTGGGTGAAGACGTGGCCGCGCGCGGGATCGGCGCAGAGCTGAATCTCGTCCACCGCCAAGAACTCGACCTCACGGTTCAGCGGCATGGCCTCGACCGTGCAGACATAATAGGACGGTCGCGGCGGGATAATCTTTTCCTCGCCGGTGATCAGGGCCACGCAGCGCGCGCCCCGCGCCTTGACGATCCGCTCATAGATCTCGCGGGCCAGCAGACGCAGCGGCAGACCGATCATGCCCGAGGCATGGCCCAGCATCCGCTCGACCGCCAGATGGGTCTTGCCGGTATTGGTTGGCCCTAGGACGGCGACGAGCCGTGCGGGCGCTGCTCCTGAGGGGCGATCACTCATGACCTCAAGGTGGAGTGGACTCGGGCCCACGGCAAGGGGCCATCAGAAGGATCAATAGGAATGGGGAGGGCTTAACGGAAATTCACACTTCGCCTGAACGACAGGGAAACGAATCATGACCGAATCAGCGACATCCGCCGATTCGGTGTTTGTTCTATACTAGATATAGTATCATAACGCGCGTTAACCACAACCTCGTTCTAAATGGCCCGGAACGGTTAAGGGCGGGTGCCCTCTATGTTCATGCGCGCCAACTCGATCACGGCATCGCCCAGGGGCGTCTCTGCGGACAGGGAGGACAGCACCCAAGGTCCGCCAATACCGACCTGTGCCCAGTCGGTGGTAATGGGACGCTTCAGCCCGCCGTTCTTGTCCTCGACGGGCTTTTTCTTGAAGCCGGCCACCTCGACATATCGCACGGAGCAGCGCAGGGGGTTGACCAGCCCGAACCGTTTTTCGCGGCTATCGAGGCGGTAGGGCCTGGGGCTCGCAAAATCCAATTCATAAAGTTGCTTGCCGTCATAGAATCGCGCCTTGCCCTGACAGGGGCCTTCGTGGCTGCTCGCCAAGGTCATGCGCATGAAGTTGGTCAAAGGATCTGCCGCCGCGACGCGCTGGGTTCGGTTCGCGGGCGGATCGCCCATATTATCAAAGGTCGGAGTTGACGCCGTGAGGACGTCTGATCCAGTCCAAGTGGCGGTGACCTTGCGATTACGCTTTCCGTCGATATTTTGGTGAGTGATTGAGCCCGGTTGAGGTTCGCCATCCATGACTCGGCCTTGAGCAAACGCTCGCATATCGAGTTTGCGGAACGCCCGCAGGAGGCCATAGGTCACCAGCCTCACCTTTGATGTGAAGGTCTCGGGGCTAGCCGTCTGATTGAACTGAATGTCGAGAACCTTGATATAGAGACGGCCATCATAGCTGAGGTCCAACCTCATCGGTTTGGCTTCGGAGACTGCTGGTGCCGGGCCTTGTGCAAAGGCGGGCAGGGCGAGCGACGCTAGCGCGATGGCAAGGGCGGCAGAGCCCGAGGTGATAGAGCGGCTGCGGCCGGTCATGAAGGGTCTCCGAAAGAAACGGTTTCGACCCCTTATAGGCTAAGACGGTCGCGGGGTTGAAGGGGCCATAAGAGATCTATCTCCTCGTCGCAAAACGGGGCCGATTAATGACCAATCCAGACAATGAACGTGAAACTCATCCTTGGCCTTGACGTGTACGGCGTGGGTGGCCTATATCGCCCCCTCTCTCGCGGAAGCCCTTTCGCGGGTCCCTGTTTCTTTTTTGAAGGTTTGAGCGATGTCGCGCCGCTGCGAACTCACCGGTGTTGGCCCCATGGTCGGCAACAATGTGAGCCACTCTAACATCAAGACCAAGCGCCGGTTCCTTCCCGCGCTGAAGGCCGTTACGCTTCAGTCCGAAGTGCTGGGCCAGTCTTTCCGTCTGCGTATTACCAACGCCGCCCTGCGGACCTTGGATTTCCGTGGTGGCCTGGACGTGTTCTTGGTCAAGGCGCCTGACGCCGACCTGTCGCTGCGCGCCGTGCGCATCAAGCGCCAGCTCAAGGCCAAGATCGCCGCGCAAGCCGCCGCTTAAGCCTTTTAAGGCCTCTATATTTCGAAAAGGGCTGGTCCGCTGGACCGGCCCTTTTTGTTTTGGGCCCCGCCGTTAAATGTCCGGACATCTTGACCCTTTGGCATAGGGGCGCCAAAACGAGCGTCTAATTGTCTGGAAGGGCCTGATCATGAAAACGCCGCGTAACTATTTCAAGCCCTTGGCCATCGGTGCGCCTGCGCCCCTGCGTGAGATTCCGCCTCGGGTCGAGCGGATGATCCATTTCGTGCCGCCGCACCTCGAAAAGGTCCGGGCCAAGGTGCCGCAGATCGCCGCGACGGTGGATGTGATTCTCGGCAATCTGGAGGATGCGATTCCCGCCGATGCCAAGACCTTGGCGCGGCGCGGCTTTATCGAGATGGCCAATGCGACCGATTTTGCGGCCATGGGCGTTGGTCTCTGGACCCGTATCAACTGTTTGAACTCGCCATGGCTGATGGATGATGTCAGCGAGATCGTCGCGGGCGTCGGCAATCGTCTCGATGTGATGATGGTGCCTAAGGTCGAGGGGCCTTGGGACATCCATTTCATGGATCAATATCTGGCTCAGCTCGAAGCCCGTCACGGGGTGACCAAGCCCATCCAACTGCACGCCATTTTGGAGACCGCTGAGGGCGTCAACAATATTGAGGCCATCTGCGCGGCCAGTCCGCGTATGCAGGGCATCAGCCTCGGCCCCGCCGATCTGGCCGCTTCGCGCGGCATGAAGACCACCCGCGTCGGCGGCGGTCATCCCTATTACCGCGTGATCGAAGACCCCAAGGCCGATGGCTCGCCGCGCGTGTCGGTCCAGCAGGACCTGTGGCACTATACCATGGCCAAGATGGTCGA
>CANCJE010000121.1 GCA_947378235.1 Caulobacteraceae bacterium | reverse complement strand
CGCTCCAGCCCCTCAGGCCAGCCGCGCGTCTCAGCAATGGCATAGGCGGCTGATCCGGCCAGCACCGGTACGGCCAAGAGGCCGGTCCCGATAATGCCCAGACTGAACAGCAAAAAGGCGCCCTCCCCCGCAATGGGGCGCAGGGCCATGGCCGCTTGAGCCGCCGTCTCGATCTTGTCGATACCCTGATCATGCAGGGCTACGGCTGCAGCCAAGATGATCGCCATGCTGATCAGGTTGGAAAAGGCCATGCCGACATAGGTGTCCAGACCAATCCGGCGAAGCTGGGCCGGGGCCTCTTCGGGATGGGTGCGCAGATCATGATCGAGCGGCGCCGCGTCAAGATCCTCGACCTCCTGCGAACTTTGCCAAAAGAACATGTAGGGGCTGATGGTGGTGCCGAACACCGCCACCACCATGGTCAGGGTGTCGCGGTTCCACTGTAGGTGCGGCCAGACCGTACGGGCGGCGACCTCGAGCCAAGGCACCTGCACGGTCATTACCACCGCGACATAGGAAAAGAGCGACAGGGTCAGCCATTTTAGCACCCGCACATAGCGGTGATAGGGCATCAAGACCTGCAAGAACAGAGACAGGACCCCAAACATCAGGGCAAAGCCATGCTCGCCAAAGCCAAGGACGAGAGCCGAAGCCTGCCCCATGGCGGCAATGTCAGCAGCGATGTTTAAGGTGTTGGTGAGGAACAGCAATCCCACCAGAACATTCAAAACCACGGGCGGAAAGGTCTGTTTGATGTTGCTGGCCAAACCTTGCCCAGTGACACGGCCGATCCGCGCGCTGACCGATTGGATCGCCGCCATCAAGGGAAAGGTCGCAACAATGGTCCAGAGCATATTGAGCCCGAAAACGGCCCCGGCCTGCGAATGGGTCGAGATACCGCCCGGATCAACATCGGCCGCGCCCGTGATGAGGCCCGGACCGAGATTGCTCAGCAATGAGGCTTTGCGGGGCGTCGATGGTTCAAGTGGCTTAGGAATTCGCAAGAATGTGCCTTCCAATAGGGACCAGCCGAAAGCCTTGTGCCTTTGGCCAGCCCCTGTCTATGGAATTAGATATATTCAGGGCCGCGTGACGATGGGGAAATCGCCGCCGCCCTTGTCGAACAGCTCGGTCAGCTTGGCGAAGGCCCGCATATCACCGTCGATCTTGGCCTTGCCGGTCATCACCGCCGAGGCCAGCGACGTGCCCATCAGGATGCTCTGCAAGAACAGGGGCCGAGGGACGGTCAAGGTCGCATCGACCGGTCCCGGTGCCGCGCCCGCCTCCGCCACGAGGACGCCATTGCGCACGCGGATATAGACGCTCTCATTGCGGTCCGGGAAGACCATGGCCAGCTTGAGATTGACGCCTTCCGCCTTGGCCGCATCGAGCCGCACGGACAAGAGATCAAACAGCATGGCGGTGGGCAGGTTGGCGACCATGTCGCTGGACATGGGCAGGCTGGCGGCCTTTTGAACGCCCTTACGCAGCTCGGTCGCCCCCATCAGATAGATGTTCCGACCGAGTGAGCTTTCCTGCTGATAGCCCAACTGATCATAGGCGCTGGCCAGCATCTCGCGCGCGGCGACATTGGCGCTATCGGCCATGACCACATTGTTGAGCAGGGTTGCAGCCCAGCTATAGTCACCCTTGTCGATCGAGAGCTTTGCAAGGGCCATCACCTTGTCTGCTCCACCCATGGCCGCGACATAGCGCTTGCCCTCTTCGGCAGGCGGCAGATCGGCGAGATGGACCGGGTTGGCATCGTACCAGCCCATATAGCGCTGATAGACAGCGCGGCTGTTGAACCTCATGGTCCCGTAATAGCCCTTATTGTACCAGCTATCGTTCAGGGCCTTGGGCAGAACAACCTTGGCGGCGATCTCTTCGCCGGTCAGGCCTTGGTTCATCAGCCGCACCGACTGGTCATGAAGGAACTTGTAGGCGTCGCGGTGATTTTCCAAGAAGCTGTTGACCTCGGCCTTACCAAAGCGCGGCCAGCCGTGGCTGGTGAACATAATGTCCGTATTGGCCCCATAGAGCCGCACAGACTCGGTCAGATATTCGGCCCAGGCCTTAGCATCGCGCACCAGAGCGCCGCGTGGGGTCAGGACATTGTGCATCGACACGTTGGCATTTTCCGCCATGCACAGAATATGCAGGTCGGGCAGGAAGAAATTCATTTCTGACGGCGCTTCGGTGCCCGGTGTGATCTGGAACTGCACCTTGACCCCATCAATGACCATCTCTTGGCCCGTGTGGTTGATCAGGACGGTCGGGGCAATCAGGGTGATGGTCCCCTTGGATACGGCCATACCAATGCCGCTACCCATCTGCCCCTGCGGTCCGGGGGAGAGGAAATGGCCGAACTGATATGTGGCGCGCCGGTTCATGGCCGTCCCGGCAATGATATTTTCCGAAACCGCCTGTTCCATAAAGCCTTGCGGGGCGATGACCTGCACCTTGCCCTCATCGACATCCTTCTGGTCGATCATGCCCTTGACGCCGCCGAAATGGTCGCCGTGGCTGTGGGTATAGATCATGGCCACGATGGGTCGGGTGCCTAGCTTTTCATTGACCAGTTCGAGCGCCGCCTTGGCCACCTCGGCGCTGGTCAGAGGATCGATGACGATCCAGCCGGTCTTGCCCTTGATGAAGGTGACATTGGAAATGTCGAAGCCACGGACCTGCCAGATCGTGTCGGACACTTGGAACAGACCCGACTTGGCCAGCACCTGATCATGACGCCAAAGGCTCGGATTAACCGTATCGGGCGCATCACCCTTGACGAAACTGTAGGCGTTCAGGTCCCAAACCACCGCCCCATCGGCGCGCTTAATGATCGGGTCGGTGCGCGTGCCGATATAGCCGCGTGAGGCAAAATCAAAATCCTGACGGTCGGCAAAGGGCAAGGTCTTGGCCAGCGCGCTCTGCGCCGCCTTGGTGGCCGCAGAGGCCGGATCACCCGCATGGGCCGGAACAGCGGTGAGGGCGGCCATGGCCACCATGCTCATCAGGGTCTTTCGCAACATCATCTTAAGGTCCATTCGATGGTTCAGGGTGCGCCGATTAGTGTTCAAGTGAGACGCGCCGCCTTCGGCCCGTCCCGTCTTAATGGCCTAAAGGGCCTTGTCCATGCCCGGCAAGATCAAAGGTGGCCGATCCCCACCCATCTGTTCTTGGCTTTCAATGTCGACGTCAAAGGTGACGAGGAAGCGCGAGATCATGAAATAGTAGCCGCAGGTGAGGACCAGCTCCTGCAGGGGCCGAAGCCCGATCAGGTCTATCATCTGATGGAACTGTTCATCGCTCGGTCGGCCAAGCGCCAGCACCGTCTCGACCATGGCGCAGACCGCCTGCTCGAGCGGCGTCAGGGCGGCCATGTCGCCAGCAATGACCGCGTCTATCCGCGCATCTGCAATCTTGTAGGCCTGTGCGATACGGCGATGCTGATAGACCTCGTAGGTCGATCCGGTAATGACCCCGACCCGCAGGATCACGATCTCGCGCAGCCACGGATCCAGCGCGGTGTGAGACAAGAGCTGATTGCCGAGCTTGGTCACGCCGTCGACCAGATCGCCACTATGGGCCAGCATGGCAAACAGGTTGAGCGGCGGCAGCTTTTCCATCGCCGCCTTGGCCCGGCCCTCAAGCTTTGAGCGATCAAAATAGGGTACGCGGGCCATGAGCATCCTCCTTGGGTGCCCGTCTTGAGCGGCGGGCTTAGGGGACTACTGTTTCAGATTTTACAGGCGCAGGCCATGGGCTCTTACGCTGAAAGACGCTCAGATTGGGGCGCGTTCAGCGGGGCATAGGACGAGGCTCTCAGACCGTCAAAGCGCGCAGCCGCCCGTCCGAACAGGGCGACCGGATCAAGGTCAAGGGCCCGGGCGATGATGTAGAACTCGAGCAGCTCCACGCGCCGCTGGCGCTGTTCAATCGCGCAGATATGGGACTGGACCTTGCCAATCCGGCGGGCCAGAGCGCGTTGGGTCAGGCCCGCAGCAAGGCGGGCCTCAATCAGCAGGTCCACCAGTTCGGCATAGTCATCGGTGAAGATCGCATTCATGGCACTCACCCTGGAAAGGCAATAACAGCGGCGGCAGCGCGGGCGGTAATCTCGCCCCAATTTCCCGCACGGATTAGGTCCAGCGGCGCAATCCAAGTGCCGCCCACACAGAGCACATTGGGCTCGGCCAGATAGGCTCCAGCATTGTCCAAACTCACCCCGCCCGTGGGACAGAACATGGCCTCTCCCAATGGCCCCGCCAGCGCCCGAAGCATGGGCACGCCGCCAACGATCGAGGCGGGGAACAGTTTCATCGTCGTCAGACCGGCGGCCAACACGGCCATCACTTCGGACGCCGTGGCCACGCCGGGCACAAAGGGAATAGGCGAGGTCTTGGCAGCAGCCAACAGGTCGGGCGTCGATCCCGGCGATAGGGCAAAGCTGGCACCCGCCTCGGCCACCGCACGCAGGTCCGCAGGCGACAGAACCGTCCCAGCCCCCACCGCCATCTGAGGCACGTGGCGGGCGATGGCTTCGATCCCAGGCAAACCGGCAGGGGTGCGCAAGGTCACCTCAATAGCGGTAAGGCCCCCTTCAAGCAGGGCATGGGCCAGAGGTACGGCCTGATCCACTCTCTCAATCGTCACCACCGGCATGATCCGCGCCTTGCGGAACAGGGCCTGTATATCCACGGTCATAGGGACGACTTTCCTTGGGCTTGGGCGGGAAATAACAGATTGGCCGCGCCCAAAAGGCCCGGCTGCGGATGGCGGATCAGGGCGATTGGCAGGGTCGTCAGCAGGTGCTGTGACCGACCCTTGGCCTCAAAGCGTGAGCGAACTGCCGCTGTATTTAGGAAAGGGGTCATACGCGGCGCCATACCACCCGCAATGGCGACGGCTGACGCTCCATGGATGAGGGCCACATCGCTCAGCACCGAGCCCAAGATCAGACAGAACCGTTCGACCGCCTCGATGGCCAAGGGGTCGCTGCCCAACAGGGCCGCTTCTAGGATCGCCGGAGCCCCGGGCGAGGTCTTCGCCGCCCCTCTAATTTCCGACAGGGCCTCATAGAGATGGCCAAGTCCCGGCCCTGATAGGATCCGCTCATTGGAGATGCGCGGGAACTTGCCGAGCAGGAGCCGCAATATTTCGATCTCCAAGCCATCGATGGGGGCAAAGCTGACATGCCCGCCTTCACTGGCCAAGATCACCTCTGCCCCGTCCTCGGTCAGCATCCGGCCTCCGACGCCAAGGCCAGTGCCGGGGCCAATAATCGAGACAACACCCGTCAGTCGCTCTGGCCAAGCCGGACCGGGAAGCGATTCCACATCCTTGGCCGTCAGGGCACCGATCGAATGGCCAATGGCCGTGAAGTCGTTGACCACCTCGAGCCGGTCTAGGCCAAAGGTCTGTTTCAAACCCTCGATGCTGAAAGACCAGTCGCGATTGGTCAGCTTGACGTGATCGCCAGTGATGGGACTGGCCACACCAAAGGCCGCTTGGGGCGGGCGAAGACCCGGATCTAGCCCATCCAGATAGGCCTGGAGACACAGGGCCAGGGTTGGAAAATCCTGCGCTGCCAAGTCCTGCCGATGGTCGAGGCTGAGGGTGCCGTCTGACGCTCTGTGAGCGAGGGCAAAACGGGCATTGGTTCCACCAATATCCGCGACCAGTCCGATCTGTGAGGTCCCAAGCGTCATCTCGACATCCTAAACCGGGCTAAAGAAGCCGCCGCCGCGATCTGCGGGCAAGGCAGCGGCTCTAAAGCCTGCAAACAGTTCACGCCCAAGCCCGTGAACCGAGCGGGCATCGGGAACAAAGGTTGGGCGAGCCGCCAGCACATCGGCGGCCACCTCGACCTGCAAAAGGCCCTGCTCTGCATCTAACAGGACCATGTCACCGTCAATGATCTTGCCAATGACGCCGCCATCGAGCGCCTCAGGCGTCAGGTGGATCGCGGCCGCAACCTTGCCCGAGGCACCGGACATGCGGCCATCCGTGATCAAACCCACCCTTTGGCCTCGGTCGAGCAAGGCTCCCAGAACAGGAGTCAGATTGTGCAGTTCGGGCATGCCATTGGCGCGGGGCCCCTGTCCGACCACCACAGCGACGAAATCACCTGTCAGGTCACCGGCCTCAAAAGCGATCTGTAGCGCCTCTTGGCTGGCAAAGACCTTGGCGGGGGCACGAACCCGGTGATCCTGCGGCTTGAGGGCCGAGGTCTTGAGCACGGCGCGGCCCAGATTGCCGGATAGAAGGGCCATGCCGCCATGGGGTGAAAAAGGATCCGAGGCCGGGCGAAGGACCGACAGGTCGAGGCTTTCGCGCGCGGCTGGCCGCCAGCGCAGTACGCCCCCGTCGAGCCAAGGCTCCTCCGTCTGTCGGCGCAGGCCAAAGCCGTTGACGGTCTGGACACCCTCATGCAGCAGGCCCGCCTCGATCAGTTCTCGAAACAGGAACCCGCAGCCGCCCGCCGCTTGGAAATGGTTGATGTCGGCGACACCGTTCGGATAGATCCGCGCCAGAAGCGGGGTGACACCAGACAGCTCGGCAATGTCTTGCCAGGTCAGATGAATGCCCGCCGCCGCCGCCATGGCCACCAGATGCAGGGTATGGTTGGTCGAGCCCCCCGTCGCCAGCAGCGCCACCGTGGCATTGACGATCGACTTGACCGTCACCACCGCGTGGAAGGGCGTATAGTCCTCACCCAAGGCGCTGATCGCCACCGCCCTTTGGGTCGCGGCACGGGTTAAGGCGGTGCGCAACGGGCTGTTAGGAGCGACAAAGGCCGCTCCGGGCAGATGCAGACCCATGGCCTCCATCAACATCTGGTTGGAATTGGCGGTGCCGTAAAAGGTGCAGGTGCCGGGTGAGTGATAGGAGGCGGCCTCGGCCTCCAACAGTTCCACTCGGCTGGCCTCGCCGAGGGCATAGCGCTGACGCACCTTGGCCTTGTCCGGATTGGGCAGGCCTGACGCCATAGGTCCAGAGGGCACAAACAGACTGCCCAGATGTCCAAACCGGGCCGCAGCGATAAAGAGGCCCGGCACGATCTTGTCGCAGATACCCAGATAGAGGGCGGCGTCAAAGACATCGTGCGACAGGCCAATGGCTGCCGACATGGCCACGACATCACGGCTGATCAGCGACAGTTCCATGCCGCCCCGGCCTTGGGTGACGCCGTCGCACATGGCTGGAACGCCGCCCGCCACCTGAGCCGTTGCCACGACCTCGCGGGCTGCGGCCTTGATCTGGTCGGGATAGGTCTCATAGGGCTGATGGGCCGAGAGCATGTCGTTATAGGCGGTGACAATGCCAATATTGGGCCGCTCGGCCAGCTTAAGGGTCAGCTTTTCCCAGCCCTCGTCGGCGGCTGCAAAACCGTGGGCCTGATTTCCACAGCTCAGTCGTCCGCGCGCCGTGCCTGAAGCCGCAGCCTCGTTCATCTGGGCCTCGTAGGCCGCGCGGCTCTCTCGGCTGGCTTCGGTGATCCGAGCCGTAACTTCGGCCAAGACGGGGTGAAGAGGGATGGTCGATGAGGTCATGGGATCAATCCACCCATTCGCGGCCGGACCGCTCGGTGAGGCCAAAGGCACCGGAGGGGCCCCATGAGCCGGGAAGATAGGGCTTGGGGCTCATTCGGGCCTCGGCCCAGGCCTTTTCCAAGCCGTCTATAAAGGTCCAAGCCTGCTCGACCTCATCGCGGCGGACAAAGAGCGTGCGGTCACCGCGGAAGACGTCGAGCAACAGACGCTCATAGGCAATGCGCCGGCGCCCGCCCTCGCCGCCATAGCTGGCCGAGAGGCTCAAGGACAGGGGCATATTTTGCAGTCTCATACCACCCTGATCCAGACCGGGGCGCTTGTTCATCAAGGTCAGCTTGATGTCCTCATCGGGCTGTAGATCGATCACCAGACGGTTGGGCGACAGATCCTCTGATCCCGCTGCTTGGAAGATCGAGTGGGGCACGGATTTGAACTGGATGACGATCTTGGTCCGACGCTCGGCCATCCGCTTGCCGGTGCGCAAAAAGAACGGCACGCCCGCCCAGCGCCAATTGTCGATCTCGCAGCGCATAGCCACAAAGGTCTCGGTGTCGGTCTCGCGGCCCACCTCGTCCAGATAGGATTTGGTCGGCGCGCCTTGGATGGACCCGGCCTGATATTGGCCGCGCACACTATGCTGTTGGGCCGAAGCATGGGTGAAGGGGCGCAGCGAGCGCAGCACCTTGACCTTTTCGGTCCGTACCGAGTCCGGATCAAGATCGGACGGTGGCTCCATCGCCACCAGACACAGAAGCTGAAGCATATGGTTCTGCACCATGTCCCGCGCCGCGCCATATTCATCATAATAGGGCCAGCGCTCGCCAATGCCTTCGGTCTCGGCAATGGTGATCTGGACGTGATCGATGGT
>CANCJE010000120.1 GCA_947378235.1 Caulobacteraceae bacterium | reverse complement strand
TCGGCACTGACGCTCTTGCGGATCTGATCGGGATTGACGGGGCGGTTATCAAGACCCTTGGCCAGTTGTGACAGCCGCAAGCCGTAGGCCCCGCCAAGCTTGACCAGATCGCGTGGCTCGGCCCTCGCCAGATCGCCGACGGTTCGCAGACCTGCCGTTGCCAGCGTCTTGACCAGCGCCGGGCCTACCCCGGGCAGGATACCAACGGGCCTGGGTGCCAGAAAACTTTCGGCTTCAGCCTGCCCGATGACGGCAAAGCCACGCGGCTTATCCAGATCAGAGGCGATCTTAGCCAGAAACTTGTTGGGGGCTAGGCCGATGGATACGGTCAGGCCGATCTCGGTCTCGATCTCGTTCTGAAGCCGGGCCAGCACCAGCGCCGAACAGCCGCCATTGAGCCGTTCTGCACCGGTTAGGTCCATCCACGCTTCATCCAGCGAAAGCGGTTGCACCAACGGTGTTAGCTTGGCCAGCTTGGCAAAGATCGCGGCGCTGGCGGTTTTGTATTTGGTAAAGTCAGGAAA
Source organism: Caulobacteraceae bacterium (assembly GCA_947378235.1). Taxonomy (GTDB): domain Bacteria; phylum Pseudomonadota; class Alphaproteobacteria; order Caulobacterales; family Caulobacteraceae; genus CAISGS01. The sequence continues at coordinate 7,916 of CANCJE010000120.1, read as the reverse complement.
GATCACCTCGGCCTTGGGGCATAGGGCCAAGGCCTTGAACATCGGCATGGCCGAGCGAACGCCAAAGGTGCGGGCAATATAGCAGCAGGTCGTGACCACACCGCGATGGCCGCCGCCGACAATGACTGGGTGGTCGCGCAACTCCGGTCGATCGCGCTTTTCGACGGCCGCATAGAAGGCGTCGCAGTCCATGTGGGCGATGGTCAGATGTTCGAGCTGCTCATGGACGATCAGACGCGGTGAAGCGCAGCGCGGGCAGCGGCGATTCGTAAGGGGTGGTCCCAGATGCAGGCAATCGCGGCAAAGGGCGCTCACCGAACAAGGCCTAGAACAGCGCTGCTTCGAGTGCGGTCTGCAACCGGTCCCAGTCGTCGATGCGCTCGTGGGCGTGAGGCTTGCTGGGGGCCATATGACGAAGGCGCTGGTCCGCAACCATCTGGAAGCGGTCAACCTTTGGCGCGTCGGCGGCGACGGAATCGAGGTTGGGGATCATATCGTCGATAAAGGCTGAGGCCCGTGAAGTTCTCTGCGCCAGATGAGCCGCAGCAGGACCCTTGAGGCCAGAATTGATCACCAAGGGATAGTCCATACCGTGGCGCTTGAGCCAGCGGGCGCGCTCATCCCGGCCGTGCTCGGGCGCATTGGTCAAGATGACGATATCGGCCCGATTCGACAGGTGAGCGAGGGCCTCTGCCGCCCCCGGTGCAGGGTCCATATGGTCGCTGCCATCTCGAAAAAAGTCATCAAACAGCGTTTTGCCGACCAGCATGTCGATATGGTGGTTATCGCCCTTGCGATAGATGTTCTGAAACAGCGCGAACTTATCGAACCGCATCTCATAGCCGTGATGCCCAACAAACCGTTCAAATCCCTCGACAAAGAGTGCCAAAACCTCATCGACATCGACGATGATGAGCGGACGATCAGGGGCAACCTTGGCCGAAACCAGGTCAATGGCGGGTTTGAAGGCGGAACTTGAGGGCAGCGGACTTCTCTCGGCTAACGCGGGCTTAAGGATATTTGTGGGAAGAGAGGAAATGATACGGGAACGACGAGTCGCTTCAAGATCGGATCCCGTGGCCACGAGTTGAGAACAAGATGGCGAAAAAGGTCCTCATCGTCGAGGATAATGAGCTGAACATGAAACTGTTTCATGATCTGCTCGATGCTCAGGGTTATGAAACCTTGCAGACCCGCGAAGGTTTGCAGGCGCTTGGGTTAGCGCGCGAACATCTTCCAGACCTGATCTTGATGGACATCCAACTGCCTGAAATTTCAGGACTTGAGGTGACCAAATGGCTGAAAGAAGACGATGCCCTGGCTCATATACCGGTCGTTGCCGTCACCGCCTTTGCTATGAAGGGCGATGAGGAGAGGATTAGAGAGGGAGGCTGTGAGGCCTATATTTCGAAACCGATATCTGTCGCGCATTTTTTGGAGACGATTCGGCGTTTGATAGAGTAAGCATTTTCATATGTCCGCACGTATTCTCATTATTGATGACATAGATGCCAACGTTCGGCTTCTCGAAGCTAAGATGACGGCAGAGTACTATGAAGTGCTCATGGCATCTGAGGGGCAGTCGGGAATTGCGTTAGCAAAGTCACAACTTCCGGATATTATTTTACTTGACGTCATGATGCCGGGCTTGAGCGGTTATGAGATTTGCCGCCGCCTTAAAGAAGATCCCGATACGCGCCATATTCCGGTGGTCTTGGTGACGGCGCTCGACGGTCGTGATGATCTGCTGGCCGGCCTCGATGCGGGGGCTGACGATTTCATGACCAAGCCCATTGATGACGTCATGCTGATGGCGCGTCTTAAGGGGTTGGTGAGGCTCAAACTGGCTATTGATGGATTGCGCATGTTGGAGGCCTCTGGCCGCCGGATGGGCGTGATTGCAGGCACGTCGGCGCGTCTCGGCGGCTTTGGTGGCCGGATCTTGATTGTGGATGATAATCCTCGGCAAGCGCAGCGGATGGTATCGGAGTTGGGCCTAGACCATCGCCCCATCGTTGAAAGTGATGCTGAAAAGGCCTTGCTTTCCGCGCGAGGCCCGATCGATTTGATGATTATCAATATGGATGCGACGAGCTTTGATGGCCTTCGCCTAGCCGCCATGGTGCGTTCCGAATCGTCAACCCGGTTCATGCCCATCCTTGCCATCATGGACACCGACCAGCGCGACCGGTTGGTGAAGGCCATGGAGTTGGGCGTGAATGACATTCTGGCCCGCCCGATTGATCCGCAGGAACTGACCCTGCGCGCCCGCACCCAAATCAAGCGCAAGCGCTATACGGACCTATTGCGAAGCAACCTCGACCAGTCCTTAGAATTGGCAGTGACCGACCAACTGACGGGTCTGCATAATCGCCGCTATATGGTGACCCAATTGAGCGCGTTGGTGGCCCGCGCCGTGAAGGGTGGCGATCCCGTCTCGATTCTCATGATCGATATTGATCACTTTAAGAAGATCAATGACGGTTTTGGACATGATGTCGGCGACATGGTCCTTCGCGAATTTTCGGTTCTTTTAGCCTCCAATGTCCGCGCGATTGATCTGCCGTGCCGGTATGGCGGGGAAGAGTTCATCGTGGTCATGCCCGGAACCGATGCCGATGCCGCGCTAAGGATCGCTGAACGGATTAGAAAAAGTGTCTTTGAGACGTCCTTCAGCCTTGGATCAGAGGGCGAAGCCCTTGCGGTCACTGTTTCGATTGGCCTTGCCTGCGCCGATGGTGATATGGACACGCCCGAAACCTTGCTCAAACGCGCTGATGAGGCCGTTTACGAAGCCAAGGCTGGCGGACGAAATCAGGTCATTGTGCGATCCATCTGAGCACCTTTAGGGTTACCCAAACCCCTTTTTCTAAACTTGGCCCTTGAGGCGACGGCTTTTGTAGCGACGGGCCGTCTTATGGCCTATATTGGGTCCCAAGAGAGAACCGGGTTATCCGGTTTGGTCCCTAATATGTGAGGCGCGCCATGGGTTCTATGAGTTGGGTTCATTGGTTGATCGTAATTGGCGTGGGCGCGGTTCTGTTCGGCGGCGGCGGTAAGCTGTCTGCGCTGATGGGCGACGCCGCCAAAGGCATTCGCGCCTTTCGTGATGGCCTAAAGGGCGAAGATGCGCCCAAGCCCGCCGATACACCTGCTGCGCCCTTGCCGCGGACCGATAAGGAAGGCTGACCTTCGGATCTCGCTTTAAGGCTTCTGTGGCCAAGATGCTGCGGCAGCATAGGCCTATGTAGGGTGGAATTTGATGTTACCTGAGATCGGTGCCACCGAACTGATGGTCATTGCGGCGGTGGCCCTGATTGTGGTCGGCCCTAAAGACCTGCCTGTATTGATGCGGAAATTGGGTCAGTTTGTCGCTCGCCTTCGCGGTATGGCCAGCGAGTTTCGCGCGAGCTTTGACGATATGGCCCGCCAGTCGGAGCTTGATGACCTGCGCCGTGAGGTCGAGGCTATGCGCAATGCCCGCTTTGCCGACATCGTGCCTGAGGCCTCATCGAGCATCGGCGTCGATGCCTCTGAGGTGATGCAAGAGATCAACCGGTCTCTCACCTCTCCCGATAGCCAAGTGCAACTCCATCCTTCCGTCGCCTCCGAGCCCAAGGCCGAGACTGAGGCTCCTAAGCCATGAGCGCGACGCGGGACGACGACCATATTGAGGCCTCACGTGCGCCCTTGATGGAGCACCTGATCGAGCTGCGTCAGCGCCTGATCATCTGTGTCATGGCCCTGTTTGTCGCCTTTGTGTTCTGCTTCAGTCAGGCCGAGCCGATCTATATGTTCTTGCTCCATCCCTTTGAGATGGCAGCGAGGCTGTTGGCCATGCAAAAGCAGACCGGCGTCCATCACGGCTATTTCGACCTGATGTTGGTGCTGACGGGCTTTAAAGAGGCCCCGGCCATCGTCGGACAGAATTTGAAACTGATCTATACCGCGCCGCTAGAGTTCTTTTTCACCAAGCTCAAGCTGGCCGGATTTGGCGGTGTGATTATCGGATTTCCGGTGATTGCTTGGCAGCTCTATCGTTTTGTTGCGCCAGGGCTCTATGCCAAGGAGCGCCACGCTTTCTTGCCGTTCCTGCTGGCCTCGCCGGTTCTCTTCATGATGGGCGCGGCGCTGGTCTATTACATCATGCTACCGTTCGTTCTGTGGTTCTCCCTGTCCCAGCAGATCTTTGGGTCCGGCAATATAACGGTCGAGCTTGTGCCCAAGGTCTCGGACTACTTGACCCTTGTGACCACCTTGGTGTTGGCCTTTGGGCTCTGTTTCCAGTTGCCGGTCATTCTGACGCTCTTGGGTCAGGCGGGGATTGTCACCTCCAAGCTACTGCGCAGCGGGCGGCGCTATGCCATCTTGGGCATCTTTGTCGTGGCCGCCATTGTCACGCCGCCAGATCCGATCAGCCAGTGCACCTTGGCTATGCCGCTGATCCTGCTCTATGAGGTCTCGATCTGGTGCGTGTGGATCATTGAGCGCAAGCGGATCAAGGCTCAAAAGGCCGCGTCGAGCACGGATATCGCGCTGACCTAGGCCGAAAATGGGCCATGGCATTCGCGCCATGACCCATAGGCCTGTTTAGTCGTGAGCAGGTTTGGCTGCGCCGGTTTCGACCATGAGATAGGCGATCACGTCGGTGCGGTCCTTGGCTTCCTTGAGGCCCAGGAAGGTCATCTTATTGCCTGGCAGCATCGCCTTAGGATCGGTGATCCAAGTGTCGATGTGAGCCGCATCCCAAACATAGCCAGCGCCTTTGAGAGCATCTGAATAGGCATAGCCCTCATGGGAGCCCGCCTTGTGCCCGATGATGCCATAGAGGTTTGGGCCGGTCATGTTGGGGCCGCCCTCGGTGATGGTGTGGCAAGAGCGGCAGAGCGCGAACTTGCGCTTGCCATTTTCCATGTCGGCGGCGTTGTAAGGCGCGGGCAGGGAGGCCAACATCTTGAGCTTGTCCTCTTCGCTGACCTCATGAACCTCTGTCGCTTCAGAGGCTTCGGGTGCCTCAGCGGTTTCGGTCTTGGGCGCAGGATTGCTGCAACCAACGAGCAGGGCGGCGAGGCCAACAGCGGCCAATAGGGCAGTGGGGTTACGCACGTGTCTATTCCTTGTCCGGCGAGGGTTAGATGAGGGTGTCGTTGAAGCCGGAGACTAGCCCCGTTCGATGATTTCGCAAGATCAGTCTGAAGAGGTCGGCCGCGAGCGCGTGGATTTCAAGTCCCCGCGCCGAACTTTAGAGTCCACCCGCCTGACCTTCGAGGCCTTGGTCGGCTTTGTCGCGCGCCGCACAGGAGGGCGATAGGCAGCCTTTCGGATCAGGTCACTCAATCGCTCAATCGCATCGGCGCGGTTGCGCTCCTGGGTGCGAAAGCGATCAGCGGTGATGATGATGATCCCATCGAGGGTCAGGCGACTGCCCGCCAGCGCTTGAAGCCGGATGCTGACATCATTGGACAAGGAGCGAGACCGCCGCGCATCAAAGCGCAATTGGACGGCCGATGAGACCTTATTGACGTTCTGACCGCCGGGCCCGGAGGCGCGGATGAAGCTGATGTCGAGCTCGTCATCCTGAAGACTGATGGCATCTGTGATGGGGATCATGGCCTCGTCCCCTAGGTCGGAATGACGGTCTTGCCGACCGGGGCCATAGCAATGCCAGCGAGCTTAAAGTGCTGCAGGGCAAAGGGGATGGTGATGATCGGCAGACACAGCAGCGCGCCGATGATCAGATGCGCCAAGGCCACATACCAGCCACCCAGCACGAACCAAATGATGTTCAGCAGGCAACCGGCGGGTCCGGTTCCCAAGTCCCCGTGGCCCGTGAGCGTGTCTCGATCAACCACCTTTTGACCAAAGGGGAAGAAGGTGAAGAGGCCAATTCGCGCTGCCGCCATGCTCCAAGGCAGGCCAACTATGGTGATCGCGAGCAGTAGGGCGGCGAGCAGCCACGCACATCCCGACACAAACCCGCCGAGGACGAACCAGATCAGATTGAGGATCACGGACATGACGACAGTTCCAGTGCGGGTTGGCTCCAAGTCTACAGGAGATTGCTGATTTTGCCGAATGAACTGTCAGGCGCGATTGATCATCACAATCGGCCCGATAATGGCCTAAATCGAGGTTAGAGTTGTCAGAGGTAACAGGGTGTTTGGGCGCGCGGCGTGGAGGTCTTTGTGATGAGACAGGGTCTTTTGCTCACCGTGGTCAGTCTTGCCATCGCAGCGGCGGGCGCGCGTGCTCAAGAGGTCGCCGCGCAGCCTTCGGACACAAGCGCCGTTGTCGAGGAGTTGGTGATCGAGGGGCGACCGCTGGGCCCGGCCCTTTGGAAGGTCAAACGCGGGGAGGCTGAACTGATCGTGCTCGGCGGCTTGGCCCCCTTGCCCCATCAGCTCAAATGGACCTCGCCGCGATTGGAGCGGGCCTTGGGGGTAGCCGATCTACTGCTGGTGCCGCCGCAGGGGCGGCCGCAACTGTCCGACCTTCCTGGCATGACCCTCAGGGTCGCCAGCCTGCGTCAAGGCCTGGGTCAAAAGCTTGAGCCCAACCTGTCACCCGATCTGCGCGCGCGCTTTGTTCAAGCCCGCGAGCGGCTAGGTATGGGGCCGGGGCGCTACGACCATTGGAAACCAGCCATCGCCGGTTTCATGCTGCTGGCTGATTTTCGCGACCATGAGGGCCTATCGACGGGTAAGCCCGCCACGACGGTTCAACGCATGGTCAAGACCCAGCACGGTCATCGACTGAAGATCGAACCGATGGCCGACATCCATTTGGGGGCCATGGTCAAGTCCGCTGCCAGCCTGACCCCTGCCCAACATGAGGCCTGCCTGTCTGCGGCTCTGAACGATATTGAGGCTGAGACGGCCCGCGCTCGGACGGCGGCGCAGGCTTGGGCCGTGGGTGATTTGGCCACGGTTCGCGCCAATGCCAGCGCTGACCTTCTAGATCGCTGCCTCCTGCAATTGCCTAGCCTGACCAATTTGCTGGAACAGGATACGGCGCAGTCGGTTATGTCCCTTGATCGCGCTCTGAGCCATGGGGGAACGACGGTTGCCATCATCGACCTGCGCCTGCTCTTGCGGGCCAATGGCGTGCTGGATCGTTTGAAGGCCAAGGGGGCTGAGATCAGCGTGCCGAGGGATTAGGTGTGATCCCTGCAGCAAGGGCTTGACGCGCAAGGTCCTTGATCTGCTCGGCGGTTAGGCGGCTGAGCGGGTCTGGGGTGGCGGGCTGAAGCGTGCCGACAATCTGCCCCGCGTTCAATGTGACCACGTGATCGGCCAGCCGTGCAACCTCTTCGGCGTCATGGCTGATATAGAGCACCGGAATGGACAGGGTGCGATGGAGGGCTTCCAAAAAGGGCAAGATCTCCGCCCGGCTTTGGCCATCGAGGCTTGAGAGCGGTTCGTCCATCAACAGAAGGCGCGGCTGGGATAGAAGTGCTCGGCCCAAGGCCACCCTTTGCCGCTCGCCGCCCGACAGATTATCGGTCGAGCGTCCGATCAGAGGCTCTAGCCCCAGTAGCGGCACGACCTCATCCAAGGCCATGGTCTTGGGCCCTGACGCGCGGCGGTAGCCAAACAGCAGATTGTCCTGCACCGACAGGTGGCTCAGAAGGCTGGAGTCTTGAAACACCATGCCGAGCGCGCGTTGGTGCACCGGAACGAAGCGCTGTCCCTCTTGCCAGACCTCGCCATCCATCACCACCCGGCCCGGCAGGCGGGTCAGGCCCGCAATGGCCCGCAGAAGGCTGGTCTTGCCCGCGCCTGACGGACCAACCAGAGCCGTGATCCCTTTGGGCGGAATGGTCAGGCTAACCTTGAGTCGAAAGCGTCCCAGCAGGCCGTCGAACTCCGCCTGAACTCCGTCTTTGTTCTTCACGCCACTCATGGGGCGGTCTTTCG
>CANCJE010000119.1 GCA_947378235.1 Caulobacteraceae bacterium | reverse complement strand
ATCGCGCGCGGCACACCCGGCTTTTCCGGCGCTGATCTGGCCAATCTGGTCAATGAATCGGCCCTGATGGCGGCGCGCCGCAATCGGCGCATGGTCACGATGAAGGACTTCGAAGACGCCAAGGACAAGGTCATGATGGGCGCCGAGCGCAAGTCGATGGTCATGACCGAAGACGAAAAGCGCATGACGGCCTATCACGAGGGCGGCCATGCCTTGGTGGCTCTGACTGTTTTGCACACCGATCCGGTCCATAAGGCCACCATCATCCCGCGCGGCCGAGCTCTGGGTATGGTTATGCAGTTGCCGGAACGGGACAAGCTGTCCATGTCCTATGAGCAGATGACCTCGCGCTTGGCCATTCTGATGGGCGGACGTGTGGCCGAGGAACTGATCTTTGGTAAGGAAAAGGTCACCTCGGGGGCCTCATCCGACATTGAACAGGCGACCCGTCTGGCCCGCATGATGGTCACCAAATGGGGCTATTCTGACGCCCTTGGCGTGGTCTCCTACGGCGAAAATCAGGACGAGGTGTTCCTTGGCCATTCGGTGGCCCGCACCCAAAATGTCTCCGAGCAGACGGCTCAACTGATCGATAGCGAAGTGCGTGGTCTGGTGCAGGGCGGCTTTGCAGAGGCGCGTCGGATCCTGACCGAGCGTCTGGACGATCTGCACACCCTCGCCAAAAACCTCTTGGAGTTCGAAACCCTGTCGGGTGACGAGATCATTGGCGCGCTAAAGGGTGTCGTGCCGGTGCGCGAAAAGGCCGAGGACAAGAAGCCGATCGCCCCCTCGGTTTCCGTGCCCCTAACGCCCAGCACCGGTCCTGAGCCTGCGTGACCCCTAAGGCGATGGCCAGACCGAATATTATGGGGGTGGTCAATGTCACCCCCGACAGCTTCTCGGACGGCGGTCAGTTTCTATCGGTTCAGGCCGCGGTCGACCAAGGCCTGAGGCTGCTCGAACAGGGCGCGGACATGCTCGATATTGGCGGGGAGTCGACCCGCCCAGGGGCCGAGCCCCTGTCGGCTCAGGCCGAGATGGACCGGGTCCTGCCCGTCATTGAGGCTCTTCGTCAATCGACCACCTGTCCCATCAGCATTGATACGCTCAAGGCCGAGGTCGCGCGGGCTGCTATGCGAGCGGGCGCGACGATCTGGAATGATGTCACCGCCCTTCGTGGGTCCGAAGATGCCGCCTCGGTCGCCGCAGAGCTTGGCGTGCCGGTGGTCCTGATGCACATGCAGGGCGAGCCGGGCACCATGCAGGTCGCTCCCCACTATGAGAATGTGGTGGCTGAGGTCTGCGCCTTCCTGTCCGAGCGGGCAGATGCGGCCATGGCCGCAGGTGTGGCGCGCGAGGCCATAAGCCTCGATCCGGGCATCGGCTTTGGCAAAAATCTGACCCACAACCTGACCCTTCTGGCCCATCTGGATCAGATCATGGCCCTTGGCTTTCCAGTCCTGCTTGGCGTCAGCCGCAAACGGTTTGTTCAGGCCCTTGATCCGACCGCGACCGAGCCCACTGATCGGCTGGGCGGCTCGCTCGCGGCGGCCTTGGCGGGGGCTCGGGCCGGGGTTGATGTGATCCGCGTCCATGATGTGCGCCAGACCGTGCAGGCGCTGAAGGTTTGGCAAGCCATCGAAGCGGCGAGGCTCTAGCCATGGCCGGACGGGTTTTGATCATTGCCGGATCTGACAGCGGCGGCGGCGCCGGCATTCAGGCCGATATTAAGACGGTCACGGCCCTTGGCGGCTTTGCCACCACCGCTGTGACGGCCATCACGGTGCAAAATAGTCTCGGCGTCTTTGGCGTTCACCCTATCCCGCTAGAGATTGTCACGGCTCAGGCCCGCGCCGTGCTCGATGATATTGGCGCCGACGCCATCAAGACCGGGATGTTAGGCACTGTGGCCATGGTCGAGACGGTCTGCGCCCTGCTTGATAGCGAGCCCGACCTTCCAGCCATTATTGACCCGGTCATGATCGCTAAGGGCGGCCATCCGCTGCTAGAGGCCCAAGGCATAGCGGCCATTCGCGATCTCTTGGTCCCGCGGGCCGGGCTTTTGACACCCAATGCTCCAGAGGCGGCGGCCCTCACCGGTTTGACGGTTGAGACGTTCGATGATCTGCGCCGTGCCGGGGACGCCCTGATGCGACTGGGTGCCAAAGCGGTGCTGATGAAGGGCGGGCATCTGGCCGGGGATCAGGTCACCGATCTTTTGATCACCCCAGACGGCGAGACCCTGTTGCAAGGCCCGCGTATCCATAGCCGTCACACCCATGGCACCGGCTGTACCTTGGCCTCGGCCTGCGCGGTTGGCCTTGCCCAAGGGATGGCGTTGCCCAAGGCGGTAGAGCGGGCGCGGCTTTATGTGATCGAGGCCATGGCTCGCGCGCCGGGCTACGGGGCCGGTCACGGGCCGCTGGACCATGGCTGGCCTTTTCGCCCGATCTGAATCTGTTTAGGGATAGGTCATGACCCAGTCTGACCAAACCGCCCGCCTCGTCGCCATCCTGCGCCAAAGCCCGAACCTGATGGACGTCCTGACCACGGCCAGAGCCTTGGCTATGCCAGACTGGCGAATCTTTTCGGGCGCGGTCTATCAGACCGTCTGGAACCACCTGACCGGCCGCGATCTCGACCATGGCATCAAGGACTATGATCTGGGCTATTTTGACGCCTCCGACCTGTCCTATGAGGCCGAAGATGTGTGGATCAAGCGCGCCGCCAAGACCTTTGAGTCCCCCTTTTGCGACACAGTCGAGGTGCGCAATCAAGCCCGCGTCCATATCTGGTTTCCTGACCATTTTAACGAGCCCTATGAGCCCCTGACCTCGACCGACGAGGCCCTGAGCCGCTTTGTCGCCCCGACCTATGCGGTGGGGGTGCGCCTGGAGGCGGATGATCAGATTAGCGTCGCTGCCCCCTTTGGTCTGGAAGACCTCTTTTCCATGACCATCCGCCCCAATCCCCTTCGCGGTCTGAGCCCCGGCTTTGAGCGCACGGTGGTTTCGGCCCGTAATCGCTGGCCAGAACTGAAGGTTGCGGGCCTATAGGCGAACCGATAGGGCTGTTCGAAACCCTGACTGAAAGCAGCGCCCATGACCGCCTCCCTTCGCCAATGGACTGTCGATGCCTTTGCCTCGGCTCCCTTTCGCGGCAATCCAGCCTGCGTGGTCGAGCCCTTTGAGACATGGCCCGATGCCGCTTGGATGCAGGCCTTGGCCATGGAGAACAATCAGGCCGAAACCGCTTTTCTGCTGCGCACGCCCGATCCCGCGCGGTTTGGGCTGCGTTGGTTTACCCCCTCTATGGAGGTGCCGCTCTGCGGGCACGCCACCTTGGCCAGCGCCCATGTGCTGCTCACAGAAATTGCGCCGGAGTTGGAAGCGGTGACGTTCGACACCCTGTCAGGTTCCTTGAGCGTCAGCCGAGAGGGCACCTTGCTGACCATGAATTTCCCGTCTCAGGTTCCTCACCAGACATCAGTTCCAGAGGGGCTAGAGGCCGCGCTGGGCGTGGCGGTGCAGGAGGTCTGGGCAGGCCCCTATCTGGTGGCGGTGGTTGATTGTGAGGCGACGGTTCGCGGCTTGAAACCAAACATTGCGGCCTTGGCGCAGATCGCAGGCGAAGCGACTGGCGGAGCGGGCAATATCGGGGTTGTGGCTCTAGCCGATCCGGCCAGCTCCTACGATGTGGTCAGCCGCTTCTTTGCGCCGGGCTCGGGTATTGCTGAAGATCCCGCTACCGGATCGCTCCACTGTATCCTTAGCCCTCTCTATGGCCAAAAGCTGGGGCAGGCACGCCTGTCGTTCCATCAGGCCCATCCGGGCCGGGGCGGTGATCTGGATTGTGAGGTTGTGGGCGAGCGGGTCCTCCTGCGCGGGCAGGCTCAGACCGTGATCGAGAGCTGCCTGCGGCTTTAAAACCGTTGTTTTTAGGGCAAAACTGCAATCCTCATTGCTTAAGACCCCCGTCCGGGTATATCTGGCTGTAATCAACCCGCCCGGCCGCAAGGTCGGGCGCCGTCGTTTCTGGGCGCAGGCTGCGATCAGAACGGGCTTTGCAAGGATGCACGTCATGACCGACATTTTGATGCCTAAGGCCACCGCTGTTTGGCTCGTCGACAATACCTCGCTGACCTTCGAACAGATTGCCGCCTTCTGTGGCCTGCATCCCTTGGAAGTAAAGGGTATTGCGGACGGCGAGGTGGCCCGCGACATTCGTGGTGCTGACCCCATCGCCAATGGTCAGCTGTCGCGTGAAGAGCTGGATGCGGCCCAGGCCAGCCCCGCCTATTTGATGAAGGTGCAAAAGAGCCGCCACGCCGAGCTTCTGAAGCCGACCAAGAAGGCGCCGCGCTATACGCCAGTCTCGCGTCGTCAGGATCGTCCAGATGCCATCGCTTGGTTCTTGCGCAACCACCCTGAAGTGACCGATGCCCAGATCTGCAAGCTGCTGGGCACCACCAAGGCGACCATCGATCAGGTGCGCAATCGCGCCCACTGGAACGCCGCCAACATCAAACCGGTCGATCCTGTCTCCTTAGGCCTCGTCGGTCAGATTGAACTGGACGGTGTTGTGCGCAAGGCCGCTGACAAGAAGATTAAGGACGACGCTAAGCGCGGCATCGTGTCCGAAGGCCCAAGCCTGATGCCTGCGGCGGAAACCGGCATGATTGTCGACGACGAGCCCGTTGCCAAGCCCGTCCGTCTGGATGCGGTGTTTGATGACTTTACCAACGAAGACTATTCCGAAGAGGACTAGGTCCCCTTTGGCCCTGAGCGGGGCGGGTTATCCCGCCTCGCTGTAGGGCACGTCTAGGCCCTGCTCACGGACCTTGCGATAGAGGGTCGAGCGACCAATGCCGAGGCGGCGGGCCACTTCCGACATGTGTCCGGCATAGACCTCGATGGCCAGTTGGATCAGGTCGCGCTCGATCTCCTCAAGGGTCCGAAGATGGCCCTTCTCATCCAGCACCCGAACCGAAGCATCATGCGGCAGGCTGGCGAGCAGCTCCTGTACCGACGGCAGGTTTGAGGCCAAATCTGAGGCAAGCCCTCGGCTCGATGGGGGGGCGACCTGACCCGACAGGGCAGGGAAATCGTGCGGCTGCAAGAAGGGCGCGTCGGCCAGAACAATGGCGCGATAGATCGCATTTTCAAGCTGGCGGACATTTCCCGGCCAATCATGATTGCACAGAAGGGCCAAGGTTTCAGGACTGGCCCCCATGATCCGGCGACCCTCCTCGACATTGAACCGCTGGATGAAATGGGCCACCAGCGCCGGGATGTCTTCGCGCCGATCGCGCAGGGCGGGGGCCTCAATCGGAAAGACGTTCAAACGGTAATAGAGGTCATCGCGAAACCGGCCCTCTGCGACCGCCTTGGCCAGATCGCAATTGGTGGCCGAGACAATGCGCACATCGACCCGCTGCGGGCGCTTTGAGCCAACCGGATCAATCTCACCCTCTTGCAGGGCGCGGAGCAGCTTGACCTGCATGTCGAGCGGCAGTTCTCCGACCTCATCGAGGAACAGGGTCCCGCCATGGGCCTCGGCGAACTTGCCGACATGTTTGTCCGAGGCCCCCGTAAAGGCCCCCTTCTCATGGCCAAACAGGATCGATTCCATCAGGTTCTCAGGGATCGCGCCGCAATTGACCGCGACAAAGGGCTTGCCTGCGCGATCGGACACGCCGTGCACCGCGCGGGCGATCATCTCCTTGCCGACGCCGCTCTGGCCAAGGATGAGCACGGGGATCGAGGTCTTGCCTGCCCGTTCACCCATCCGCTTAATGGCCATCATGGGGCCAGACGCGCCGATCAATTCGGCAAAGGTCAGTTTTCCAGAGGCGCGTTTTTTGAGGCGGTCGACCTCGCCATGTAATTCACCCATCTGGAGCACATTGCGAATGGAAACGATGATCCGCTCGGGCGAGGCGGGTTTCACAAAAAAGTCCTGCGCGCCAGCCTGCATGGCCTGGACCACAGTCTCAATCCCGCTGTTGGCCGTCAGGACGACGACGGGCTGATTGAGGCCGCGGGCGCGCATCTCCTGCAAGGTTGCAAGGCCGCCAAGGCCGGGCATGACCATGTCAAGCATGACCACATCAAGGGTCTTGCCGCTGCCCAGTTGATCCAAGGCCTGCTCGCCGCAATTGGCGTGGACGACCGCGAATCCTTCGCGTTCGAGCACGGCTTGGATCAGCCGCCTTTGCGTCGGGTCGTCATCGACGACCAGAACTGTCTTCGTCATAACCATACCACCTTCACGAGGGCCCCTCATTTTGCGGAGGCCCATTTTGGGACAGTCTTAGGCGCAGCAGGGTAAAGGGGCCGTTTAAGGCGGCGAAGAAAAGGCAATAATTAGCGATGGGTTTCAATTGAACCTGGCGGTCCTGCGGTCCATATCCGGGGCATGAAGGATTCGCACGCCCAACCCGCCCTCGCCCGCCCCTTTGCCAACAGCGCCTTTGGTGGCGCCTTGGCCGCACCGGATGGAGCCTCCAGCGGCGGCGTCAATGGTCTAGAGGCCCTGCCGATCTGGAGCCTAGATGATCTCTATCTGGGTATGGATGACCCCCGCATCGGCCTAGACCTTGAGGCCGCAGCCCAAACCAATGCGGAACTGGTCAAGTTCAAGGGGGCCTTCGTCGCTGCACGGGGTGATGCCACCCGTTTGGCGCTGTTGCTGGATTCTGGTCTTGGTCTCTATGAAAAGGCAGTCAATCTCTTGTGGGGGGTTGGGGCCTATGCGGGTCTTTCCGCCTCCACGGCGCGGGATGATCCGGCTCGGTCTAAGTTTGAAGCCGATATTCGCACCCGCGCGGCCGCTATTGGCGCAGAAAGCCTCTTTTTCACGCTGGAACTGAACCAGCTTGAAGAGTGGGAAATCGAGTCGGCCCTGCGCGCCGGTGAGAGCACCGCACGCTGGCGGCCATGGCTGCGGCGGGTGCGCCTGTCACGGCCACACGAGCTTAGCCCCGATCTCGAGCGCCTGCTGATCGACCGCGCGCCGGCCTTGGCCAATTGGAGCCGACTGTTTGATGAGACCCTCAGCCGTTTGCGCGCGACTGTCGGCGATGAGGTCCTGACCTTGCCTGAAGCGCTCAACCGGCTGTCCGATTCTGACCCTGATCGCCGCCGCGAGGCCGCCGAAGGTCTGGCCATCGCCCTAAAGGCCAATGAGCCCGTCTTGGCCCTTTGTCTCAACACCATCGCCTTTGAAAAACAGGTCGAGGACCGTTGGCGCGGCCATGCTTCGCCCGCCCATGCGCGCCATCTTGCCAATGAGGTTGATCCTGAGGCGGTGGAGGCGCTCGAAGCGGCGGTGGTCGAGGCCTATCCGCTTCTGGCGCATCGTTATTATGCTCTGAAGGCCAAGGCGATGGGCCGCGAGACCCTTGATCACTGGGACCGCAATGCCCCACTCGATCAGGAAAGGCCGCGTCAATATAGCTGGGATGAGGCCAAGGCCCTTGTGCTGGACTCCTTTGGGCGGCTGTCGCCAGCCATGGCCCAGCGGGCACGGGATGTGTTTGATCGGCCATGGATCGATGCTCAGCCAAGGCCTGGCAAGGCGTCGGGGGCCTATTCCCACCCGGTGACCTCGGACCATCACCCCTTTGTGTTTCTCAACTATATGGGCGAGCGCCGCGATGTCCTGACCTTGGCCCATGAGCTTGGCCATGCGGTCCATCAGACCTTAGCTGCGCCGCGCGGGACCTTGCTGGCCGATACGCCCCTGACCTTGGCCGAGACCGCCTCGATCTTTGGTGAGGGCCTGGTCTTTGAACAGCTTCTTGCCGATGCCGACCCACAGGAGCGCCGGGTGCTTTTGGCGGGGCGGATCGAGGATGGCCTCAATACGGTGGTGCGCCAGATCGCCTTTC
Organism: Caulobacteraceae bacterium; assembly: GCA_947378235.1. Classification (GTDB taxonomy): domain Bacteria; phylum Pseudomonadota; class Alphaproteobacteria; order Caulobacterales; family Caulobacteraceae; genus CAISGS01. The sequence continues at coordinate 688 of CANCJE010000119.1, read as the reverse complement.
ACCGCTTTGAGACAAGGTTCCATGCCGCGCGCACTGAGGGCGAACTGTCGCCAGACCAGATTGGAACCCTGTGGCTCGAGGTTATGGGTGAGAGCTTAGGTCCGGCCGTGACCCTTAATCCCGGCTATGAGCATTTTTGGTCCTATGTGACCCACTTCGCCCACGCCCCCTTCTATGTCTATGCCTATGCCTTTGGGGACCTGCTGGTTGGGGCCCTGATGGAGAAGCGGCGGGAAAATCCGCAGGCCTTTGCCCCTCTTTATGAGGAACTGCTCGCCGCCGGGGGGACGCGGACCTATGTAGAAGCCTTGAAGCCCTTTGGGCTGGACCCGCGCGACAAGACCTTCTGGCGGCAGGGCTGTGCCCGGCTTGAAGGTTTGATCGATGCGTTTGAGGCTTTGGTCTGAGCGGAAAATAAGGCGGAGCCTTTATCATGGTCCAGGACCCCGAGCGCGATCGACTGAGCGGGCGGCTGGGCCGGTTTGCCAAGGTGGGTGTTGGCCTATCGGGGGCCGCTGCGACCTACGGGGTCAATAGCCTGTTCGGCGGCGGCGATGCAGATCTGCGCAATGCCAAGGCCCTTCGCGCGGCCTTGGGCAATCTCAAGGGCCCCTTGATGAAGGCCGCGCAGATGTTCGCGACCGTACCCGATCTCCTCCCCCCCGAATTTGCCGCTGAGCTGGCCGAG
>CANCJE010000118.1 GCA_947378235.1 Caulobacteraceae bacterium | reverse complement strand
GCTGAATTGGCGGGCAATCGCCGCTGAACTTGCCCATTTTTCGGGCGCAGGCCCTCGACCGCTGCCGCAGATAAATATTACGAAAGACCGATTTGGTAATACTGCTTAACAGGGCGGTATGGACAGTCTCGCCCCTACCCATCTCGCGCGTTTAAGCGTCAGCCTGCCAGCGGAATTGCTGACGCAGTTGGATGCTATGGTCGCTGAACGTAATTTGCCAAGTCGCTCGCAGATGATTGCTGAGCTGATCCGCCATGAATTGGCCGACCATAATGGGGTGCGGTCTGACGCTGTGTTGGCTGGAACCATCACCTTGATCTATCGCGCCGAAAGCGGACGCGTGCGCCATGCGCTGGCCCAAACCCAGGTGGCCTATGTCAAGGAAGTGATCTCGGCCCAGAACGTCTTTTTAGAGGATGATCAGGCGATGGAGGTCCTGCTGGTGCAGGGGCCCTATGACCGACTGCAAGGCCTTTGCGATGCCCTTCGCCAAGTGCGCGGCGTCCAGCAGATCAAGCTGGTCACCACCACAGCCCTATTGCCCCCCCTTCATGCCCATGGAGAAGATCGATGAGCGCCCTAGGCACCGCTGATCCCAATTCCGCCCGCGCCCATGCCAGGGCTCAGGCCGGAACCCGCGCCGAGGCCATGCCAACTGTCCCGGCTAGCGCGGCAGAGGGCCTTGATCCGGCTATCGATCCAGCCACCTTGGTTTGGGACGAAACGGTCGCGGCTGGCGGATATGCTGGTCGACATATTGCGCGCGGAACGCGGCTTCGGCTCACCGATGTGAGCGGGGATGGTTGTGTTTCCCTCTTGGTTTTTAATGCGGAACGTCCCGTCGAGCGGCTCAATATTGCTGACACGGTCAAGGTGCAGTGGAACGCCTATCTGGGGCAGGGCAAGCTCTTGCTCTCCGACATGGGCCGGGTCTTGGCGAGCCTTGTTGAAGATACGGCCCAGACCCACGATGCCTTTTGCGGAGCCTCCAATCAGGCCTCGAATGAACGTCGCTATGGCGATGGTTTCAACCACGGGACCCATCCCAATGGGCGCGATCGCCTATCCTTAGGCGTTGCCAAGTTCGGGCTTGGTCGGCGCGATATCCATCCCTGCTTGAACCTCTTCAAAGGCGTTCGGATTGCCCAAGGCGGCGAAACGGTGCTGGAGGTCGGACCGCACGAGCCGGGGCGCTATGTGACCTTGCGCGCGGAGATGGACCTGATCCTTGTGCTGGCCAATTGCCCCCACGTGCTGGACCCGCGGCCCAACTATAGCTCAGGACTGGTGCGGGCCACAGCCTGGCGCGGGCCTCTGACGCCGATCGATGATCCCATCCGCAATGCGACGCCGGAGGGCCTTCGGGCCTTTCAGAACGTCGATGACTATTACAGCCGCTGAGAGGGACATCATGACAGTCTCAATTCCTGATCTTGCCGGAACCGTTGTCCATGACGAGGTGGTACCGGCCCGCGCCCCTTGGCTCCATAGGGTCAAAAAGGGCCAGACCCTCCGGATCGTCGATCTTGAAGGCAATCAGGCGGTCGATTTCCTCGTCTATAATGCTCACGACGATGCCGAACGCTATAGTGCCCAAGACACCATCGCCGCCCAAGGCAATATCTTTTTACGCGAAGGCTCGATCCTAAGATCGAACGAGGGGGCTGCCATGATGACGGTCCTGTCAACGGCGGTGGCCTATCATGACACGATCGGCGGGGCCTGCTCGTGCGAGAGCAACACCCTGCGTTATGGTCATCACACCAAGGCCCAACATGCCTGTGTTGATAATTTCCTGACCGCCAATGCCCGCGAGGGACGCGGCAAGCGCGACATGGTCAGCAATGTGAACTTCTTCATGAATGTACCCGTCGAGGGCGACGGGGCGCTCGGCATTGTCGACGGCATTTCCGCACCGGGTCTTTATGTCGACCTTCGTGCTGAGATGGATGTGTCCGTCGTGGTCTCCAATTGCCCGCAAATTAACAATCCCTGCAACGGCTTCAATCCGACCGCCGTGCGCATGATCATTACCCAGTAGGACCCGGCCCATGTTCACCAAGGTCCTGATTGCCAACCGCGGTGCTATCGCCTGCCGCATCATCCGCACGCTCAAGGCCATGGGTGTTGGCTCCGTTGCCGTGTTCAGTGACGCCGATGCGGGCTCCTTGCATGTGTCGATGGCCGATGAGGCCATCAGGATTGGACCGGCTAACGCCTCTGAAAGCTATCTGCGCGGTGATCTCATCCTAGCCGCAGCCAAGGCGACAGGCGCGCAGGCCATCCATCCGGGCTATGGCTTCTTGTCGGAAAATGCCAACTTTGCTGAAGCCTGCGCGGCCGAGGGCATCGTCTTTATCGGGCCGACAACGGACAATATTCGTGCCTTTGGCCTTAAGCACACGGCCCGCGAATTGGCGCAGGCCCAAGGTGTGCCGCTGGCACCGGGTACGGACCTCTTGGTCGATCCGGCGGAAGCCTTGGCGGCGGCGCAGCGGATTGGCTTTCCGGTGATCTTGAAGGCCACGGCTGGCGGCGGCGGCATTGGCATGCGGGTCTGTGAAAGCGCCGAGGCTGTGGCCGAGGCCTTTGCGGCCGTTCAGCGTCTCGGGGCTGGCAACTTCAGTGACGGCGGCGTTTTTCTTGAGCGCTATGTGCGCAAGGCGCGCCATGTCGAGGTGCAGGTCTTTGGCGATGGGGCGGGAAAGGTCGTGGCGCTGGGCGAGCGCGACTGTTCCTTGCAACGGCGCAATCAAAAGGTGGTCGAAGAAACCCCTGCGCCGGGACTTCCAGCCGCAACCCGCGAGGCCCTGATGCAGGCGGCGGTACGTCTGGCCAGCGCCGCTCACTATCGCTCGGCGGGGACGGTTGAGTTTCTCTATGATGCTGAACGCGACGATTTCTTTTTCCTAGAGGTCAATACCCGGCTTCAGGTCGAGCACGGCGTGACCGAACAGGTGACCGGCGTTGATCTGGTCGAGTGGATGGTGCGCGGCGCGGCGGGTGACTATGGCTTTCTCGATCAATGGACGGGAGCGACGCGCGGGGCCTCCATCCAGGTGCGTCTCTATGCCGAAGATCCAGCCCAAGACTATCGGCCTAGTTCCGGCGTTCTGACCCAAGTGACCTTTCCTGAGGGCGTGCGGGCTGATGGTTGGGTGGTCGATGGCACCGAGGTCAGCGCCTTTTATGATCCCTTGCTGGCCAAACTCATTGTCACTGCGCCCGATCGCGTTGGGGCCGTTGCCGCCCTGCAGTCGGCGCTGGATCAGACCCGGCTGGAGGGGATCGAGACCAACCTTGATTGGCTGCGGACCGTGGTTCGGTCAGAGGCGTTCGTTAGCGGTCAAGTCTCTACCCGGGCGCTCGATGATGTTCTGTGGAGCCCGCAAACCCTTCAGGTGATCAGCGGTGGACCGGCCACAAGCGTTCAGGATTGGCCCGGAAGACAGGGCTATTGGGACGTGGGCGTGCCGCCTTCGGGGCCAATGGACCCACTGGCCTTTCGTCTGGGAAACCGGCTTTTGGGCAATGGTGAGGATGCTGCAGGCCTAGAATTTACCGCCCTTGGTCCAACCTTGAAGTTCAATCGTCGTGCTGTCCTTTGCCTGACGGGCGCGGCCTTTGACGCTCGGTTGGATGGCCAGTTGGTGGAGCCCTACGCCCCCTTTGTCGCTGAGGCGGGGCAGGTGCTGAAGATCGGCCGGGTCACGGGTGCGGGACTTAGAGGCTATCTATTGTTCCAAGGTGGGCTGGATGTTCCGGCCTATCTGGGCAGTCGCTCGACCTTCACCCTTGGCGGGTTTGGCGGTCATGCGGGCCGTAATGTGACGGCGGGAGATGTGCTGCGGCTTTGCGACGACAGCGGTTTAGAACCTGAATTTGCCTTGAGCCAGGATTTGCGTCCTCAAACGACGCGCCAATGGACCATCCGCGTGCTCAGCGGCCCCCACGGCGCGCCAGATTTCTTTACACCTGATGACGTAGCCATGATCAGCGGCACCGATTGGAAGGTGCACTATAATTCTAACCGAACCGGCGTGCGCCTGATCGGCCCTAAGCCGCAATGGGCGCGTCGTGATGGTGGAGAGGCGGGGCTGCATCCCTCCAACATCCACGACAATGCCTATGCCATTGGCGCGGTGGATTTCACCGGCGACATGCCGATCATTTTGGGGCCGGACGGTCCATCACTGGGCGGCTTTGTCTGTCCCTTTGTGATCATTCAGGCGGACCTTTGGAAGGCCGGGCAATTGGCTCCGGGTGATAGCATCCGCTTTGAGGTCGTCAGCGATGGACAGGCGGCGCAGGCCCTCGCCGCGCACGAACAGCTCTTGACCCTGTCGCCCGCCCCGCCAGAGCCAGCCCTTCGCTCAGAGGCCGGGGAGGGGCAAAGTCCGCTTCTGGCTGATTTGGATGAACAGCCGGGCCGTCCGCGCGTGCTCTATCGTCGCCAAGGTGATCAACATCTATTGGTCGAATATGGTCCCATCGTTCTGGACCTAGAACTGCGCCTTCGGGTCCATGCCCTGCTGCTTGAACTCCAAGCCTTGGCTCTGCCCGGCGTTATCGATCTGACCCCCGGCATTCGCTCGCTTCAGGTTCATTATGACAGCCGTCTTTTGACCCAAGGCGATCTTTTGTCGGCCCTGATGGCGGCGGAAGACCGTCTCGGCGGCTTGGATGATTTCGAGATTCCCTCGCGCGTGGTCTATCTGCCCTTGAGTTGGAAAGACCCGGCCATCTATCAGACGATCGATAAGTACATGCAGGCGGTGCGTGATGATGCGCCTTGGTGCCCGGACAATATTGAGTTCATTCGCCGGGTTAATGGTCTCGGCTCGATCGATGAGGTCCAGCGCACGGTGTTCGATGCGCGATATCTGGTCCTGGGCCTTGGGGATGTCTATCTCGGCGCACCCGTGGCCACGCCCGTGGACCCTCGCCACCGGTTGGTGACAACCAAATATAATCCTGCGCGAACCTGGACCCCCCCCAATGTGGTCGGCATTGGCGGGGCCTATATGTGCATCTATGGCATGGAGGGGCCGGGCGGCTATCAACTGTTTGGTCGCACCATTCAGGTCTGGAACACGTGGCGTCAAACCGAAGCCTTTACGGAGGGAAAGCCTTGGCTGCTGCGCTTCTTTGACCAGATCCGGTTCTTCCCGGTCAGTGCAGAGGAGCTTGTCGAGTGGCGCCGTGACTTCCCGCTCGGGCGGCGGCAAATCCGGATTGAAGAAGAGACATTCAGGCTTTCGGACTATCGACAGATGCTCGCCGATAATGCCTCGTCCATCTCCGATTTCCAAACCAAGCGCCAAGCGGCCTTTGATGCGGAGCGCGCCGATTGGGAGGCTAAGGGCGAATTTGCCCGCGTTGAGGCGCTGGTCAGTGAGGGCGATGCCAGCGCTCCCGCCGAGGACATCAACGTGCCAGAGGGCAGCGATCTGATCGAGGCCCCGTTGGGCGGTAATGTCTGGAAGCTCTTGGTCCAGCCCGGTCAAAGGATCAAGGCGGGTGAGGTGATCGCCGTCATCGAGGCTATGAAGGCTGAATGCGACGTCAATAGTGCCGTTGGCGGCATTGTTACGGCCGTCTATGCCGGTGAGCAGCGGGCCATTGCCGCAGGTGGTCCGATCATCGCGGTTCACCCTGACCAGGAGCCTAGCCAATGAGTGCGTTTGATCGTCTTGATGTCACCGCTATTGCCAGCGCCGTGCAGGCAGGGGAGAGCGCCGTGGCTGTGGCACAAGCTGCCCTTGATGCGATTGACGCCTATGACCTGATCCAGCCTCAGGCCTGGATCTTTAAACTGTCCGCGCAGGCGGTTTTGGCGGCCGCAGAGCAGGTCGATGCCCGAGTCAGGGCGGGCGAGACCTTGCCCCTGGCTGGGGTGCCCTTTGCCGTGAAGGACAATATTGATGTGGCGGGCTTGCCGACCTCAGCGGCCTGTCCAGCCTTTGCCTATGTGCCTAAGCGGTCCGCACGCGTGGTCGAACAGCTCATCAAGGCGGGGGCGGTCCTAATCGGAAAAACCAATCTTGACCAGTTTGCAACCGGCCTTGTTGGCGCGCGTAGTCCCTATGGCGCGCCGCTCTGCGTGTTCAATCAGGACTATGTCAGCGGGGGGTCCAGTTCGGGGTCTGCCGTGGCCGTGGCGGCGGGGCTGGTGGCCTTTTCGTTAGGCACCGATACGGCAGGGTCCGGGCGCGTGCCCGCCGCGATCAATCATCTGATGGGCCTCAAACCCAGCAAGGGTCGGTGGAGCACGCGCGGTCTCGTGCCCGCCTGCCGCTCGCTGGACTGTATCAGTGTCTTGGCCGCCGATCTGGCCGGGGCGGCCTTGGTCGATCAGGTGCTAACCGCTTTTGACGCAGAGGACCCCTTCTCGCGCCGTGCGCCCGAAACGGTCCTCGAAACGCCGCTTGGAGCCTTTCGGTTTGGCGTGCCCCGTCCGGATCAGCGCCTGTTCTTGGGTGACGACGAGTCCGCTGGTCTCTATGAGGCCGCGATCGCGCGGATGACAGCTGCAGGCGGCACGGCGGTGGAGATCGATATTGCGCCGCTGCTGGATACGGCCAAGCTGCTCTATAGTGGCCCTTGGGTGGCTGAACGCACAGCAGCGGTCGAAAATTTGCTGCTTGATGCCCCCGGATCAATCCATCCGACCGTCCGGGCCATCGTTCAAGGCGGGTTGAGTGTCAGTGCGGTTGAGACCTTCAAGGGCCTCTATGCGCTTGAGGCTTACCGGCGTGATGCCGAGGCCATTTGGGCGATGGTCGATGTGATGCTTTTGCCCACGGCCCCCACCATCTATCGCCTCAAAGAGGTGTTAGCCGAGCCCTTGGCCCTGAATGCCAATCTGGGCCTCTATACCAATTTCGTGAACCTGCTCGATATGAGCGCGCTTGCCGTGCCTGCGGGCTTTCGCCAGAACGCCACCGGTTTTGGCATCACCCTAATAGGTCCAGCCTTTGCCGACCGAGCCTTGCTTGGCCTTGCCGAGCGTTATTTGGAGACCTTCCCCATGGCCGAGACCCCTGCTTTGGACACCACGCCGCGCAAGCCTGGCGTCAAGCTGGCCGTGGTTGGGGCCCATCTGGCCGGTATGCCGCTGCACTGGCAACTGACCTCGCGCGATGCCCGGTTGGTGGTCGCGACCCAGACGGCGCCAAACTATCGGCTCTATGCGATGGCAAAGACCACGCCGCCGAAGCCTGCCTTGATCCATGCGGGCGAAGAGGGCGGAAGCGCCATTGCGGTTGAGGTCTATGAACTGGATTTCGAAGCCTTTGGCAGCTTTGTCGCCGAGGTCCCCGCCCCCCTCGCCATTGGCACGGTGACCCTGGCGGATGGCACATCGGTGAAGGGTTTTGTCGCCGAGCCGCGCGCCCTTGACGGGGCCACAGACATTACGGCCTTGGGCGGCTGGCGCGCCTATATTGCATCTTTGGCGGGGTAGGCGAGGAGCCTAGCCCCTATCTGGCGGTCATTTGCGTCAACGCGTCTGGGATGACAGCATCCTTCTTGTCCAGCGGGAAATCATAGACCGCTGTCGAGCCATAGCGATGCGGGGCCTGGGGGTCGCGGCGGCGCTTGTCGAAGGCCAAGACGCGGGTGCCGAGCTTGAAGGCTTCCTTGATATCGTGGGTGACCATCATAATGGTCAGCCCATGCTCGCGCCAAAGCCTGGTGATCAGCTCGTGCATGTCCAGCCGAGAGCCGGGATCAAGCGCGCCGAAGGGCTCATCTAGCAAGAGAATGCGGGGCTTTTTGATGAGCGCCTGAGCTATGGCCAGACGCTGTTGCATCCCGCCCGATAGCTGGGCTGGAAAGACATTGATGGCGTCGCCAAGACCCACGGCCTCCAGCATCTCTTCGGCCTCAGCCACGGCCGCGCGGCGGCGAGCGCCGGTCAAGCGGCCCAAGAGCGGCGATCCAGCGCAATCGAGTCCGAATACGACATTGTCGCGCGCGCTGAGATGGGGAAAGACCGAATAGCGTTGAAAAACCACGCCGCGATCGGGGCCAGGCTCAGGCGTCAGGGGCTCACCATCTAGCCAGATGGAGCCGCGCGTCGGGCGTTCCTGTCCAAGGGCGAGCCGCAAGAAAGTGCTTTTACCCGCGCCCGAGGCCCCGACGATAGAGACAAAGGAGCCCGCCTCGATCGATAGGTCCACCTGTTCGAGCACGACCTTGTCGCCATATTCGACCCAGACATTGCTGAAATCTAGCAGCGCCATATCAGTGGCCCCCCTTCGGGTAGGCCCACGGAAAGGCCCGCCGGCTCATCAAGGTCAGGGCAACATCCATCAGCACCGCCAATAGCGAAATCCAGACGACGTAGGGGATGATGATGTCCATCGACAGATAGCGCCGCACAAGGAAGATCCGGTATCCAAGTCCGACATCGGCCGCGATGGCTTCGGCTGAAATCAGGAACACCCAGGCGGGACCCAGCGCCAAGCTGACCGCCATAAAGAGGCGCGGCATGGCTTGGGGCAGGGCGACGCGAAGGGCGGTTTGCCAGGTGCTGGCCCCTAAGGTTTGGGCCTTGATCAGTTGCTCTTCAGGGATTGCCCCGACATGGGCGGCAAGATC
>CANCJE010000117.1 GCA_947378235.1 Caulobacteraceae bacterium | reverse complement strand
CCGCGCTTATAGATCGCCGCCGCAAAGCCAGCCAAATCCCCGATCACGCCGCCGCCAAAGGCCACGATCAGGTCTCCGCGATCCAATTCCAGCGCCAGCAATTGATCCGACAGGATCGCCAACTGCTCAAAGCTCTTTGACGCCTCGCCCGAAGGCACCGTGATCACATCGGCCTTGATGCCCGCCTTGGCAAAGGAGGCCGCCAACCGCGCGCCATGGAGGACCTGAACCGTGGCATCGGCGACCACCGCCACACGCCGCGACTTCAAGAATGGCAAGATTTGCTCGCCCGCCTGATCTAGCAGGTCATTACCCACCAAAACATTGTAGGCGCGGGCTCCAAGACCCACAGGTACCGATACAACCGTCATAGGGGATGGGTTTCCTGCCAAGTCATCAAGGCGGCCAAGATCTCATCTACGGCTGCGCTATGGGGCGTGTCGCCTGTTTTGACCGTGATATCAGCCTCGGCATAGATGGGATGTCGCACCTTGGCCAAGGCCTCCAAGACTTCGCGCGGGTCCTTGTCGCGCAGGAGTGGTCTGGTGTCCTTGCGCCCGACGCGGCGGGCCAAGAGGTCGATATCCGCCTTGAGCCAGACCGACAGGGCCTTTTCCTTGATCAGTTGCCGGGTTTCTTCATTGATAAAGGCCCCGCCGCCGGTCGCCAAAATATGTGGTGGTTCATCCAGCAGCCTTGCGATCACCCGCCGCTCGCCCTCGCGAAAGGCCGGTTCGCCCATCGAGGCAAAGATGTCCGACACCGTGCGCCCCGCCGCGCGCTCGACCTCATCGTCGGAATCGCGAAAGGGGACCCCCAAGGCGACCGACAGCCGCCGTCCGACGCTGGATTTCCCCGCCCCCATCAGGCCGACAAGGGCAATGGTGCGAGTCAATGGGCCCAGGGGACTGCTCACAGTCCACCGCCGCCGAGGATGCAGGCGACCGGTTTAAGGTTCGCCGAGGTCAGGGTCTTTTCCATAGAACCGGCACATTACACGACAAACCCTCGCCGCGCCAAGGGATGGGACATGGGATCGCCATTATGCTCAGGCGAGACTTGCCCGAACACGCCCCTTTCATGGCATACTCATGAGCACGGTGATTTGGAGAGCAGACAGTGAGCCTGATGATGCGAACCTCCGGTTTGGCTTTGGTGCTTTCAATGATGGCCCTAACGGCTGCTCACGCGCAGACGGTATCAGAGCCTGCAGCAACCACTCAGCCCTTGCTCGCCCCGACACAAGCGACGGAAAAGCCAGCAGAAACACCGACGGATGCCATCGCTGACGCGCCGATCTTGCTCGAACCGGCAGAGCCCGCGACGACAAGGCCCGTGGGCGCGGCGGTTCAGGTGGCCGCCCTCTCCGCACCCGACATCTTCTCTCCCGGAGCCCGCAATACCGGACTGAGCGCTGATCTTTGGAAGGGCAGTGCCGCCGATATGGCCCGCGAAATTCTGCCTCAGATTGGCAAAAAGCCTCTGTCGCCCGCAGCGGCGGCCTTGGCGCGGCGCGTTCTGTCCACCGGCGCGCAGGCCCCCGATGGGGCCTCAACTGACTATGACCTCGCCGCTGCCCGCGCAGGAGCCCTACTCGCTTTGGGCGATGCCGCAGGGGTTGAGGCCATGCTCGAGCGGACTTCTGGCGTGGCCCAGACCCCGGCCCTCGCTAAGGTTTCGGCTGAATCTGCGCTCATTCTGGGCCATCCGGAAAAGGCCTGCCAAATTGGACAGGCGCTCGGCGCTGATCGTGATGCGCCCTATTGGCTGAAACTTCGGGCCTTTTGCTTAATGGTCGGGGGCGAGGGAGCTGCCGCACAATTGACCCTTGATCTGTTGCCTCCATCGGCTGAGGACGCCGATTTTGCCAAGATGATGGCGGCTGTGATGGCGGGAACGCCGATGACCGGCACCGCCTCCTTGCGCAGCGGGCTGGACATGACCCTTTCGCGGGCCTTGAAGTTAGACTTCACGGCCGCCATGGCCCAAGCCCCCACCGCGATGGTGGTGGCCATAGCCAGAGACGAGGCCGCCGATCCAGCCCTGCGCATGGCCGCCGCAGGCCGCGCTGTTCGGATGGGTGCCAATGTCAGCGCCGTCTATGACACAGCCACCGCGCAACCGGCTCCCGCGCCCAACCCATCGGGCGAGAGCGATCTGGCGGCGCCGCCGCAAATCAATATACCCGCCCTGTTGGCCATAGCCGGAGCAGCCACCGAAGCGCGGCTGTTGGCCATCGGCCGCGAAACCTTGGACCTGACGCAGCGCGATCAGGTGGTGGTGGGATTGCTCAAGCGCTCACGGTCGCTCGAGGATTTTGTCGCCCTGTCGCGCCTCAACCGTCCACTGATCGCCTCCTTGGTCGAAGCTCAGGTGCCGTCAGCGGATCCGGTCCTTTTGGCGACCGCCGCTGTCCTTGCCGGTGACCCGGTATCGGCAAGACGTCTGCGTCAGGCCCTGCCCTCAGATCTGGTCAATGAGCAGGTTCTGACCCTTGATGCCTTGCTCGCCGCCGCCACACCGCCGAGCGCGCCGGGGCAAGCCGCCGTCGTGGCAGGCTTGGTCGAGGCTGGACTTTCGCCGGTCGCCGATCCCGTGCGCCAGCGTCGGCAAGGGGCCGCAGCCTTGACCGCCGCCCTGTCAGAGCCCCTACCCGCCCCGATCAGAACCCTTTTGGCCCAGTTCACCCTGCCCAAACATGAGGCCGCCACCAGCCGCCTGATGGCCCTCGATATGGCCGCCGATGCGGGATTGAAGGGCGAGACGGTTCTAGCCGTACTGGCCATCGCTCAGAGCGCAGGTGCCAACGGTCCCAACGTCGCTGATCGCCTGAGCGTGGTTCGCGCCCTCCAGCGGGCCGGGATGGCCGACGAGGCCAGCGCCTTTGCCATCGAGGGTATGGTCTTGATGCAGGGCTATAGCGCCCCGCCGCTTGCACCAAAGCCCGTCGCCAAGCCCAGCCCGGCCAAACCGGCTGCAAAAGCCGCACGCAAAGCCAAATGAGCGGCGATGGCTGGCTCGATGCCTTCTTAGAGATGATGGCCGTCGAGCGGTCGGCGGCGAAGAACACATTGGCCGCCTATAGCCGTGACCTTGCGGATGCCCAGCTCTTTCTCAAGGGTTTGGGCTCCGATCTGGCCAAGGCCACTGCCGAGCAGGTTGAGGCCTATTTCGAAGCGCTTGGTGAACGGGGTGCCTCGTCCGCGACCGCGTCCCGTCGCCGCTCGGCCCTTCGGCAATTCTATCGGTTTGTACTGGGCGAGGGCTGGCGCGAGGATGATCCATCCCACCGCGTCGATGCGCCCAAGCGCGGGCGACCCTTGCCTAAGATCCTCACCCGCGACGAGGTCGAGCGACTGATCGCGGCGGCACCTTCTGTTGAAAAGGGCAAGGAAGAGGCAGGACTGCGGCTCGGCTGCATGATCGAACTGCTCTATGCGTCGGGCTTGCGCATTTCCGAACTTCTGGCCCTGACCCAAGCCTCTGTCGCCCGCGATCCGGCCTTCGTGATCGTCAAGGGCAAGGGCGGAAAAGAGCGGCTAGCCCCTCTGAACGGGCCTGCGCGGGAAGCGGTAAAGGCCTATCTGCCGCACCGCAAATCCTTCTTTCCCAAGGGCGTGGCCGATAGCCCATGGCTCTTTCCTTCACGCGGCCTTGGCGGCCGATTGACCCGTCGCCGTTTTGGCCAGTTGCTGGATGAGGCGGCTTTGATCGCAGGCATTGACCGGACCAAGGTCAGCCCTCACGTCCTGCGCCACGCCTTTGCCACCCACCTTCTAGAAGGCGGCGCGGACCTGCGAACGGTGCAAAAACTATTGGGTCATGCCGACATCGCCACGACCCAGATCTATACCCACGTCACCGAAGGCCGATTGCGCGAGGTGGTCGAAACGAGCCATCCCCTGTCACGGACGCGGACCAAAGGGATCTAAGGATTCGGACCTGCGGGCGTCCAGTCAAAGGCCATGAACAGATTGCGCTGGGTCTTTGAGAAGTTGTCGTCGGTCAAGAGAAATAGCCTGAGCCCGCCACCTTTTCGCGCGTCCGCCCAAATGCCTTCGAAATTATCGACATTGAGCGGCGGCGACAGGTTCAATGCGTCGACCATTTGGGGATGGGTCGAGGCCGGTTGGCGGACAATCTGTAATGAGATGCGGCTAATCTTTAGGGCCGGATCCCAACGGTGGAACAGCAAGAGCAGGTCACCGTTCGGAGCCTCGTTCAGCGCCGATAGTCTAAAACCCGCTGGCGGCTTTGGCAGGTTCGGATGCTCGGCGCAGACCGTCTTGAGACGACAAAGCCATACCGTTCCGGGCTCAACACCCACCCAATAGGCATCGGGACCTTGTGCGGGCGCGAGGGACAGCCCCTCCATCCCGTTATTATCGTCCATCGCGATATCGGGCTTGGGCATGACCTTGGGCGCACCCCCGGCGGCGGGATAGAGCCAGATGCGGTGGTCGCGTTCAAAGCTGACCATCTGATCGCCATTTGGCCAACGCACGACACCCTCAGCATCGCCTTGACGCTTGCTGGCAAGAGGTTGGCCATCCTGCCCTTTGAGGGTCTGCAGGCTGGCCTGATCAATGCCCGCCAGTTTGCCGTGGTCTAGAACCAGATGTCCGGTCAGCAGATCGCCACTGTCGGTCACAGCCATGATCTGACCCTCTTGGCCGAGGCTCAGATCAGACAGGCCGCCGAAATGGTCACTGTCTGGACTGGTCATGATCACACCGCCTGCATAGGCGAAATGGCCGACCGAGGTGACGCTCGGATCCGCGTCATTCAAGCGAACGGCGACAGAACCAATCCGGATCGGTCCATTGACCGCGCCCTCAGGCTCGGCCCGCGCGCCGCAAGCTTGAAGCAGCAGGCCGATCGCAACAATCAGGATCGGCCGAAGGGTCACGCCCCTGCCACGGCACCGCGAACGGCCTTAAAGGTCGTCTTGGCCGACCCCTTCAAGGCGGGCGGCCCTTGGGTGTTGGGCGGTGCCGCCAAGAGGTTGGCGCGCTTGGCGACCCGCTTAGGTTCTTCTTCGAACAGGCTGGCAAGCTGTTCGGTAATGGCCCCGCCCAGTTGCTCCACATCAACAATGGTCACGGCGCGGCGATAGTAGCGGGTCACGTCGTGGCCGATACCGATGGCGATCAGTTCGACCGGTGAAGCGGTCTCGATCTCGGCAATGACCTGGCGCAGGTGACGTTCCAGATAGTGCCCCGAATTGACCGACAGGGTGGAATCATCGACCGGTGCCCCGTCCGAAATGACCATCAAGATCTTGCGGGCTTCGGACCGACCAATGGTGCGCTGATGGGCCCAGATCAGGGCCTCGCCGTCGATATTTTCTTTCAGCAGGCCTTCGCGCATCATCAGGCCCAAATTGCGCCGCGCCCGTCTGTAGGGGGCGTCGGCGGCCTTGTAGATGATGTGGCGCAGATCGTTCAGGCGTCCCGGCGTTGGCGGCTTACCAGCCTTGATCCATTCATCGCGGGTCGAGCCGCCCTTCCAAGCGCGGGTGGTGAAGCCCAAGATCTCGACCTTGACGCCGCAGCGCTCCAGCGTCCGGGCCAGAATGTCGGCACAAACCGCCGCCACCATGATCGGGCGCCCGCGCATCGAGCCAGAATTATCGATCAGCAGGGTCACGCAGGTATCGCGAAACTCGGTATCAGACTCCTGCTTGAAGGACAGGGGCGCGGTTGGATCGACAATCACCCGGGTCAGGCGCGCGACGTCCAGCATCCCCTCCTCCAGATCAAACGACCAAGAGCGGTTTTGCTGGGCCATCAAACGACGCTGGAGGCGGTTGGCCAGACGCGAGACCACGCTCGACAGATTGGCCAGTTGCATATCCAGATAGGCCCGCAGCCGGGTCAGTTCCTCGGCGTCGCAAAGCTCATCGGCATCGACCGTCTCGTCGAAGGCAGTGCTGAAGATCTTATAGGACGGCTCGCGCGCGCCATTATCTTTCACATCAGGCCGAGCAGGCTTGGCACCGTCACCCACTTCGGGTGACTCGTCGCTCATTTCGGTTTCGCCGTCTTCGGTCTCAGAGGACTGCTCCTCGCCCGGCTGGCTGTCGCCGTCGGAGGGGTCAGTCTCTTCCATCGAGGCCCCCTCAGGGCTCTCGCCTGTGCCTTCGCCGTCGTCGCCCTCGTCCTCTTGCGGCTGGTCCTGCTCCTGCTGGTCCTGATCGCCCTGTTCGGTGGCGTTGGCCTCGTCCTCCTCGCCCATGTCCAGATCGCGCAGGATCTCGCGGGTGATCTTGCCAAAGGCGGACTGGTCGTCGATGGCTTTGGCCAAGCGGTCGAGGTCTGCGCCAGCTTTGGCCTCAATATCGGCCCGCATCAGGTCAACAAGCTTACGTGCGCCTTCGGGCGGCGCATCCCCGGTCAAGCGCTCTCGCACCATCAGGGCCAGAATATCGGCGACGGGTGCAGTGGCCCGGTCATCCATCCGCGCCAAGCCCTTGCGCTCGACGGCGGCGTCAAGGACCACATTCAGATTTTGCCGAACCCCCGCCAAGGCATTGGAGCCGATGGCCTCAATCCGGGCCTGTTCGACGGCCTCATAGATGGCCGAACCCTGCGGTGAGGCGGGGCGCAAGCGCGCATGAGCCTCGGCATCATGATGGGACAGGCGAAGAGCCATCTGATCGGCCAGACCGCGAATGCGCGCAGCTTCCTGCGGTGGCAGATCACGCGGCGGATGGGGCAGGATCAGCCTTTTGCCAACAAGGCTTGGCCCATCGCCCGAATAGACGACGTCCAGATCGGACAGCTCCGCCAGCGAGCGCGCGGCATTGGCCAGCGCGCGTTTGAACGGTTCAACGGGAGATTCAGATTTGTTGTTCGCCATGGTTCCTCAACATAGGCCGAGGAATGGGGGACGAAAAGCGTTTCAGGCCAGTCCGCTGCGACCAATTGCGTAAAAACGCTCTGAACGTTGCTTGCGAAGCTCGGCAGGCGACAGGGTCATGAGCAGCTTGAGCTCCACTTCCACCGCATCGCCGACCAATTGGATCGCGACGTCCGGATCGGAATGGGCCCCGCCCGCAGGCTCTTGGATGATCCGATCCACGATTTTCAAGCCAATCAGGTCCTGGGCCGTGATCTTCATCGCCTCGGCCGCATCCTTGGCTTTGGTGCCATCGCGCCACAGGATCGAGGCGCAGCCCTCTGGGGAAATGACCGAATAGATCGAATGTTCGAGAATCAGCACCCTATTGGCCCCGGCCAGAGCAATAGCCCCGCCCGATCCGCCTTCGCCCGTCACCGTGGCGATCATCGGGACGTTCAAGGTCAGGCCGCGCTCGGTCGAGCGGGCGATGGCCTCGGCCTGCCCGCGCTCTTCGGCGCCAATGCCCGGATAGGCCCCGGCCGTATCGACAAAGGTAAGGACCGGCAGGTTGAAGCGCTCGGCCATATCCATCAGGCGCACAGCCTTGCGATAGCCCTCAGGCCGGGCCATGCCAAAATTGTGCTTTAGGCGGGTGGTGGTGTCGTGACCCTTTTCATGGCCCATGACCAGCACAGGCATGCCCCGGAACCGCCCTAGCCCCCCGATAATGGCCTGATCATCGGCAAAACAGCGATCGCCGCGAAGCTCGACAAACTCTTCTATCAGTCCATCGACATAGTTGATGAAGTGCGGGCGTTCTGGATGGCGTGCAACCTGCGTCTTCTGCCAAGGATCAAGATGGGCATAGGCCTCGTGGCGCAGCACATCAGCCCGCGCGCGCAGGGCGTCCAACTCCCCGTCAAAGGCCCCGGCCCCCGCCGTGTCCGACAGTTTCGACAGTTCGTCGATCTTGGCTTGAAGATCAGCGATCGGACGTTCGAATTCAAGATAATGGGTCGCCATGGGTCTCTTGAGTCTGCCTACACCAACGAAGCGGCAAACTAGGCCTGTTCCCGTTCAGCGACAAGGGAGAGGTTTTTAGGGGCTTCCTCGTGCTTCGACAGGCTCAGCATGAGGATGGGGCGCTCGCAATGACGCGGTCAAAAAAGGCCCTCACCCAACGCTCTCCCTCAGGGAGAGGGCTCCTTCGTTCTTAGCCCTCGCCCCCTTGGGGGAGAGGGTTGGGTGAGGGGGACTAAAACAAGCCCTCCCCTACAGCCCGTAAACCTCAGCAAATTCAGGGTCCTTACCCGCGATCTGGCGGGCGCAATCAACGAGGACCTTGGCCTGTTTCCAGGTGGCATCGTCCTGCATCTTGCCGTCGATCATGGCCACACCGCTGCCGTCTGGCATGGCCTCGAGGATCTTCTTAGCGAAAGCCACCTCGCCGGGATCGGGGCTGAAGACGCGCTTGGCCACGGCGATCTGGTCGGGGTGAAGGGTCCAGGCCCCAGCGCAGCCCATCAGGAAAGCATTGCGGAACTGCTGCTCACAGGCATCCAGATCGGCAATGTCGCCAAAGGGACCATAGAAGGCCTTCAGCCCATAGGCTGCCGTCGCATCGACCATCTTGGCCATGGTATAGTGCCACAGGTCCTGCTGGACCGACACGCGCGGCGAGCCATCGGCCTTGGGGTCTTCGATCACGCGGTAATAGGGATGACCGCCGCCGACGCGGGTGGTCTTCATGCCGCGCGAAGCGGCCAGATC
>CANCJE010000116.1 GCA_947378235.1 Caulobacteraceae bacterium | reverse complement strand
GGCTTGAAATCTGATTGGCGAGCCTGCTGCTTCAGCGCCTGAAGGTCTAGGCCGGACTGCTGAAACAGACGCGCGGCGACTTCCTGTTGGATCCAGCCTTGAACGGGCACGCGCTCCTTGATCGGATCGGCGCGAACAATATCAAAGCTCTCACCCCCGGGGGCCGTGACCGTGCTCCAGCCATAGCCCGCGCCGGGTGTATCATGGATGATCAACAGGCCAGCGGCCCCGCGCCGCGCTGCCTCTTCGAACTTGTAGGTCCAGCGGGCATAGTAGGTGGCGGCGAGGCCTGAAAACTTGCCATAGGCCCCGTCGGCGGGTTTGGCCTCAAAGTCGGGATCATTGATCAGCATAACCAAGATCTTGCCGCGCAGATCGACGCCCTTGAAATCATCCCAGCCGCGCTCGGGGGCCGACACGCCATAGCCGACAAAGACCATCTGCGCCCTGTCCACCGTGATCTCTGACCTTGGGCGCTGGCTGGTTAGATAGACATCCTTGGCTTGGATGAGCGCGGTTTCGCCCGCGGGCGTCGAGACGCTAAAGGTGCTGGTTGGACTGATCTGAAAGCGGATCAGGGGTACGCGCTGGGTCCAACTGCCGTTATCTCCGCCTGGCTCAAGCCCTAGGTCTTTGAACCGCTGGGTGAGATAGGCGATGGTCTTGGCCTCACCGGCCGTGCCGGGGTTGCGGCCTAGGAAATCCTCTGACGCCATATCCTTGACGGTCTCGGACAGTTTCAGCGGATCGATCGGCCCTGAGCCCTGATAGACAAAGGCTGGACGTTCTTGCGCTTGGACTCCGCCAAAAACAGTTGCGGACAACAGGGCGGTTGTGAGGGCAAGGATGCGGCGCATGGCGATGTCGGGTCCTGATCAGACGGTGCCGGAAGTTATGGGTCTAACGGCGAAAGCCCCGCGCTCCGAAAGGAGGCGGGGCCAATTCGTCGTCGATAACCGAAGGTCTCTTAGTCGAGACGCAGGTTGTCGGCGGAAGCCTTGCCGGTGCGGCGATCGGCTTGCAGGTCATAGGACAGACGCTGTCCATCCTGAAGGCTCGAAAGACCAGCCCGTTCAACGGCTGAAATATGGACGAAGATATCGCCGCCGCCATTGTCTGGCTGAATAAAGCCAAAGCCCTTGGTGGAGTTGAACCACTTCACCGTGCCCGTACCCGAGCCGGTAGTTTCGCCCATGGGGGCTGATGGGGCTGGACGCGGACGTGCAGGCGCACGGTCCGAACTGCCACCACCGTTGCCGCCGCCAAGAACCCGCAACTCACCGGCCGAGGTTTTGCCCGACCGACGGTCTTGCTCAAGCTCATAGGCGATCGACTGGCCTTCATTGAGGCTGCTGAGACCGGCCCGCTCGAGGGCCGAAATGTGGACGAAAACGTCCTGACCGCCGTCACTTGGTTCAATGAACCCAAAGCCCTTGGTCGAATTGAACCACTTAACTGTGCCTGTCGGCATAGACCTTCCTCACCACTTCCACCTGCGAGTCGGACTGCTGCGCACAGCTCGGCCGCCCTCGGATCGCCATCAACAACCAGCGCCCGGACCTTTGCACCAAGGTGCCCAGTCCCGATAACCGACTTCACGCCTTAAATTTATCACTGTGCAAAGCAACTCCCAAATCAAAATTGCAAGCGGTTAGAGCATTGGAGCGTCAATGTGGCGCAATAGCCCCATATTTTCCGCTTTTTCTGACACTTATGGACGGGATTAATTCTGCTCTGCAGAGGCGTTTCCGAACAGGGAATTGCTCGCGAGCTGCTCTCGCATGGCTTCTGGGTTCATTGTGCCGGCCTTGTCCATCTCCACCAACTCGGGTGGCACATACCAGTGCAAGATGTCCGATCCGTAGGCTTTCCATACGGTTTGCGCCACATCCGAGGGCGGTATGGCGCGGAAAATGCCGTCTTTGGGTGCATTTTCGACAGCTCCGGGCGGCAAGAGTGGGGTGTCGATCAGGCCGGGCAGGACGTCTGCGACCCGCACGCCAAAGGCCTTGAACTCGACCGACAGGGCTTCTGTCAGGCCCTTCACCGCATGTTTGGTCGCCGAATAGACCGCGATGCCGGGCATGCCAAAGGTTGCTGAAGATGACGAAGTTGTGAAGCACAGGGAGCCGGGCGTGGCCTTCAAATATTGGATCGCCTCGTGGATTCCGATCAGCACGCCGACGAAATTGACATTCACGACGGCCATGATGTCTTCAAAGGTCTGGTCGGCAAAGGGCCCGCCTCGGCCAATTCCGGCATTATTATAGAGGATGTCCATCTTGCCATCGGTCTCCGTGGCAAAGGCGGCGAGGGCGGCGCGATAGGCCATGCGGTCGGTGACGTCGAGGGTCTGGACGATGCAGTTTTCTGCGCCCAGTTCGGTCTCGAGCGCCTTGAGGCCTGCACTATTGACGTCACAGCCGCCAATGAACCAGCCCTTGGCGTGAAACAGGCGGGCGGTCTCTAGGCCCATCCCTGAGGCGGCGCCGGTGATGAAGATGGACTTGCGCCCGTTTGCCTTGGTCATGGTCTGGTGTCTCTTGCCGTAAAGGCCCTTTGGGGGCTCGATTGGTGTTGGGATCAGGCGGATGGCGCGGTTTGGGCACCGCGGACCAGTTTGCCCGGTAGGGCCCCTGTCGGCTGCCCCTCGCGGTAGACGACCGTGCCACTGACGATGGTCGCGACATAGCCCTCTGCCTCCTGCATCAGACGCCGTGCGCCTGCGGGGAGGTCATAGATCATGTGCGGCGGGCGCAATTGCAGCCGCGTCATATCGATAATATTGAGGTCCGCCTTATAGCCGACAGCGACCACGCCCCGGTCCAGAAGACCGACGGCCTCTGCCGTGTCGCGGGTCTGGCTTCGGACCACGAAGGGCAGGGTGAGCTGTTCGCCGCGTGTGCGATCCCGGCACCAATGGGTCAGCATATAGGTCGGCACACTGACGTCACAGATGGCTCCAACATGGGCCCCACCATCGGACAGGCCAAAGAGGGTGTTGGGGTTCTTCATCATGGTTAGGGTGTTGTCGAGACTGCCCTCTGTGTAGTTGTGCATGGCAAAGAACAGGAAGCCTGATCCATCGCCAGCCGCCAGCCTGTCATAGACTTTGGCGTCTGGGCTGGTGCCCTCACGCTTGGCGCGGGCGGCGATGCTGTCTTCGGGGGCGGGCTCATAGTTGGGCGGATCGCCCAACTCGAACATCTTGTGATAGGCCCCGGCTAGGGAATTGATGAAGGGATGGCCGCGTTCTGGCGCTTCGGACAGGATGCGGGCGCGGACCTCTGGATCACGCATGACCGCTGCCCGCTCGCTAAAAGGTAGGTCAGCAATGGCCATATAGCTGGGCCGGGTGATGAAGGGGTGGGCGGAGCCTTGCAGGCCAAGCATCAGGCCCACAGGACGGCCCTGAACCTGTGCCTTAATGGGGAGGCCCTCATCAGCAGCCTCGTCCAAGCGGGTCATCAGTTCGCGCCATTGGTCAGGGGCGGCATCGGCCTGGACCATGGAAAAGCTTAAGGGGCGACCCGACACCTGGGTCAGGGTCTTGATCAGGCCGAACTCATGTTCCATCTGCCGGAAGTCTGAGACCCACTGCAAAACGCCCGTGCCTGCCTCGGCCAGACCCTCGGCGATGGCAATCATCTCGGCGTCTGCCGCCCCGATGGTGGGGGTCAGGTCGCCATCGGCGGTGCGGTGAACCATGGTGCGGGTGGTGGAAAAGCCCAAGGCCCCGGCCTCTATGGCCTCGCGGGTTAGGGCCTTCATCTGGGCGATCTCTTCGGGGGTCGCATCCTCGCGGTCCGCGCCGCGCTGGCCCATCACATAGACCCGCAAGGCCCCGTGCGGCGCTTGGGCAGCGACATCGACATCGTGGGGCAGGGCGTCAACGGCGTCCATATAGTCGCCAAAACTCTCCCAGTTCCAAGATAGGCCCTCATGCAGGGCTGTGCCGGGAATGTCCTCAACCCCTTCCATCAGCCGCACGAGCGTGTCGCGGTCGGCCACGCGCACCGGGGCAAAGCCGACGCCGCAATTGCCCATGACCACTGTGGTCGACCCATGTAGGGACGAGGGGGTCAGGCGGCTGGTCCAGGTGGCCTGGCCATCATAGTGGGTGTGGATATCGACCCAGCCGGGGGTGACAAGCAGGCCCTTGGCGTCGATCTCTTCGGCGGCGCTGCCCTTGACGGTGCCAACCGCCACGATCTTGCCTTGGCGCAGGGCCACATCGGCGACAAAGGGCTCACCGCCATTGCCATCGACGACCGTGCCGCCGCGAATGATCAGATCATAGGCTGTGCTGGAACCATCCATCGCCGTCTCCTCCAAAAAGGCCTTCTTGCTGATCCTTAGGAGAAACAGACTACCGAGGCGGGGCAGGCGCGCCAAACCTATTTTGCTAAAGGGTGCGGGATTCTATCACCGCTGCGGCCAAGGCCTGACCGGAGGCAAAGGCATATTCGATCCGGGGGCCAAGCCGCCAGTCGCCGCAAACGCCAAGCCCGAGGCTGTCGGCCCAGCCAAAGGGCGTACCCGCAGGCTGTTCGATCTGGGCATAACGCCATCGATGGGCGGTCAGGCTGATCGGGGTCGTAAAGGTCGCATGGTGTGCAAAGGCACCCAAAAGAGCCTGAGCCACCTCGTCGGCGGTCTCTTCCAGATGGGTCTTGGACCAGGCCGGTGAGCCATGCAGGACCCAGGCCTCTGGCCCCGCGCGTCCAGGTTTCGAGGTCTCGCGAGACATCCATGACAGCGGGCCAGCCTCAAGCCGTGCAGCATCAAAATCAGCCTCAACCGGCGCGTCAAACACGGCCATGGCGGCCCAGCACGGCGCGCTTCGGACCGCTTCAGCCTCGCGGGCCATGTGCGGGACCCAATCGCTGACCAAGGGTCCGGTCTGTTCGGCCGGTACGGCGACCAGAACGACGTCAAAGGGGCCTTCGCGCTCACCTTCGGCAAATCTGACGCTCCACGCCCCCGGTCCGCCCTCAATGGCGAGGGCCTGACGGCCAAACCTTGCGTCCAGACCTTCGAGCGCCGCCTTAACCACCTGATTCATGCCGCCAACGCCGACATAGCGGTCATCCCCGCCGAGGGGCTCGCCTGTGCCATCAACGCCGATCTTGATCAGCTTGCCTTGCCAAGGTGCACAGGCCCCTGCGGCGGTCCAGTCCGCGACGGCCTTGGTGAAGCCCTCGCCCCGGACGGTGAAAAACTGAGCGCCATGATCGAGCCGCACCGTCCCGAGCGCCGTCTCCGTCCGGCGGGTGCTCATGCGCCCGCCCGGGCCACGTCCCTTGTCAAACAGGGTCACCTGATGACCGGCCTCTTGCAGGCTACGGCCTGCTGCGGCCCCGGCTAGGCCTGCTCCGATAATGGCGATGGTGGTCATGATGGTCTCTGCGCCTGCTGAAGAGGTTCACCTAAGCCTGTTGCGCGCCGGGTCAAGCCAATGGTCTGTTGGTGGCAAGGCGCGAAGAAGATCAACATTACAACCTAGTCATAAATTAACAAATATTCATTTTGTGAATAATAGTTCATGACAATAGATTAACGGGTTTTTCCAAATTTATCGATGTATTTATTTGCCTATCGGAGCTGATATCTGCTCCAAATCAAATGGAGATTTCAATATGACTAAGTTCATTCGCGTTACCAGTGCCATTGCAAGCCTCTGCCTTGCCGCCGTTCCTGCTGTGGCTGTCGTTACGGCCGCTCATGCGGCTCCTACACCTGTCGTGATCAAGGTGAGCGATCTCAATCTTTCGCGCCCGGGCGATGCGGCAAGGTTCCAAAATCGCGTGAAAATGGTGACGCGGACATTCTGTGAGGCCGAGCGTGCGCCCCTCCAGCACACGGCGTGCCAACAGGCCATTGCCAGCGAAGCCCTGTCGAAACTGTCGGCGGCGCAGCGTGACAGTCTGCGGATCGGCACCTCTGGCTCGGTGCTTGCCGCCTCGCTGCGCTAGGTCCGGGACCCCGGTCCGTGTCTGCTATCTCCATCGGGCATGCGCTGCCGCCGCTGCCCGATGGAGACAAAGATGCCTGAGAGCCAGACGTTCCACATCGGCGTCATAGCCCCCGCCAAGCACACCGGCCACAGGCACGCCGCGACTGAGCGCGGCCTCCAGAACCAGCCTTTCGCGGGCTGCAAGACCCTCGTCGGACAGGCGGAGCCGTCCAAGTCTGTCGTCGCGGTGAGGATCGACCCCAGCCACATAGAATACCAGATCAGGTCGAACGCGCCGGATCAGACCGGGCAGGACATCCTCTAGCCGCATCAGATAGTCGGCATCCTCGATCCCGTCCTGGAGTTCGATATCCAGATCGCTTGTGGCCTTCCGGACGGGAAAATTCTTGGCGGCATGCATCGAGAAGGTGAAGACGCGGGGGTCATGCTCGAAAATGCGCGCGGTGCCGTCGCCCTGGTGAACATCGAGATCCACAACCAAAATCTGCCTAACCAAGCCCTCGGCGAGCAAGAGATGGGCGGCCACCGCGACATCATTGAAGACGCAAAAGCCCGCGCCCTCTTGGTGGCTGGCGTGATGGCTTCCGCCCGCTGTGTTGCAGGCGACGGCCTCTGTGAGGGCCAGCCTTGCGGTCAGGATCGTGCCGCCGGTCGCAGCCTGTGCCCGCTTGGCGACCTCAGGAGTGATGGGCAGGCCAATGCGGCGCGCGACAGCGGGCTCGACTTGAGCCGTCAGGACCGCTTGCACATAGGCGGGGTCATGGGCGAGACAGAGCTGCGCCGCGCTGGCAAGGTCCGGACGGTGGAAGCCTTGCGGCCCTGCCAGTCCCTCCGCTTCAATCATCTTGGCTAAGGCCGCGAACTTGCCCATCGGAAACCGATGACCGGGCGTCATGGGCGCATCATAGGCGGGATGGAAAACGATGGGGGCCATGGGCACTATTTGGGGCCGAAGGCGGGCGAAGGCAAATGGGCCGCATCGCATCATGATTGCTCAAAGGGCTTGCTTCCGTTAGACCCAAGCCATGCAAACTGGCCTCTCCCATCTGTCCCGCTCCGCCAAGGCTTGGCCCTTCGATCAAGCCCGCGCCCTGTTGAACCGTCTTGTCCGCACCCGCTTGGAAACCAGCGAAGAGCGCGATTTGGCGGCCGTCTTGATCGCTGACGGCAAGATCGAGGAGGCGGTGCGGACCCTGCCAGCCCTGCAAAAACCGGTGGTTTTCGAGACAGGCTATGGTCCCTCCGGCCTGCCGCACATCGGCACCTTTGGTGAGGTCTCTCGCACGACCATGGTGCGCGCGGCCTTTCGCGCCCTGACCGAGAATGCCATCCCGACCCGGCTGGTCTGTTTTTCCGACGATATGGACGGCCTGCGTAAGGTTCCGGACAATATTGAGAACAAGGCCGTGCTGCAGGAAGATCTGCATAAGCCCCTGACGGTGGTGCGCGACCCCTTCGGCCTCTATCCCAGCTTTGGTGAGCATAATAATGCCCGCCTGCGCGCCTTCCTCGACGGTTTCGGGTTCGAGTACGAGTTCCTGTCCAGCACCCAGTGCTATCGCTCAGGCATGTTCGATGAGACCCTGCTCAGGGCCTTGGCGCGCTATGACGATATCCAAAAGGTCATGTTGCCAACCTTGGGCGAAGAGCGCCGGGCCAGCTATTCGCCGTTCCTGCCCATCAGCCCCAAGACCGGCAAGGTCTTGCAGGTCCCCACGCTGGAGCGCCATGTCGATCGCGGCACCATCGTCTTTGCCGACGAGGACGGCACATTGACCGAGGTTCCCGTCACCGGCGGCGCGGTCAAGATGCAGTGGAAGCCCGACTGGGCGATGCGCTGGGCAGCGATGGGCGTTGACTATGAGATGTCCGGCAAGGACCTGATCGACTCGGTCAAGGTCTCCAACCAGATCTGTAAGATCCTAGGCGGCGTCCCGCCCGAAGGCTTTAACTATGAACTGTTCCTCGATGAGGAGGGGCAGAAGATCTCCAAGTCCAAGGGCAACGGCCTGACCATGGAGGATTGGCTGCGCTACGGCACGCCCGAGAGCCTGTCCTACTATATGTTCCAGTCGCCCAAGTCGGCCAAGCGGCTGTTCTTTGACGTCATCCCCAAGGCGACGGACGAATATCTGCAGCAGCTCGACGCCTATCAGGGGCAGGACGAGCCCAAGCGGATCGATAATCCGGTCTGGCACGTCCATACGGGACGCCCGCCGCAATTTGGCTCGCCGGTCTCGTTCAGCCTGCTGCTCAATCTGGTGTCGGCGGCCAATGCCTCGGACAAGGCGATCCTGTGGGGCTTCCTGTCGCGCTATATTCCCGGCGCAACGCCCGAAAGCCAGCCCCTGCTCGATCAGATGGCGGGCTATGCCATTAATTATTATGAAGATTTTGTTCGTCCGAACAAGGTTTTCCGCGCGCCGGACAGCCGTGAACGCTCGGCCATGGAAGATCTGGCCGACCGCCTCAAGGATCTTGGACCGGCCTGCACCGATGTTGATCTGATCCAGAACGAGGTCTATGCCGCGGGCAAGGATGCAGGCTTTGAGCCCCTACGCGGCTGGTTTGCGGCCCTCTATGAGGTGCTGCTGGGCCAGAGCCAAGGCCCCCGCTTTGGCTCCTTTGTGGCCATTTTCGGCATCGAGCGGACCATCGCCCTGATCGAGAGCGGCCT
>CANCJE010000115.1 GCA_947378235.1 Caulobacteraceae bacterium | reverse complement strand
CTATCCCTCGCACCGCCTGTCGGTTGCGCCGATGATGGACTGGACAGACCGGCATTGCCGGGTGCTGCACCGGACCCTATCGCGGCGCGTGCTGCTCTATAGCGAGATGGTGACGACGGGCGCGGTGCTGCACGGCGATCTAGAGCGGTTGCTGGGCTATGATGCGGTTGAGCATCCGGTGGCGCTCCAGCTTGGCGGCTCAGACCCTGCGGACTTGGCGGCGTCGGCCAAAATCGGGGCGGACAGGGGCTATGACGAGATCAATCTCAATGTCGGCTGTCCCTCGGACCGGGTCCAGAGTGGGCGCTTTGGGGCCTGCCTGATGCGCGAGCCGCAGTTGGTGGCCGACTGTATGGCGGCAATGTCCGAGGCTGTGAAGGTCCCGGTGACCGTCAAATGCCGCATCGGCGTCGATGAGCAAGAGCCGAGTGATGCCCTTTTTGCCATGGTCGAGGGTTGCGCGGCCGTTGGGGTCAAGACCTTCATCGTCCATGCGCGCAAGGCCTGGCTGAAGGGCCTGTCGCCGAAGGAAAACCGCGATATACCGCCGCTCGACTATCCATTGGTCTGGCGTCTCAAGGCCGAGCGGCCGGACCTGACCATCATTATCAATGGCGGCATTGCCACGCTGGATGAGGCGCTCAGTCATCTGGATCATGTCGACGGGGTAATGATGGGCCGCGCGGCCTATCATGACGCTGGGCAGCTGGGTCAGGTCGATCGCCGCGTTTTTGGCGAGGATGTCGCCGATCTGGACGCGGCCGATGCGGTGCGGGCCTATCTGCCCTATGTTTCCGCCCAGTTAGAGACTGGCGTGCCGCTGGCCCACATGACCCGCCACATGCTCGGCCTCTTCCATGGCCGCAAGGGCGCGCGAACCTGGCGAAGGATCTTGACGGTTGAGGGGTCTAAGGCGGGGGCCGGTATGGAGGTGATTTTGGAAGCGTTGGAGGGGGTTGATGGATTTCCTCGTGCTTCGACAGGCTCAGCATGAGGAAGGCTGAGATGTCCGCGCACTTCTATTCACCCTCATCCTGAGCCTGTCGAAGGATGGGGATGGCCTCCCCATGCTCCGCCGACTTCGCCGATCAATCGGACTTAACCGAGGCCGAGCTTTTCTGGGCTGATCTTGGACTTGCGGGAGGGCAGGTCGGCCATGATGGCGGTGCGAGCGCCCTCTTCCAAACGACCCCAGCCGCCGATCTCCGATAGGGTGCGAAAGCAGCCGAGGCAAAGGCCGCTGGTCCCGTCGACAATGCAGACCTTGACGCAGGGCGTGGTGATGGGACGGGGCGGCTTGTTCATAGTCCTGATCTTGCCGATTTGCCGTCCTTGATCAAGCCGTAACCGATCAGGCGGGCAGGGCGTAGGCGACCATGGCACTGGCGCAGGGCTTGTCCGGTCCTTCAGTATGAAGATGGACCTCAGCCGTGGCGATCCTTCGGCCCAGCTTGAGCAACCGAACATCCGCCGTCATAGGGCCGGGCTTGGCAGGGCGCAGAAAGTGCATGGTCAGCGAGGTGGTGACGGCCATCGGCTGCTCGCCAATATGGGCCAAGACCATGGCATAGACGGCGGTATCGGCTACACTCATCATGGTTGGACCTGAGATGACGCCGCCGGGACGCAGGGTGCGCTCATTATAGGGCAAGACCAGCCGCGCCCGACCCGGCTCGACTTCAATGACCTCGGCAATAGCGGCGTCGGTGGTCAGGGGAAAGGCGCGGCGCAAAAATGCGTTGAGCGCGGGGGCATCGAGTTTGAGAACATCGTTGGACATCATCCTTTTTAGGCATGCCCCGAAGCCAGATCAAGACGATCACGAAGGGCGCTCGTGACACTGACCCCTAGGCAGGGCGGCGGCAGGAGGCTATGGGCAAGGAATGAGCACCAGCCCTTTTGATGACATCGCCGCCCTGATGGCCGACCTGCCCGGCCCCAACCTTGACGCCCGTGACCGAGCGGCTGAGCGAGAGGGGCGTCTGGTCAAACCGGTCGGTAGCCTTGGTCGGTTGGAAGAGATTATCGACTGGCTTGCCGCTTGGCGTGGTGTGACCCCGCCCACGGTCATGCGGCCCGTGATCGCGCTCTATGCCGGAGCCCACGGCGTGGCAGCCCGAGGCGTTTCAGCCTTTCGCCCGTCCTTTAACCGCCAGTCCTTGGAGATGATCGCTGCTGGTGGTGCCCCTATTAGCCAGATGGCGTCGTTCCATGGTGCAGGCCTAGAGGTCTTTGATCTGGCCGTTGATCGACCCGTTTCTGACACGGTCGAGAAAGCGGCGATGAGCGCGCGGGAATGTGCCGCGACCATGGCCTTTGGTATGGAGGCTCTGGCCAAACAGCCGGACCTACTGATCTTAGGCGAGGTTGGGGCGGGCAATAGCACCGCCGCCGCTGCCATCGCCCACGCGCTCTATGGCGGCGAGGCGCAAGACTGGACCGGACGGGGCGGCGGCATTGATGATGACGCCTTGGCTCTGAAGATTCAGACCGTGGAGGCCATTGTCGCCCGCGCCAAGGCCGAGGGGGCGGACAGCCCGCTTGAAATCCTTCGCCAAGTGGGTGGGCGAGACATTGCGGCGGTTGCTGGGGCGATCCTTGCAGCGCGCGTGCAAAAGGTGCCGGTCTTGCTCGATGGCTATGGTGTCGGTGCGGCGGCAGCGGTTTTGCATGCGATGGACCCGACGGCCCTCGACCACTGTATGGCGGGACATGTCAGCGCCGAACCTGGCCATCGGCTGTTGCTCGCAAAAATCGGCAAGGTCCCGCTTTTGGATCTGGGTCTATCGCAAGGCGCAGGGACGGGGGCTGCGGCAGCGCTGGGTCTGGTGAAGCTGGCCTGTGAGGTTCACGCGGGCTGCGCGACACAGGATTAGGGGTAGAAAACAAGGCCTCCTTCGGCGCTGCGCGCCACTTCCCCCAGAGGGGGAAGATCATCTATGCGCAAATCTTCCCCCTCTGGGGGAAGTACCCGCGAAGCCGGGGTAGGGGGTCTTTAAGGCCCTAGCGTTCCAGAACCAGATCGCTGGTGGGTTTGGAGCAGCAGATCAGGATCATGCCCTGATCGATCTCGCGTTGGCGAATACCGCCTGCGGGGGTCATGTCGACCGTTCCAGAGACCAGCTTGCACTTGCAGGTGCCGCACATGCCCTTGGTACAGGACGATGGAAGGCGCATGCCCTCGGCCTTGGCGGCGGCGAGGATAAAGCGGTCAGGCGCAACCTCGATGGTCCGGCGCGAGAGCTTAAACTCAACCTTGAAGCCCTGATTGGATGATGCGGACTCTGGCTCAGGCTGATCCGCGCTAAGTTCGGCAAAGTCGAAACTTTCGGAGTGGTAGCGGGCCATGTCGTAGCCGCTGGCCTCCAGCATTGACTTGACCGCCGCCATATAGGGAGCCGGGCCGCAGATATAGACCTCGCGCGCGCGAAAATCGGGGACGATGGCTTCGAGCTTGGCCAGATCGATGCGGCCGCGAGGACCGGCCCAGACCTCAGCCTCACTATCAGCCTCGCAGATCGCCGTGACCGTCAAGCCCGGCGCGGTCTTGGCCATCAGGGCCAACTCGTCGCGAAAGATCAGGTCGGCGGGCGAGCGGGCGCTGTGGACGAAGGCGATGTCGGCGCCGCTTCCCAGATCATGATGGCTGCGGGTCATGGACATCAAGGGGGTGATGCCGCTGCCGGCAGACAGGAACAGATATTTGCTACCCGCCTCTGCCGTACAGAAAAAGTCGCCCATTGGCCCCAGAGCCTTGATCGAGGTGCCGGGGGCAAGGTTCGCGTGCAGCCAAGACGAAACCGGCCCCTCGCCAATGCGCTTGACCGTGATCGAGACCCGATCAGGCCGTGTCGGGCTAGAGGACAGTGTGTAACAGCGATGGATCTCTTCGCCGCCGATGGTCAGCGACAAGGTCATGAACTGACCGGGCTGGTAGGCAAAGCGGCGCGGCTCTACGGCTTGGAAGATGAAGGTCTTGACGTCGTGTGTCTCAGCCCGCACGGCGCAGCAGACGAGCGTCTCGTCCTCGTCGGGATTCCAAAGCGGCGCAGGCGCGCGGGTGTTCAGGGTCATGCAACGGTCTCAAGATGGGCGGACAGACGGCCCATGTACCACTGACAGAACTTTTCGACCAAGCCTTCGGTATAAGGTGAGTAGGGGCCGGGCTCATAGGCCGGGCTGACCAGACCCGATTGGGTGACCTCGACCAGATGGGCATCTTGCTTGTTGGTGGCGATCCAGACCTCGGTCAGGGTGGTCTTGTCATAATCGATGCCTTCGACCGCATCCTTATGGACCAGCCAGCGGGTGCGTAACATGGTCTCGGTTGGGCTGACCGGGATCACCGAGAAGGTGACAATATGGTCGCTCATGAAATGGTGCCAGCTATTGGGCTGGGTCCAGAAGGATAGGCCGCCTAGGGCCGGATCGGTGATGTTGCCGAGCAGCTTCTTGCAGGCGACCTTGGTGTCCATGGTCTGGCTTTGACCGGACTGGTCGATGGGCAGGCGCTCGGTACGAAACCCCGTCACCCGGTCAGCCAGATGCTCGATCTCACGCGAGGGTAGGCCCGAGGCTTCCCAACGATTATGGGCGTCCTTGACCAAATCTTCATAGCGCTTTGCCTGTTCCAGCTCGTCCTCATCCAAGGTCTTGGGCGAGAAGCCGAAGCCATAGGCAAACAGGGGAATGGTCAGTTCAGGATGGTTGGCACCGCAGTGATAGCACTCGCGGTTATTCTCCATCGTCACCTTCCAGTTACCGTGCTCGATCAGGTCAACAGAATGGGCGATCTTGGTGTTGGGGATGTCGTGCTTGACCAGATAGGGAGTCATGGCAGCGGCCATGTCCTCAATATCGGCGGGGGCCTCTTCGGCCAGACAGATGAACAGCAGGCCCGCGACCGAGCGCAGGTGAACGGGCTTTAAGCCCCGGCAGCTCTTGTCGAAATCTTCACCCATATGGTCGGCAAAGACCAGGTCGCCTTCGAGCGAATAGGTCCATGCATGGTAGCGGCAGACCAGATTGCCGACCTGCTCATGCGGTCCGTCGACGAGACGCGCGCCGCGGTGACGGCAGACATTGTGGAAGGCGCGGATCTGCATATCGTCGTCGCGCACGATCAGGACCGAGGTCTTGCCGATATCGACCACGAACACGTCGCCCGGCTCTGGCACATCGGGTTCGACACCGACATAGATCCAGTGGCGGCCGAAGATCAGGTCCATATCGGTCTCGAATATATCGGGACGGGTATAGAGGTCCGCTTCCAGACTGTGGCCAGCCTTACGGCGAGCGACCAACTGGGCGAGGGAGGCGGGTTTGTTGGCCTCAGACATGGATTCGCGCCTTTGGATGCTGAAATTGGAGCGCGGGACCTTAGCCCAGCGCCGGATGCAATCACTTTTCTATAAGCGACGCGCGGAAATAAGAAAGGCGACATCCTGCAGCATGACGACGCCTTGCCTGTTTCCTTGATTAAATGCGACAGCCGTGTCGTTATTATTCAAGTGCGCCGCCGCCTTGATGATGGCCCTTTCAGGGGCCAAAGCCCATGGTCGCAGCTTCAATTGACGGGCGGAGTCCATGCAGAAGTTTTCAGCCTTCGAGCTCTTCAAGCAAGGCCTAAATGGCCAGGCCGGGTGGAAGCCCCAATGGCGCTCGCCAGAGCCCAAAGCGGCCTATGATGCGGTCATTATCGGCGGCGGCGGTCATGGACTCGGTGCGGCCTACTACCTCGCCAAGCAGCATGGCATGCGCAATATTGCGGTGCTTGAAAAGGGCTGGCTGGGCGGCGGCAATACGGGCCGTAACACCACCATCATCCGCTCCAACTATCTGTTTGATGAGAGTGCGGGTCTCTATGACCATTCGGTCAAGCTGTGGGAAGGTCTGTCGCAAGAGCTGAACTACAATGTCATGTTCTCGCAGCGCGGGGTCATGATGCTGGCTCACACGGTGCATGATGTTCAGGTGTTCAAGCGCCACGTCCATGCCAACCGGGCCAACGGTGTCGATAATGAGTGGCTCTCGCCCGAAGAGGCCAAGGCCTACTGCCCGCCGCTGAACATCTCTGACAATATGCGCTATCCGGTGCTGGGGGCTGCGCTGCAAAGGCGCGGCGGGACGGCGCGGCATGATGCGGTGGCCTGGGGCTATGCCCGCGCAGCCGACGATCTGGGCGTCGACATCATCGAGAACTGCGAAGTGACCGGCATTCGGCGCAATGCCGCAGGCGCGGTCGAGGCGGTCGAGACCACCAAGGGTCTGATCCGTACGCCCAAGATCGGCGTCTCGGCGGCGGGTCACACCAGCGTGGTTCTGGGCATGGCGGGCGTGCGCCTGCCGCTGGAAAGTTATCCTCTGCAGGCCCTGGTGTCCGAGCCGATCAAGCCGGTCTTCCCCTGCGTGGTCATGAGCAACACCATCCACGCCTATATCAGCCAGTCCGATAAGGGCGAGTTGGTGATTGGCGCGGGTACCGACATCTATACCTCCTATACCCAGCGCGGTGGCCTGCACATTTCGCAGCATACGCTGGAGGCCATTTGCGAGCTGTTCCCGGCCTTCCGCCGCATGAGGATGCTGCGCAACTGGGGCGGCATTGTCGATGTGACGCCGGATCGCTCGCCCATCGTCGCCAAGACCCCGGTGCCGGGGCTCTATGTCAATTGCGGATGGGGAACTGGCGGCTTTAAGGCCACGCCCGGTGCGGCCCATACCCTGGCCTGGACCATCGCCAAGGACGAGCCCCATCCGATCAATGCCCCCTTCACCATCGAGCGGTTCCGGGACGGTCATCTGATCGACGAAGCCGCCGCCGCCGCCGTAGCCCACTGAGGTCCAGATGCTGCTGATCACCTGTCCCCATTGCGGCCCTCGCCCAGAGTTGGAATTCGTCCATGGCGGCGAAGCCCATATTGCCCGCCCCACCCAGCCCGAAGCCCTGAATGCCGAGGAATGGACCGAATATCTCTATATGCGCGCCAACCCCAAGGGCCTGCATGCCGAGCGTTGGCGCCACCTGCATGGCTGCGCGAGGTTCTTCAATGCCTTGCGCGATACCACCACGGACCAGTTTGTTGTGACCTATAAGACCGGTGAAGCCCGTCCTGATTTGAAGGGGCCTGCCGCATGAGCGCGCCGTTCCGCACAGAAGCAGGCGGTCAAATCGACCGTCGCAAGAGCCTGACCTTCACCTTTGATGGCCGCACCTTTCAGGGCGTCGAGGGCGATACCCTAGCCTCGGCCCTCTTGGCCAATGGCGTGCACCTGATGGGCCGCTCGTTCAAATATCACCGCCCGCGCGGGGTCTTGGGCGCAGGCTCGGAAGAGCCCAATGCGCTGGTCTCGGTGCGCCGGGACAAGGCTCGCGTCACGCCCAATCTGCGCGCCACCCAGGTCGAGCTCTATGACGGCCTTGTGGCCCAGAGCCAGAACCGCTGGCCCAGCCTGAACTTTGATATGGGTGCGGTGACCAGCCTTCTGTCGCCCTTCATTCCGGCGGGCTTCTATTACAAGACGTTTATGTGGCCGCGCAAAGCGTGGGACCATCTCTATGAGCCCGCCATCCGTGCTGCCGCCGGTCTGGGAAGCGCCCCGACCGAGGCGGACCCCGACCGCTATCTGAACCGCTTTGCGCACTGCGAAGTTCTGGTCATTGGTGCCGGTCCTGCCGGTCTCGCCGCTGCCCTCGCGGCATCGAAAAGCGGTGGGCGGGTGATGCTGGTGGACGAGCAGGCCCAGTTCGGCGGCTCGCTCTTGGCTGCGACCGACGCACAGATCGACGGCAAGCCCGCGCAGGTTTGGCTCTCCGAGACGATAGCGACCTTGGCAGCCAATCCCAAGGTCACCCTGATCTGCCGCGCCAACGCCTTTGGCTATTTCGCGCACAATATGATCGGCATTACCGAGCGTCTGAGCGAGCATCAGGCCCATCCGGCTGCCGGTGCCCCGCGCGAGCGTCTGTGGCAGGTTCGGGCCCGCGAAGTGGTGCTGGCGGCGGGTGCCATCGAGCGTCCACTGGTCTTCCCAGACAATGACCGTCCCGGCGTCCTGCTGGCCGATGCGGCCCGCATCTATCTGAACCGCTATGGCGTCAAGCCCGGCAAGCGCGTGGTGGTTGCCACCGGCCATGATGAGGCCTATCGGGCGGCTTTGGATCTGCACAAGGCAGGCGTCGAGATCGCCGCGATTGTCGATGCGCGGCCCTATCCCGTTGGTCCTCTGGTCGAGGCGGCCAAGGCCGCTGGCCTGAAGGTCAAGGAAGGCTATGCCATCACCGGCACAATCGGCGAGCTTCGCGTCAAGGGGGCCTATATTGCCCCGATCGTTGCAGCGGGTCAGGTCGGATCGACCGAGACCCTGAGCTGCGATGGCGTGCTGATGTCCGGCGGCTTTACGCCCAGCGTTCACCTGTTCTCGCAATCGCGGGGCAAGGTGGTGTGGGATGAGGCCCTAGAGACCTATCTGCCAGGTCAATCGGCCGAGGCGGAACGGTCGGCAGGTGCCTGCCGGGGCAAGTTTGGGCTGGCTCAGGCTTTGGCCGATGGCTTTGCGGCTGGGGCTGATGCGGCCCGTCATCCTGTGACCCACAGCTTTGCCGTCGAAGCGGTCGAGGGCGATCCCAAGGGTGTGGTCGGGGCTCTGCCTCATGATCGCGGCAACGGGGCCAAGGCCTTTATCGACTG
>CANCJE010000114.1 GCA_947378235.1 Caulobacteraceae bacterium | reverse complement strand
ATGCGCTTGGCCCACCCCCTGCCAAAGGTTGGCCAGGTCGCAAGGTCCGTCATCATCTGAAGCCGCGCACCATTGAACCTGGCCTGCACCGCTGCGGGATCGCTCTGAGACAGGGCCGATAGGGTGGCCGGACCTATTAGGCCATCATCCCTGACGCCCAGAGCCCTTTGCAGGGTCCGGATGGCGCCCTTAACGCCGCTATTGACCGCCATATCCAGCAGATCGAACCGAAGCGGTTCGGGCGCTCGGTCACAGCCCGCTGGGATCCAATAGTCACGACGATAGATCGCTTTGGCCTGATCGAGCGTCAGGGCCTTGATGTCGACCATCGGGTAGGCGCGTTTGGAAATGCCGAATTTGGTCTCACCGCCGGGATCGCTCGGATGGTTCACATAGCCGCCCTCATGACCGATCAGGACGTCAAAGGCTTCATCAAAGGTCATGGCGGCACCTCATCATCGCAGGGTTGGAGGCACCGGTTTACGTCCTCCCCATCGGGTGAGGATAAGAAACATCGGCCAAGCCCTTGCCCTAACGAACATGGCATTTGACGCGCCCCGCCCAGTGGCTACTGTTCAAGAAAACAATGATAACCTACGGAGGATGCTTGGGATGACGCCTGCTGACGGAGCCGATGCGGTTGTAAAGACCTTGCCACCGTTCAAGCCGCTGCCGATGAAGGGTCCGGTGGTCCATGTCGAGCGTCGGGCTGACGGATCGGTGCTTGTTTCTTCGGCCCACGCGATTGGCGACAGTCCCTACACCATCGCCCACCTGCTGGCCGACAAGGCCGCCGCCCATCCTGATCGGCCCTATATATTGCAACGCGCGCCCGGGCATGGGCCTTGGGGCGGCGTCACCTATGGGCAGGCCAAGCAGGCGGCTGATTCCATTGCTCAGTGGCTCCTCGAGCACGGCTTGACGGCCAAGGACAGCGTCATGGTCCTATCGGCCAATTCTGTCGATCACGCCCTGATGATGCTTGGCTGCTACACGGCAGGCATCCCGATCGCTCCGATCAGCCCCGCCTACAGCCTGATCTCAAGCGATCACGGCAAGCTCAAACATTGCTTCAACACCGTAAAGCCCAAGGTCGTCTTTGCGCAGAACGGCGCCCCCTTTGCCGGGGCCGTTGCGACCCTGCGCCAGATCAATCCTGACCTGATCCTGGTCACCTCAGACGGCGAAGGCGAGGGCGCGATTGCCCTGTCCACCCTTTTGTCGACCAAGCCGGGACCGGCTGTCGCTCAGGCCATGGCGGAACTGTTGCCAGAGACTGTAGTGAAATATCTGTTCACCTCCGGCTCGACCGGAATGCCTAAGGGGGTGCCGCAATCCTTCTCAATGATGACGGCTCTCATTGCCGGTCAGGACGGGCTGCGCAGCGAGCCGCAAGATCCCGATGAGATCCCTCAAGCCTTGGAATGGATGCCGTGGAGCCATATTTCGGCGGGTAATATTGGCTTTAACGGCACGATGTGGGCCGGTGGAACCTTGCATCTGGATGAGGGCAAGCCGATCCCGGGCCTGTTCGAGACGACCATCAAGAACCTCTATGAGGTCTCGCCCTCGGTATTTGGCTCTGCGCCCATTGCCTTTTCGATGCTGGCTGACGCGATGGAGCGCGATCCGGCCCTGCGTCGGTCGTTCTTCAAGAACCTGAAATATATGGGCTATGGCGGCGCGACCCTTTCCAATGACGTCTATGACCGGATGCAGGCCCTGGCCATTGCCGAGACGGGACAGCGGATTGCCCTGACGACCATGTATGGCGCGACCGAGACCCAAGGCGTCACCGTGGTCCATTGGCCGACGGAGCGGGTGGGGCTTGTCGGGCTTCCGATCCCAGGCATCACCCTCAAACTGACGCCAAGTGGCTCAAAGCTGGAGGTTCGGGTCAAGGGCGCGACCATCACCAAGGGCTATCACAATGATCCGGTCAAGACCGCCGAGGCCTTTGACGAAGAGGGCTTCTACAAGCTTGGCGATGCGGCGCGTTTTGTCGATGACAGCGATCCGGCCAAGGGCTTGATCTTTGATGGTCGGGTCACCGAGGACTTCAAGCTCGATAGCGGCACTTGGGTTTCGGTGGGCACCTTGCGCCCGGATCTGGTCGCCGCCTGCAGCCCCTATATCCAAGACGCCGTGATCACCGGCCAAGATAAGCCCCATATCGGGGCGATGGTCTGGCCGTCTGCGGCGGGGTTACAGGCCTTGGCGGCTGCGCCGGGGGAGGGGTCGCCGTTGGAAAAGCTGGCCGCCATCCTGTCCGAGCGGATCAAGAGTTTTAACGCCACGGCGGGCGGTTCGTCGCGCCGGATTGCCCGGTTGATCATCCTGACCGAGCCGCCCTCTATCGATAGCGGTGAGATCACCGACAAGGGCTATGTCAATCAACGTGCCACGATCGAGCGCCGCGCGGATCTGGTGCAAGGCCTGTTCACGACCCCGCCAGCCGATGGGGTCATCTCGCTCTAATCCCGTCAACATTGCCTCCAGAAGGAACCCTGACCATGCTCGATCCCTATTTCAAAGCCATGTTGGACGCCGCCGCCGAAGCCGGGGCTCCCTCACTCGATACCTTGGAGCCTGAAGCGGCGCGGGAGGTCTATAGGACCTTGAAATTTGGCGAAGAGCCGCCGATTGGCCCCGTTGAAAGCCGTGACTTTACCGTACCCGGTAAGGCGGGTCCGATCCCTGTGCGTCACTATTCGCCCAAGGGTGCGGCAGCTGTGACCCCCGGCATCGTGTTTTTCCACGGCGGCGGATGGGTCATTGGCGATCTGGAGACCCATGATGATGTCTGTCGCCGCCTAGCCGACCTGACGGGCTATCGGGTCTTGGCGGTAGACTATCGACTGGCCCCAGAAAACCGATTCCCAGCCTCGCATGATGACTGCCTGTCTGCGACCAATTGGGCCTTTGAGAACGCGGCCTCTATCGGCTTTGATCCGGCCCGTATCGCCACCTGCGGCGACAGCGCAGGCGGTAACCTCTCAGCGGCTATTGCTATTGATCTGCGTGATGCGGGC
Organism: Caulobacteraceae bacterium; assembly: GCA_947378235.1. GTDB lineage: Bacteria > Pseudomonadota > Alphaproteobacteria > Caulobacterales > Caulobacteraceae > CAISGS01. The sequence continues at coordinate 5,673 of CANCJE010000114.1, read as the reverse complement.
CAACACAAGCTGGCCATGCAGGTCCTGATGTATCCGGTCACCACCTTCACCGTAACCACCGAATCTATGGACCGTTTGGCCGAGGGCTTCTTCCTCACCAAGGCAGGCATGCACTATTTCCGGGACTCATTGTTTGGCGATACGGGCTTGGGTGCGGACCCTCGCGTGTCGGTTCTGGATGTTAAGGACCTGTCGGGTCTTCCAGCCGCCTTTGTCTCGACGGCGGGTTACGATCCCCTGAGCGACGAGGGCATTGCCTATGTGAAGGCCTTGCAAGCGGCTGGCGTTGATGTCGATCACCGTCACTATGACGGCTTCATCCATGGCTTCTACAACCTCGCAGCCTTGGCCCCAGCGGTTTTGGGGGCCTATGATGATGTTGTGGGGGCTCTGAAGAAGAGGCTTGGCTAAAACACACACCGTTGTTTCGGCACTAAAAAAGGCGGCCCGGATCGCTCCGGGCCGCCTCTCTTTTGACCTGTGGGTAAGGCCTAGTACTTGACGCGAAGGGTTGCGCCATAGGTGCGTGGCTGACCCAAGAAGGCATCATAGCTGCCCGATTGGAACGGCGCGTCATAGGCGACCTGATAGTACTTCTGGTTCAGCATATTCTGCGACCAGAGTTCCAGCGCCAGACGCTCGTCCGTCGTGCCCAGGCTGATACGGCCATTGGCGACGATGTAACCGGCCTGCACCTTCACAGGGTTCAGATCGGAACCCGTATTGTAGCTGGACGAGTACTTCGCACCGATATTGGCGCGGCCGACGAGGGTGCCGAAGGTGCGCTCATAGGTGGCCGAGGCCGAAGCGGACCAAAGCGGAGCCAGCGACAGGCGAGCCCCTGGCAGGCGCGATGTCGAAGCCGAAGCGCCCAGCAGAGCCCGGTTCTTACCCGAAGCATAGGAGGTGTCGGAATAGGTGACACCGCTTTGCAGGGTCAGGCCCTTAGAGGGGAACCACACCAGATCCGTGTCCACGCCCTGTGAAGTCACTTCTGGCACCGACTGGACCTGGAAGAAGAGGCCGTTAAAGGCGTTCAACTGGAAATCGGTGAGCTTCTGCGAGAACACAGTCGCGTTGAGCAGCAAGGTACGATCCAGAAGGGTCGACTTGATACCGGCTTCATAGCTGTCGACGAACTCGCCGCCGAAGCTGGTGTCCAAGATCGGCTGCAGCGAGGTTGCCGCTGTTGCCGTACCGGCGAAGGCGAAGGGCAATGCCACGCGATCGAGGTTGTAACCACCCGACTTATAACCGCGCGCATAGGACACGTAGGTCAGGTACGACGGGTTGATACGGTAGGCCGCCTTGGCTGTGCCGCTCCAAGCATCTTCCGAACGCGACTTGTGGTTCGTTAGGCCGTTATAGAGCGGGTTGGCAAAGGCTTGGCAGGCAGCGCCCACGATGGCGGCGCGGCTAGCAGCAGCAGGTGCCGTGGCCGCATTGGCCCAACGCACGATCCCAGCGCAACCAACGGCGCCGTCGATGTTGCTGTAGTTGGCATCCAAGGTCTTTTCGTCCTTGGTGTACCGCAGGCCCATGGTCAGTTCGAGCTTGTCGGTGACTTGGATACTGTTGTTGCTGAACAGAGCCCACGTGGTGCCCTTTTGCTTATAGACATCGAGGTTACCCGCGCCGGCGGCATAGACCGTTCCAGCGGCACGACCGGTAACGGCCGAAAGCGGAAGGCCACCCAGCAGACCGCTGAGGTAGGATTCGAAGTTGGTGCCGTAACGCAAGGTCGCCTTCGCGGTCAGGTCTTCCTTGGCGTAGAACGCGCCGACGAGCCAGTTGACCTTGTCGGTTGCACCGGCGAGACGAAGCTCTTGGCTGAACTGCTTAAACCGAGTTCCCTGGTCGCCGTTCGATGGGCGATAGATAATGTCGGCAGTGGTGAAGTCGGAATCTTGACCGGCCACATAGTCCCAATCGCGAGCCGCCGTGATGGCTGTCACCTTGGCACCGCCGAGGAATGACGTCTTCCAGTTCAATTCGCCCGACAGACCCTGATCGGTGATCTGTTGTTCGGAGCCACGGTTGGCATAGGCAATGCGGTTCCAAGGCGCTGGCGTGGTGGACAGGCCACCCGAGATGCCGGCCAGAGCTGCGACCAGAGGTGCGGTTGCGCCATTCTTGATCTGGACGCCGACGCAGCAGGACTCGTCGCGCTTGGTGTAGTCACCGATCAGCTTCACATCGACCGCGTCATTCGGGGTGAAGAGCAGCTGTCCACGGGTCGACCAGAAGTCTTGTGTCTGATCTTCGGTGCTGGTGCGTGGGCCCTTGCCGACGCGGATGTCATAGAAGCCATCGCGCTTGCGATCCGCTACATAGAGACGGCCAGCGATCTTGTCGGCCACGATCGGTCCATTGATCGAAGCCGATGCGCCCAGTGCGCCATTGTCGCCGACGGTCAGTTCGCCGTTTGCGCCAAAGCTAAAGGTGGGCTGCTTGGTCATGATGTTGATAACACCAGCCGAAGTGTTCTTGCCGAACAGGGTGCCTTGTGGACCCTTCAGCACTTCGACGCGCTGCATTTCGCCCAGATCGCCGAAGCCAACGCCGTTGCGAGGGCGATAGACGCCGTCAACAATGATGCCGACAGACGATTCAAGACCGGCATTGTCACCAACCGTACCGATGCCGCGGATGCGGGCGGTGGTCGAGGTTTCGTTGGCGGTCGAGGTCACCAGCAGGCCTGGCGTCAGGATCGTCAGGTCCTTGATGTCCTTCACGCCGCTGTCTTGCAACAGCTGAGCGCTGACGGCCGTAACCACGATCGGCACGTTTTGCAGGCTTTGTTCGCGCTTTTGAGCGGTGACGACGATCTCGTCGACCTGACGGCCGACCTCTTGGGCGCTGGCGCTACCAGCAAAGGCAGCAAGCACGGCGACGGAGGCCGTGTATTTCAGAATATTTGCGATACGCAATGAACTTCCCCGGCGGTTGTGCGGTCCCAGTTTCGGGTTCCCGCGTTACGCTCATTTCCGGCTTATGCCTGTTCGAGCTTGCCCGAAACATAGGGAGGGGCCGATAGGACGCAAGGATCAAGCCCTTATCGGTCAAGCCTTTCCTCGCGGTGTGACTCAAATGAAACAGGTTATGTCTGGTTTGGTACGCTTTCGCCGCTTTGGCGCCTTTTTTGTGCCGCGAAATTGAGCACGGCGAAGGCAAGGGCGGTAGATGCGACCGAGCCGACGACGACGCCCAGCCGAATCTGCGTCTGAATCAGAGCGTCTCCTGCGGCAAAGGCGAGGCCCCCGATGAACAGGCTCATGGTGAAGCCGATGCCGCACAGCACGCTGATTCCATAGAGTTCTAGCCAAGTTGCACCGGTAGGCTTGCGCGCGAGGCCCGTCTGTACCGCAAGGGCGATGCAGATCAGAACCGCCACCTGCTTACCTAAGAACAGGCCCGCTGCGATGCCAAGCGGAAGTGGAGCAAAAACATCCCGAAGATTCAGCCCCTCAAGCGTGAAGCCGGCGGCGGTAAAGGCAAAGAGCGGCAGAATCCCATAGGCGACATAGGGGTGCAGGCTGTGCATGAACAGCTTCAGTGTCCCCTCCTGACCGACCTTTTGCGGGGCAATCGGCACCAGCATCGCGCAGGCCACCCCGGCGAGTGAGGTGTTTACCCCTGACTTGAGCGTAAAGGCCCAGACCACGAGAAAGCCCGCGACGTGGAAGGCGAGGGGTGCCCCTTTCCATCGTCCCAAGAGGCCAAGGGCAGATAGGCCAAGTCCAGCCCCCGCTAGGGCCTTGTAATGGAGTTCATCGGTAAAGAGCGTGCCAATCAGCGCTACCGCCCCGAGGTCATCGACAATGGCGAGGGTCAAGAGGAAGAGCCGAAGTGATCCCGGCAGACCTCGGCCCGCCAAGGCCAAGATGGCGATGGCAAAGGCAATGTCGGTGGCCGTCGGGATCGGCCAGCCGCGCAGGGCCCCTCCGGGGGCCAGATTGATGGCCGTATAGACCAGCGCCGGACCGATCATGCCGCCAAGGGCCGCGATCAGGGGCAGGGCTAGCTTGCGGGCGCTCGACAGTTCACCCTTCAGGACCTCGTACTTGATTTCCAGACCGACCACATAGAAGAACACGGCCATCAAGCCGTCCTTGACCCATTTCTGGAACGGCTTGGTCTCGACAAAGTCGCCAAATTGAACGGTGAAGGGCTGGTGGACAAAGGCCCAATAGGCGTCTTTGTGATCCGAATTGGCGACGATCATGGCCGCAAGCGCAGCGATGATCAAAAACAGGCCCGATGCCGTCTCTGTCTTTAAAAAGTCGAGCGTGGGACGACGGGGCATGGGCTGATCCTGCGACCGATCAAGAGCGTTTGGAGATAAGGACTTCTCTTATTCGGTGCCATGCCCACGGCCAAGCACAATGCTGTTTATCTTCCCGATTAGCTCATTATCCGCTCCATAGACTGTTTAAGGCGTATTAAGTGGTGCCCTGTGCGTCAATGGCCTTTTCAATGGCCATTTTGAACGCCATTGGATCGCCTAACGGACCAAACTTAGAGCCCATCAAGCCTGATCCTGTAGCCACCACGTAACCGTAGTTAAATAACCGCCCCCAAATTCCTTGCCGTATAATGATGGAATCAATTTTGTTAAGTCTTTGTTCAATAGATGTTCGTCTTATTAGTCCATACTTGACAATAAGGCGTCTATCTGTAACCGCGAAGTCTGAAGTATTTCTCTGTATTAATGCGATTATAAACCAAATCGCGGTAAGCGGTATAAAAATTCCAAACGTAATAATGGTAAAAACTATCGGCCAGATTAGCACCGCCTTTGTCATTTCCGCTACCGCAAGAACCTCCTCATTTGGAAGCAAGGCCTGTTTGTAATACCGCATTAATTTACCCCTAGATTGTTTAAATAATTTCACATCTATTTATGCTAATGTCAATTCCGTCGAGGGCGCTTGGGCTTGAAACTCGTCCCCAATGTCGGCATGGAAAAGGGATGGCACCTTTCTCCTCTTTGACCAGCCCGGCCTATCGGCCCGATCCGCTCTATATGGCGCTGGGGGCGGACTTTGCCGATCCGGTGGAACCTGCCGATTTCCCGCAGGCGATCATCCGCTTTCGCAATGTTCGAGCGTCGGCCAGCGTCGGCTTGGACAGTCTGAGTGATGCCGACTGGCTGGCTGCCTTTGCTCGGTTTGAGCCCTTGCCCGGCAATCAGCCTCAGCCCTTGGCCATGCGCTATCACGGCCATCAGTTCGGCGTTTACAATCCACAGCTCGGCGACGGTCGCGGCTTTCTCTATGCGCAGCTGCGAGAGGCGCCGGCCATAGAGGGCGCGCCGATGCGTCTGTTAGATCTAGCGACCAAGGGCACAGGCCGCACGCCCAGGTCCCGCAGCGGTGACGGACGACTGACCCTCAAGGGCGGCGTGCGGGAGGTGCTGGCCGCAGCCATGCTGGAGGCACAGGGCGTGCCGACCTCGCGGGCCTTTAGCCTCATTGAGACCGGCGAGGCGCTCGAGCGCAATGACGAGCCCAGCCCCACGCGCTCGGCGGTGCTGACACGTCTGTCTCACAGCCACATTCGCTACGGCACCTTTCAACGCCATGCCTATTGCCAGCGCCCCGACCTGATCCGCCGTCTGATCGATTATGTCGGTTTAGCCTATGATCCGGCCATCTTGACGGTCGAGGGGGA
>CANCJE010000113.1 GCA_947378235.1 Caulobacteraceae bacterium | reverse complement strand
GGATTTGATCAATATCATGGCCACTCCGATTGATCCTGATAGCCTTGCGGCGCGCCATCTGACGATAACGCTCATTGGTGAGTTGGTAAATTACGCATCTTTTTGGACCGAAACGCTGCAGATCGACGCCGTGGACTGCATAATTCTCGCCTTCGTGGCCCATCGCAGTTCGTCTCACCTGCTCTCCTATAAAGCCGAAGATGCTGCGAATGCCTTTGCAGATATTGATCGGTTGAAAGCGGACCGAATTTCCGTTGCTGCAAAAAATATCTATTTGAGTTTAGGCATGTCTCGCGAGACGGTGCGAAGGAGGCTCACCGATCTTGAACGCAAGGGTTACATCTTTAAAAATGATAGTGGTTACATTTTCCCAGTTCAATCTGGAGCTTTAGATTACACACTGCCAATGCGAAAATATAGTTTGGAAATGGCTGCACGAGTGTCGAAAATATTTAACGAACATGTTGTGGCTCAAGCTAAAACTTAGGTTTTCTCGTGATGTCTGGTGTTTCTCTCCTCAATATTCCAACGCACAGCCATAGGCCCGCGTCTCCGCGAGCCGGATCTCGCGTCCAGCCTTTAGGTCATCCAAGGCCGCGCTGATGTGGTCGCGACCATCGGGCTTGGTCTGTTCTGGAGCCTCGTCTAAGGCCCCCTGATAGATTACCCGTCCCTGACCATCGATCATGACCATGCTGGGCGTGGTGCGGATGCCATAGGGCCGTGCGAAGGCCCCGCCCTGATCGAACAGAAAGCCGGTGACCACAGCGCCCGTGGCCCTGATCCGGGCCTTGGCCTGCGTGGGGGTCAAAAAGCCAGGCTTGCCAGGGAATGAGGTGTCGATGGACAGCCAAACCACGCCCTGCCGGGCGGCGCGCCGCTGGATCGCCTGCATCAGGCCCCGGCGATATTTGTTAGCGGTATAGGGGCAGACCGGGCTGGTCCATTCCAAGATCACGATCCTGCCGCGATAGTCTGACAGGCGGTGGGTGCGCCCGTCCGCGCCCAACAGCGGGCCGTCGGGTGCCGGTGCCCCGATCTCGACCCGTCCCAGTCCGGGGGCAGCGCTTGCAGCGCCGCCCCCCAGACCGATGAGGATCAGCAGGGCCGCGAGGGCCCCGCCTTTACGCCGCACCCTAGCCCTTGGGCGCGGCGGGAGTCGCGGCGACGGGAGCCGCCGTGGTCTTGTCACCCGTTGCCGCAGGCGCGGCAGGCTTGGACCGGCGGCTCTTATAGACCATGTCGAGCACGGCACTGAGGCCTTCGGGGGTGATATAGCCCTTATTGGCCATATCGATTTTCTCGAAATTGGCAGCAATCATGGCCCCCATGCGACCGGTGGCCTCAGACTTTTCGAGCTTGCCATCCATATTGGTGTCCAAGATCCCGAACATCCGGTTCTTGTTGAGCAAGGCGTCAAAGTCGTTGGGGCTGTCCGAGGTCTCGCCCGCCCAACGATAGCGCAGGGCGGTATAGAGCATCTCGTCAAAGGACTGATCACCCCATGGCACCGTGCGGTTCGGGTCAGGATTGGCCGGGTTCCGCTTGGAATTGTCATAGGTGTAGATGGCGATCAGCTTTGATCCGGCTGGGACATTGATCGGATCGGCAAATTGGAACTCCCGCTGCCAGTTGAAGTCATAGTGGGGCAGGGACAGAAGCAGCTTCTTGGCCCCATCGGGATACTGGATCCACAGCTGAGACGACGATCCGCGATAGTGCGCGTGCGGGAAGGCCCCATAGAGGATCGCGTCCTTGGGGAAGGTCAGGTAGGCCGACTGCTGCCAGTTCTCTTCGTTCGGTGGGATCGTGATGTTGGGATTGGCGATCACCGAATTATGCATCATCAGCGATGGCTTCTTGTCGTAGAAGTACAGCGCGATCTTGGACTTCTCGGTCACCGCACGTCCAAAGGGGGTGTAGTGGTTCTGGAAGCCGATGGCCCCGCCCGATGGCAGGTAAACGCCAATATCATCCGGTTGAACGATGGATTCTGCGCCCACCGCATAGCCGCCGACTGACGCGCCCCACTGGCTCTCATTGGCCGGTTGGCCGGGGGCAGGCGGGGTGGTCAGATAGCCCGTCAGGATGTGGTGCACGGACTGGCGGTTATCAACCTTGACCGTCGAGGCACGCAGCCACTTGCCCTCAGGCAGCGGGTTCAGCACGAAGGGCCGCTGATAGTCGACAATGCCAGAGGCTGGGATGTCATAGGCAGGCAGGTCCAAGATCAGGTCCGGCTTACCCAGAGGCCATTCCTCTGCCTGATAGGCGACAGCCGCAATGGGATCATCGCCTTCACCGCGCGGCGCGCCCGCCTCGATCCAATGGACCAGGGTGCGGATCTGTTCACCGCTCAGGCTCTTATCGTCATGGAACTTGCCCACGGTTGGATCAGCCCGCCAAGGCGGCATGCGCTGGGTGCGCAGCACTTCGCGGATCATCGGCGAGAAGCTCTTGATGCGCTGATAGTTGGTCAGGGGCATGGGGCCGATGCCACCGGGCTGGTGACAGGCGACGCACTTTGCCTGAATGATCGGTGCGATGTCGTGGGCGTAGGACACCTTGGCGGCAGCGACCTTGCTGTTGCCCGCAATGTCGATCAGGCAGCCTTCAGGATTCTGCCACGCCACCTTGGTGGTGTTGCCGGCCAAGAGCGCGGTCAGGGCATCGGCAGCCCAGGTCTTGGTCGCCTTGGCGCGCTGGCGCTCATAGGTCACGCGGTCGTCGATCGGGCCGCGATAGATGACCTTCCAGGTCTTGGGCTGGATGATGATGACCTCGGCGGTGCGGGTCACGCCCAGCTGTTCACCAACCAGTTGATTGCGGTCCATCAGGATCGGCAGGTCGTAGCCATAGGCCTTGGCCTCAGCCAAGATCTCTTCGCGCGTGTCGGCGGGGGTGGAGTCCAGCATCATGAACTCAACGCCCTTACCGGCGAAGGACGACATCAGCGCCTTAATCGCTGGGCCAGTATTACGACAGATGGGGCAGCCATTCTGAACGGTGATGATCACCACCGCCGAGGCATCGCTCATCCGATAGAGCTCTTTGGACAGGAGGTTCTGGTCGGTCAGGCGGAAATTGTCGACCTTTGTTGGACCCCAAGGCGTTTGCTCGCTGGCCACCAAAGTTGAAGGCGCGACGCCCTTGGTGGTGCTGATACCCATGGCCATGACGGCTGCGGCGACGGCAAGCGCCATCCCTGCCCGAACCCAAATCCTGCTCATCGCGTGCTCTCGCCCCTGTCCTTGCCGCTGTCGCATGGTCGAGATGAAATCGATCCATTGTCGCGGCATAAGAGCGCATTTTGCGCTTATTTTCTCAGATCGCAAGTCCAACTGATCAAAGACCAACGCTCACCGTGAACTTACTCTGCCTGCTTTGGCGTGTTAGAAAGACCTATGCTCTATCTGATCCTTAAGGCCCTGATCTCTGGCCTCATCATCGCCATCGTGTCCGAGGTGGCCAAGCGCCAGCCTGGCTTTGGGGCCTTGATCGCCTCTTTGCCTCTGGTCTCGATCTTGGGGATGATCTGGCTGTGGCGTGGGGGACAGCCCTCTGGCCTGATCGCCGATCATGTTGAGGCGACGGTCTGGTACGTCCTGCCCTCCTTGCCAATGTTCCTGCTGATCCCGGCGCTCCTGCGGCGCGGCATTGGATTTTGGCCCGCCCTGACGGCAGGCTGCCTGCTCACGATCGGCCTCTATGCCCTAATGACCTTGATCGGCCCGCGTTTTGGCTTGAAGCTCTAAGCCAAGCTTTCGGGTTCAAGGCGAAAGGGATTTTTGACCACGAGCTTTCCGAACTTGCGATCATGCTGAAGGTCTTCTGAAAAGAGGAGATCGCAGCCCGCATCAATGGCCGCCGCCACAATCAAGGCGTCATAAAAGCTGAGCCCATCGCGGCTGGCCAATTGGAGCGCTGATTGATGGGTATCAAGGGTGACGGGAACGATTGGGTTAAAGTGCAGTCGGATGACTTGGAGCGCTGCGGCAATTTCAGCCCAATCCCGCCGCCATTTTTTGCGTGCAACATTGGTGAACTCATTGAGGACCTGAACACTGATGACCCCGCCTTCGGCCAGCAGGTCCAGGGCTAGGTCTCGCCTATCCGTATCGAGAAAGGCGTAGACCAGAATATTAGTGTCGAAAAAACGCTTCACCGCTCATTGGCCTCATCACGGTCAAATCGATAATCCTGCGGAGCGGCCCAGCGAAACGGGGTCATGGCTTCTCGAAAGACGGATTTCCGATCCTCGACCTGGACCGTGATCTCGTCGTGGGACGCTGTGACGATCGACAGGGAGTCGCCAGCGCTGAGTTTGAGTTTGTCGACAAGCGACTTGGGCAACCGCACGGCAAGGCTATTGCCCCATTTTGCGACCTGCATGGCAGTCTCCATGATATACAGTGATTAAAGTATATCTTTATCTCGAGCCGTTCGCAACCTACCCTTAACCTGTCCGAACAGCCCCCCGTCGCGCCGCGGACCTTGGGTGTGAAATTGGACCCGGTCACCGTCTTGCTATAGCCCTGTCAGGCTAGGTTGACTGGCCAGGAGATACGCCATCACCAACTATGATTATCGCCTGCGCCTCTTGGCAGCCTGCCTGTCCTGTCTGGCCGGTTATGTCGATGCCATTGGCTTCATCCGAACAGGCGGCTTCTTTGTTTCCTTTATGAGCGGCAACTCGACGCGCGTGGGTGTGGGCCTGGCGGCGGGTGCGACCCATGGGGCCATAGCCGCAGGTCTGATCGGCTGTTTCCTGATTGGTGTCGTGGCCGGGGCTGTGGTGGGGCACCTAGCGGGCCGTTATCGCCGGATTGGGGTGCTAGCGCTGGTCGCAATCCTCTTGACCGTCTCGGCTCTCAGCGGTGGCCTAGGGTCTGCCGTGCCTGCCATTGTCACGATGGTCATGGCGATGGGGGCGGAGAATGCTGTCTTTACCGAGGCGGGTGAGGTTCGCATTGGCCTGACCTATATGACCGGAACGCTGGTCAAGCTTGGCCAACGGCTTTCAGGGGCCCTGTTTGGAGACGATCCTCTCGGGTGGCTGCCCTATTTCCTCCTGTGGGCGGGACTAATTGCGGGGGCCGTGGCGGGCGCCGGGGCCTACAGCCGGTTTGGTATGGCCGCCCTTTGGGGCGCGGTGCTGGCCACCTTAGTCTTGATGGGCGTTGCTGTGCGTCTGGGGCCTGATCCCAAGTGGCGTTAGCCATCGAATTTTCGCATGGAGCCATATTGATCATTGTCACAAAGGACGTGACGCGAGACACAGGACACGAAGAGGTTCGTTGGTCCAAAGGGCCCGCCGGAGGGGCTAATGGCGTCGAAAACCACCAATTTGGTCGCGGACTGGGACCCAAACCGGGCCGCCGCGATCATTAATGCCCATCTGGGGCTGGAGGGGCCGGCCTTGCCGATTCTGCATGGTCTGCAAGCCGCCTTTGGCTGTGTGCCTTCTGAGGCAATCCCGATGGTCGCCAAGGCCCTGAACCGCAGCCGCGCTGAGATCCATGGCGTGGTGACCTTCTATCATGATTTCCGCGAGGCCCCGGCGGGCAAGACCGTGGTCAAGCTCTGCCGCGCCGAGGCCTGTCAGGCCGTAGGAGGCCGCGAGGCCGCGAGCTTCCTTCTGGCCTCCCTCGGTATCGGTTGGGGCGAAACCACCCCCGATGGCGCGGTCACCGTCGAGGCCGTCTATTGCCTAGGCCTCTGCGCCGCCGCCCCTGCGGCTCTGGTCAATGGTCAGCCCCATGGCCGCCTTGATGGAATGAGCCTGATCGAGGCCGTGGCCGAGGAAACCCAGCCATGATCCGCCTCTTTGTGCCCAAGGATGTCTCTGCTCTCGCGGTTGGGGCTGACCGCGTTGCTAAGGTCCTCACGCAGCAGGCAGGAGAGGGTGTGCAGATCGTCCGCACCGGCTCTCGCGGCATGACTTGGCTTGAGCCTCTGATCGAGGTCGAGACCCCCGAGGGACGGATCGCCTATGGCCCCGTGACCCCCGCCGATGTTCCCGAACTTTTGGCAGCGGGCCTGCTCAGCGGCGCGGACCATCCCTTGCGCATTGGCCGTCCGGAAGATCACCCCTTCATGGTGCGCCAGACGCGCCTGACCTTTGCCCGCTGCGGCATTGTCGATCCCCTGTCCTTGGACGATTACCGCGCCCATGGCGGCTTGGAGGGCCTGACCAAGGCTCTGGCCATGAGCCCTGAGGCGGTGGTGGCCGAGGTCACCGCCTCGGGCCTGCGCGGACGGGGCGGGGCGGGCTTTCCGACCGGCATCAAGTGGAAGACCGTGGCCGACGCTGCGGCGGACCGCAAATATATTGTCTGCAATGCCGACGAGGGCGACAGCGGCACCTTTGCCGACCGCATGATCCTAGAGGGCGACCCTTTCTGCCTGATCGAGGGCATGGTCATTGCCGGTCTCGCGGTCGGCGCGACCAAGGGCTTTGTCTATTCGCGTTCAGAATATCCCCACGCCAATGTCACCTTCACTGAGGCCCTGATCTTGGCGCGTGAGGCCGGACTGATTGGCCCCGATATCTTAGACTCTGGCCGATCCTTTGAGTTGGAACTGCGCGTCGGCGCCGGGGCCTATGTCTGCGGCGAGGAAACCGCCCTTCTAGAAAGTCTCGAAGGCAAGCGCGGTATGGTGCGCGCCAAGCCGCCTTTGCCGGCCCATGTCGGCCTGTTCGGCAAGCCGACCGTGATCAACAATCTGGTCTCGCTGGCCAGCGTGCCGGTGATCTTGGCCAAGGGGGCCAAGGCCTATGCCGACTATGGGCTGGGCCGCTCGCGCGGGACCATGCCGATCCAGATCGCAGGCAATGCCAAATATACCGGCCTGTTCGAAGCCGCCTTCGGCATCACCTTGGGCGAGATCATCGAGACGGTCGCGGGCGGCACCCTGAGCGGGCGTCCCGTCAAGGCGGTGCAGTGCGGCGGGCCGCTCGGTGCCTATTTCCCGCCGTCCCTGTTCGACACGCCCTATGACTATGAGGCCTTTACTGCCCGCGACGGCCTGATCGGTCACGGCGGCATTGTGGTCTTTGACGACAGCGTCCAGATGGGTGCCCAAGCCCGCTTTGCCATGGAATTTTGCGCCATCGAGAGCTGTGGCAAATGCACACCCTGCCGCATCGGTTCGACCAGAGGCGTTGAGGTGATCGACAAGATCATGGCCGGAACCGAGCGCGCGGCCAATATGGCGGTGCTCGAAGACCTGTGTCAGACTTTGAAATATGGCTCCCTCTGTGCGTTGGGCGGCTTTACGCCCTATCCAGTGATGAGCGCGGTGCGCCACTTCCCGGATGATTTTAACGGCTCTGGCACCAGTGCCAAAGTCCCGGCTGAATAGGAAAAGACCCATGCAGCTGATCAAGGAAACCGATTACGGCACGCCCGCTTCCAAGGCCGAGGCTGAGGTTAGCCTGACCATTGACGGGTTCGAGGTGACGGTGCCTGCCGGAACCTCGGTCATGCGCGCGGCGATGGAGTTGGGGGTCAAGGTTCCCAAGCTTTGCGCCACCGACAGCCTAGAGGCCTTTGGCTCCTGCCGGATGTGCTTGGTCGAGATCGAGGGCCGCAATGGCACGCCCGCCTCCTGCACCACCCCGGTGGCGGCGGGCATGTCGGTCAAGACCCAGACCCCACTCTTGCGGACCCTGCGCAAGGGGGTGATGGAGCTCTATATTTCCGACCATCCGCTGGACTGTTTGACCTGCGCGGCCAATGGCGATTGCGAGTTGCAGGACACGGCAGGCGAGGTCGGTCTGCGCGAAGTGCGCTATGGCTATGAGGGCGACAATCACCTCTGCGCCGAGGCCGACGAGTCCAATCCCTATTTCACCTTCGATCCCTCCAAATGCATTGCCTGTTCGCGGTGTGTGCGGGCCTGTGACGAGGTGCAGGGCACCTTCGCCCTGACCATCCAAGGCCGGGGCTTTGGCTCCAAGGTCGCAGCGGGCATGGACGAGCCGTTCTTTGAGTCTGAGTGCGTGTCCTGCGGCGCCTGTGTTCAGGCCTGCCCGACCGCGACCCTGACCGAAAAGACCGTGATCGAGGTGGGTCAGCCGGAGCATTCGCTGGTCACCACCTGCGCCTATTGCGGCGTTGGCTGTAGCTTTAAGGCCGAGATGCGCGGCGAAGATGTCGTGCGCATGGTCCCCTATAAGGACGGCAAGGCCAATCGCGGCCACTCCTGCGTCAAGGGCCGCTTTGCCTTTGGCTATGCCAGCCACCGCGAGCGTATCCTCAATCCGATGATCCGCGATAAGATCACCGACCCTTGGCGTGAGGTCAGTTGGGACGAGGCCATCGCCTATACGGCGAGCCAGTTCAAACGCATCCAGCGCGACTATGGCAAGGATGCGGTCGGAGCCATCACCTCTTCGCGCTGTACCAATGAAGAGACCTTCTTGGTGCAAAAGCTGGTCCGGGCGGGCTTTGGCAACAACAATGTCGATACCTGCGCGCGGGTCTGTCACTCGCCCACCGGCTATGGTCTGAAGACCACCTTCGGCACCTCGGCAGGCACGCAAGATTTCGACTCGGTCGAGCACACCGACGTCATGCTGTTGATCGGGGCCAATCCGACCGATGGCCATCCGGTCTTTGCCTCGCGCATGAAAAAGCGGCTGCGCCAAGGGGCCAAGCTGATCGTGATCGATCCGCGCCGCACCGACATTGTCCGCTCGCCCCATAT
>CANCJE010000112.1 GCA_947378235.1 Caulobacteraceae bacterium | reverse complement strand
TCAGCCCGCCTTCGTCCCTAGACCCTCTAGGGGCGAGGGCGCTTAAGCGGCCGGTGTCGCTAAGGCCTGATCAATCGCCAAAACCAGCCGCTCCGGCGATTCTGCGCCGGACGCTGCGACCTTGCCGTCAAAGATGGTAAAGGGAACGCCGGTAATACCTGCGCGGACCGCTATGCCGTGCTCATTGGCGATCACGTCGCGGTCGGTGTCTTCGGACAGCATCTTCAGCACGGCCATACGCTCGAGACCGGCCTTGTCGGCAATATCGGCCAGCACCTCTGGATCGCCAATGTCGCGCAGGTCCGTGAAATAGGCCTTCATGATCCCTTCGATCACCGCAATGTCGCATCCAGCGCGCTGAGCCCAGCGGATCACGCGGTGGGCAGCATTGGTGTTGGGCGAGATGGGAATGTCGGCAAGGTTCAAAATCACGCCGTCTTCCAAAGCGCCAGCCTGAAGCGCCGCCGTCGCCGCCTTGATTCGCTCAGGATCTTTGAACTTGTTGGCCATATAGGCTTTGCGGTCGACGCCCTGCTCGGGGATCATCGGATCCAGTTGGAAGGGACGCCACAGGACCTGCGCGCGCACATCTGGACGAAGGGCGAGGGCCTTTTTCAGGCGCTCCCAGCCAAGATAGCACCAGGGGCAAACAACATCGGCGACGAAATCGATCTGCATCGGGGCGGAAGGGGCGGGCGGTGTGGTTTGGCTTGAAGCGTTCATAGGCCCAAGGTGACTCAGCTTTGTGTTGGAAGCAATGCCTTGGCGGCTGCCCGCTCGAGCGCCGAGGCCGCGCTTTCGCCGGGTTCCATCTGAGCCACGCCAATATTGAACTCGGCGACGAAGGCAGGGCGATCGGTGCCTGCGTCAAAGGCGGTGCAGGCGATGACAGCGGCAATCCGCTCGGCCGCCGCCTGGCCCTCATGCAGGGCCGTGGCGGGAAGGGCGAGCGCAAAGACCTCCGGTGCGATGCGTGCAGCCGTGTCCTCAGCGCGGACCAGGCGCCCGATCATCGAGCCAATCTGAGGTAGGGCCCGTTCCATCCAGCCCCCGGTTCGGGCCTGATGGACCTCATCGCTATCAATGACCCGCAGGACACAGACCGACAGGGGGCGCCTATTCTGTACGGCGGTTTGGCTGAGGCGAAGCAGGTGAGCGGCGAAGAGATCGCGGGTGAAAAGTCCCGTTGCCCCATCCATCAGACCAGAGGCGCGTATGCGGTCCAAAGCCGCGCGAATGGCGGTCTGGCGGCGATAGGCTCTGGCCAATTCCAAAATCCTTTGCGCCGTGTCGTGCTCGGCGGTGTCAGGCGTGGCGACGTCCGATACGCCCCGATTGAAGGCCTCGGTCGCGGTGACCTTGTCATTGGTGGCGGTGCAAAGTGTGATGGGGATGTGAAATAGGCGGGTATTGCGTCTCATCCCCCCCGCGATGGACAGGGCCTCGGTGGTATTGGTACCGCCCCACATGACCACCGCGTCAAAGCTTTGCTCATGCAGATAGTCGAAGCCTGTATAGGCCGTGAAGGCCCCGACGACCTCTGCCCCCGCCTTTGCTAGCATGTTGGACAGGGCGAGAAACTGAGGGGCCGGTTCACCAATGGCCAAGATGCGAAGGGGTTCGGTCCGATCGACGGGACGCTCCAGCCTTTTGCCGCGTTCAGCGAAGGTCTGTTGGCGAAGGTTGAACTCTTCATCGGCAATTGCGCTGCGCACCAAGGTTTCCATACGCATCGCCGCTTGGGCAGGGTGAAGGGGCGGGGAGAGGACCAGGTCAAAGGCGGGTGTTTCAAACAGGGCGTCGGGGGCACCGAGAGCGATAATGGGCAACTGGCGCGGCGCAACCGCCGCCTTCAACCGGCGCGCTAAGGCCTCAACCTGTCCATGATCATCCGCTGTCGGCAGGTCTAGGATCACCGCCTCGATGGGCAGGTCGATCAGGATTTGGATGGCTTCGGCCGCGCTTGTCGTCATCTGAGCTGCCCAGCCCAGCCTTTCCAATCCCTCGGCCAGTGGACCGAGGAGGGGGCTATTTTCGGACATGATCAACACACGGGGCTGAACCGCCACGATATAACCTTTCGCCTTGACGCCACGACACCATTCCAGCGCGCGCGTCCTACCGCTACCTTTTAGGCGCAGAGTCGCTAACAGGACCCTAGCAAAGCCCGCATGCCGCGATAGGGTGACGATAATGGTTAGGGAGAGGTTGGATATGCAGACCAAGATGTTGGCCGGTCAGGTTGCGGTCGTGACAGGCGCTTCCAGTGGCTTGGGCGTTCGCTTCGCCAAGATCCTCTCGGAGGCGGGAGCCTCGGTCGCGCTGATGGCGCGGAGGACCGATCGATTGGATGCTGTGGTCGCGGAAATCAAGGCCGCAGGCGGTCAGGCCGTCGCGATACCCTTGGATGTCGCTAATGCCGCGGCCATCGGTCCAGCACTGGACGAGGCGCAGGCCGCGCTCGGCCCGATCTCGATCCTGATCAACAATGCCGGTGTTGCCGGTGAGGGCCGCGCGCTCGACATCTCGATTGAGGACTGGGACGCGACCTTTGCCGTCAATACGCGCGGGGTGTTTTTTGCTGCTCGCGAAGCCGCCGCCCGCATGATTGCCAGCGGCGTGGCCGAGGCGGGCAAGGCGCGGATCGTCAATATTGCCTCCATCGCTGGGATGAACGTCCTGCCGGGCGTTCCAGCCTACTGCGCCTCAAAGGCGGCCGTGATCAGCATCACCAAGAGCCTTTCGCGCGAATGGGCGCGCAAGCTGATTGCGGTCAATGCCCTGTGCCCTGGGTTCATCGAGACCGCGATTAATGAGGAATGGTTCAAGACCGAGGGCGGTAAGCGGCAGGTCCAGAGCTTCCCGCGTCGCCGCCTGATGCTCGACAGTGACCTTGACGCTGTGTTTATGGCCCTGTGCGGACCGGGCGCTAACGGTATGACCGGCTCTGTGATCACGATTGATGACGGGCAGTATGTCTAACCCCAAGCGGGCATGAGAAATTTGCGTCGCAGGGCGACACGCCCACGATAAACCTTCTAAAGATTAGAAAAGAACAGGGAGAAACATCATGGCTTCTGGGCCTTTGTCAGGATTGAAGATCGTTGAATTTGCCGGGATCGGCCCGGGGCCCTTCTGCGGCATGTTGCTGTCCGATCTGGGCGCAGATGTGGTGCGGATCGACCGCAAGGGAAGCGGCCGCGCCTCGCCCGCCGATGTGACCAGCCGTGGCCGACGGTCGATTGCCTTGGACCTGAAATCGCCGGAGGCTATCGAAGCCTGCTTGAAACTGTTCGAGACCGCCGATGCGGTGTTCGAGGGCTTTCGTCCCGGCGTGATGGAACGGCTCGGCCTTGGTCCAGATGTTGCCCTGAAGCGCAATCCAAAGCTCGTCTTCGGGCGCATGACCGGTTGGGGGCAGTTTGGTCCCTATGCTCAGGCGGCGGGTCACGACATGAACTATATCGCCATCACCGGGGCGCTCCACGCCATCGGCACCAAGGACAAGCCCATTCCGCCGCTCAATCTGGTCGGTGATTTCGGCGGTGGTGCGCTCTATCTGGCCTTCGGTCTTTTGGCAGGGGTCATTCATGCCCGCGCCTCTGGTCAGGGTCAGGTGATCGACTGCGCCATGAGCGATGGTGCCGCCTCTTTGATGTCGATGTTCTACGGCTTTAAGGGCGCAGGCGCTTGGCAGGACAATCGCCGCACCAACCTGCTCGATGGTGGGGCCCACTTCTATGACACCTATCAGTGCAGCGACGGAAAGTGGGTCTCGATTGGCTCCATCGAGCCGCAATTCTATGCCCTGCTGATGGAAAAGACCGGCATCACCGATCCGGCCTTCGCCAATCAGATGAGCCGCAAGGACTGGCCTGAGCTTCAGGGAAAGCTGGCCGCCGTTATTGCCACCAAGACCCAGAAGGAATGGTGCGACCTGATGGAGGCCACCGACGTCTGTTTCGCGCCTGTGCTGGATCTGGATGAGGCTCCTAAGCACGCCCACAATGTCGCGCGTCAGACCTTTGTCGAGATCGCCGGTGTGGTTCAGCCTGCGCCAGCCCCGCGTTTCTCGGCCACGCCTGGCGCGATCCAAGGTCCACCCCCGGCGATTGGCTCAAGCACTGAAACGGCTCTGGCCGATTGGGGCTTTGCCAGCGCTGAGATTGAGGCCTTGAAGGAGTCCGGCGCGGCCTAATCCTGTGGGCAAGGTCATTGTCTTTGGGCTGGGGATGGATCTATCCTCAGCCCAAGGCTGATCACCAAGCCAACCCAGGGAGTTTTGCCATGACCCAGTCCCTACCGCTTTTGAAGGGTGTGCATCACTCCGCCTTTCGTTGCCGCGACGCCGAAGAGACCCGCGCCTTCTATCAGGACATATTGGGCTTGCCGCTGAGGGCGGCCTTGGTCATCGAGGAGGAGCCGGGGACCGGCAAGGCCTTGCCCTATATGCATCTGTTCTTTGAGATGGCGGACGGCAATTTCGTTGCCTTTTTCGACATGCCCGAGGGCTGCGACGAGAGTAAATTCAAGATCAAGTCCGGTTTTGACCTCCATATCGCGATGGAGGCCTCCAGTCATGATGAGATGATGGCCTACAAGGCCCGTCTGGACGCCGCCAAGGTCAAGTGTTTCGGCCCCATCGATCATCATTTCGTTGAGTCAATTTACTTCTTTGATCCCAACGGCTTGCCGCTAGAAATTACCTGTAAAACTCAAGATCATGATCGGATCATGATCGAAGAATCTGCCAATTCCCGCGAGGCAATCGCCGCTTGGAGCACACGCAAGGCGGCGGAAAAGGCAACGGCAGCCTGAACGATAGGTTCAGGTACGGTTCAGCTTGAGGGGCCTATTCCTAAGAACGGTCGCTGACCCAGCCCCACGTCCCTCGCGGGGTCAGTGATCCACAGGACCCCAAACCCAACCTTGGCCTCCTCCTGGCGGCGCGCCTTCGCCGGCGCGCCGTTTTGGCTTTAGGGCTTCTGGATCAAGAAGTTCAGGGCGCCGCCGTCTGCCGGGGCCTCAAGGATCACGAGGCCCAGACTGTTGGCCAGGTGGGGCACGTCGATGCGGGCGAGGGGATCATCAGCCAAGAGCCGCAGCCTTTGACCTGCCTCTGCCTGCTCGACCGCCTTGCGCAGCCGCAAGGTCGGGACGGGGCAGCGATGGCCGCGCGCGTCGACCAAGATCTCATCGGCGGGTGTGGTCACGGGCTGGCGCTAAGCCGCGACGCTGGCCATATGGCCCTGCTCGGGACGAGACTTGCCCTCTAGGACCTCATAATAGATGGCTTCCACGGCTTCAGGGCCTCGGCCTTCGCTGATCTTGAGCCACCCGGCAACATCGGCAAGGAAGGCGGTCCATACCCCGCCCAAGCGCTTGTCTAGCCCGCCCGGGCCCCAGTCTGCGTGACGCTTTTTGATCTGGGCCGGGGCAAAGAACAGGGTTGGGCGTGGACCCGCGAGATCTGGAGTCGCCATCCTATCTTCCCAGTGCGTGCCGCCGACCGAGCAGGAGTAGGTCAACTGATCGGCAAAATGGCTATGGACCGCGGCTCTAACCGAACCGCCGCCAGCCATGTCGACAAAGACGGTAGGATCGCGGGGCAGGGTGGCAATGTCCTCATAGGCCACGACCCTGTCGTAGTAACCGGTGCTTTCCACAAAGGCGATATTGGCCCGTGAGGTCAGGCCGACAATCGAAATCCCGTCTCGCGCCGCCTGCTTGAGGGTAAAGGCCAGGCCTAGCGAGGTCTTGCTCGAGGCGCTGGACAGCACCACCTGCTGCGCCCCGAAGAAGCCATTGTCCGCCAAGAAATCATCGATCAGGAACGAGGTCATAAAGAGGGGGCGCAGGATCGACTGAGCGGCCTCGGCAGGAGCGGCGTGGCTGGCGTCATTCGATACCCGAAGATAGGCATTGTAGACGGCCGCGAGGGCGGCCCGGTGTTCAGCCCGGTCAATAAAGCCGCTCTTGCTGACCCGGTCGGCCTGAATGACGAGGTGGCTCGACATCGGAAAATAGCCATAGACCCGCTCGCCAACGCTCAGATCGGGATGGCGGCTCTCAACAATGTCTCCGTAGCCCCAGACGGGAATCCGTCCCAATCCCTCTGGCGCAGGAAAGAAGTTCCAATAGCCCATGGCCTCACCGAACGCCGCATAGGTGATGTTGTTGGCGGTCAGAGCAAAGTGATCGACCTTGATCAGCACCTCACCGTCGCTGAGCGCAGGCAGGGGCGTGGTCTGCCACTGGCCCTGACGCAGGTCTTGGCGCGACACCATGAAGTCGAGGCTGGAAGAGGTCATCGTTTAGCTGCCTAGTTTGATCGGTACATAGATGCACCGGCACAGTGGCGGGACAGCGGCGCACTGGCAAGGGGCGCTTCTCAAGGATCGCGCGTCAAACCGCCTTGGCGTGACGGCCCGGCATGTTGGTCAAGCTGGCATCAAAGACACTGGCCACGACCCGAACCAGACGGCGACCGGCGGGGCTGACCGTGATGCGCGTGCCTTCAACGCTGCAAAGGCCGTCTGCCGCCAAGAGGCGCGCTTGATAGAGGCCGTCATCCAGAGCGTCCGGCTCGGCGTTAAAGCGCGGGCATATCTCAGCCACGTCGACGGTCAGGTCGCACATGATCCGCTCGATGGCGGCGGCGCGAATGCGGTCATCGTGGGTGAGGATTAGGCCACGTTCGACAGGCAGGCGGCCTTGATCGATGGCCGCGTTCCAGCGGTCCAGAGCCTTGGCGTTCTGAACCAGTCCCTGCTCGAAGGCACCGATCGAGGAGGGACCGATCCCGATCACAGTGCGGGCGGGATCGGTGGTGTAGCCTTGGAAATTGCGCCGCAGACCGCCGGTCTTCTCCGCCACGGCCATCGAGTCGGTCGGCAGAGCATAGTGATCTAGCCCAACCCGCACATAGCCCGCCGCCAGTAGAGCCTCATCGGCTGCCGTCGCTTGAGCCCAGCGTCCCGCGCTGTCGGCCAGATCCTCGTCCTTGATCATCTTTTGATGTTTGGCGAACCAGGGCACATGGGCATAGCCGAACATGGCGATGCGATCAGGGCGCAGGGTCACGGCCTGTTCGACCGTGTCGGTGATGTTGGCTTCGGTCTGGGACGGTAGCCCGTACATCAGATCGAAATTGATCGCCTTGACCCCGACGGCGCGCAGGTGCCGGACCGCCTCTGCAACCTGCTCATAGGGCTGATGACGGTTGATCTTGGTTTGGACGATCCGATCGAAGGTCTGAACCCCCAAGCTGGCGCGGTTGACCCCCGCACGGCCCAGCGCCTCGATAAAGTCTGGTCTCAGGGTTCGCGGGTCGAGCTCAACGGCAAATTCAGCGTCGGGCCGCAGGCGAAAGACGGAGCGCAGTCGCTGCGCAATCCGCTCGAAATCTTCTGGTGACAGGGCATTGGGACTGCCGCCGCCAAAATGGATATGGGCCGCACCGCCATGCTCATCGAGCGCCTCGGCCCAAAGCCCAATTTCCGTTTCAAGCCGTCTGGCGAGGGCTGCAACCCGATCATAGCCATTGGGCACGCTGGTATGACAGCCGCAGTACCAGCACAGCTTCTCGCAAAAGGGCACATGGACATAGATCGAGATCGGATCGGACGGATCGACCCCGGAGGCCCAGAGCCTCGCAATGGGCTCGTTCACCTGCTCGCTGAAATGGGCGGCGGTCGGATAGCTGGTATAGCGCGGCAGATCGCGCAGGGCGTGGCGCATCAGGGCATCGGTCATGACCCCAAGGCTAAACCGGCCCAGTAAAGCTTGGCAGAGGCTTGCATGTCGCGCGGCGGGATGTCGCGCTGATCGGGGCCTACCTGTAAGGAAAGACCGGCGTGCGCTTGGCCATGAAGGCGGCGCGGCCCTCGGCGAAATCGGGCCCTTCAACGGCGTCGAGTTGCCAGGCGGTGGTCTCAGGCGTATCCGTGACCGTGCCAGACAGGATCATGCCGACCACCTGCTTGACCTTGCGCACCGTCCATTGCGAGGCGCAGGCGATCTGCTCGACCTTGCTGACCACAGCCGCTTCGAGCGCATGGGGGGCGTGAAGGTCGTTGATCAGCCCGATGCGCAGCGCCGTTTCGGCCCCGACAATCTCGCCCGTATAGAGGATGTTCTTGGCCGCTGACGGGCCAACCGCATCGACCAAACGCTTGGTGTCCGCAAGACTATAGACGATGCCAAGGCGCGCGGGCGTAATGCCAAACCGGGCGTTGGTCGCAGCAATGCGAAGGTCGCAGGCTAGAGCCAGTGCCATGCCGCCGCCGACACAGACGCCGCTGATCATGGCGATGGTTGGTTTGGACAGGGTGGCGAGGGCCTCAACCCCGGCGGCGACATTGGCGCGATAGACGGTTGCGGCCTCGCGCGTGCCATAGACGATCTCGAACTCGCTAATATCGGCCCCGGCGGCGAAATGGTCCCCTGCGCCGCGCACGACCAGAACCTTGACCTCTTGGGCGGCCTCGATCACCGCGCAGACCTGCGGCAAGGCCATCCACATGGCCTTGGTCATGGCATTGCGCTTGGCCGGTTGGTTCAGGGTCAGGACGGCATAGTCTCCGACCAAATCAAGCTCTAGAGCATGGTCGGCAAAGGATGAGGTCATGGGTAAGGGTCTCAGAACGGCGAGGGATCGGACGGATGTAACGGGCTCGACCTAGCATTACCAATATTTCATGCAGAACCGTGCATCCGAATGACCCCGTTCATGTCTCTATCCATCAGAAGACCACGATGGGTGGC
>CANCJE010000111.1 GCA_947378235.1 Caulobacteraceae bacterium | reverse complement strand
GTCGATAGACATGGGCTTAGCTCCCGTAATCGAGTGAGGCGGCGGCGGCATCCAAGATAGCCTCCACATCCAGGCCATAGGTCCGATAGAGATCGGGCAAATCGCCGGACTGGCCGAAATGATCCATGCCCAGCGCCGAAACGCGAGATCCCTTGACCCCGCCCAGCCAAGACAGGGTTGCGGGCGGGCCATCGATCACGGTCACCAGCGAGGCCCCAGCCCCGAGCGGTGCCAATAACTTTTCGATATGGGAAGGCTCGCGACGTCCCTTGGCCCGCCCCTTCAAGGCCGCCGACCAATCCAGATGCAGCCGGTCCGGGCTCGTGACCGCTAAGAGGCCGATGCCGGGAATATCTTCGCGCAATTGCTCAAAGGCTTCCATGGCCTCAGCCGCGATAGCCCCAGTATAGACCAAAGCCATTTCCGCGCCGGGGGCAGGCTCGACCTGCCAATAGGCCCCGGCGATCACATCCTCGATCTGGGCAGGGCTCAAGGTCCGGTCCGGCTGTTCGAGCGCACGCGTTGAGAGGCGCAAATAGACCGAATTGCCCTCAGGCTGCTGCATGAAGTCAAAGGCCCAGCGCATGATCTCGACCAGTTCATCGACAAAGGCCGGTTCGAAATAGCTGAGCTTGTCCTGCGCCATGCCGATCAGGGGCGTGTGGATCGACTGGTGCGCCCCGCCTTCGGGCGCAAGGGTCAGACCTGAGGGCGTCGCGACGAGCAAAAACCGCGCATCCTGATAGCAGGCATAGTTCAAGGCATCGAGACCCCGGTTGATGAAGGGATCATAGAGGGTCCCGACCGGGATCAGCCTCTGGCCCCCGAACAGATCCCCCGCCAGACCCAAGGCCCCGAGCAAGAGGAACAGGTTGTTCTCGGCAATGCCCAGCTCGATATGCTGGCCATGCGGCCCCATCAGCCACTTTTGCGGCGAGGCAATGTTGCTGTCCTTGAACTGGTCGTGGCGCGTGTCGCGGGCAAAGATGCCGCGCTGATTGACCCAGCCGCCCAGATTGGTCGAGACCGTCACATCGGGCGAGGTCGAGACGATTGCATCGGCCAGCGGTCCGCCCATCCGGGCCAGATCATTCATCACCTTACCAAAGGCCACCTGCGTCGATTGCTTGCCGGTGGGACGGGGGAAGGTGGCGGCATCGGGCACCTCCACCATCGGCGCGGGCGCGTCCGGCTCTCGCTTGCCGAAGGGGGCATTGTCGATGAAGGTTTGGTAGTCCGACTCAGAGCGCGGCAGGCCCGCAAAAGGCTCCCACTCTTGACCCTTGGGCACGCCCATCCTCGCTTGGAAGGTTTCCATCTGGGTGGGAGTCATCAGGCCTGAATGGTTGTCCTTATGGCCCTGAAACGGCAGGCCAAAGCCCTTGATCGTATAGACAATGAACAGCTTGGGCCGCTGGTCCGTCACCTCATGAAAGGTCTCCAACAAGAGGTCCATATCGTGCCCGGCCAGATTGGTCATCAGAGCCGCCAGCGCATTATCGTCATATTGGGCCAGCAACTCAGCAATGCCGGCATGGGCGCTCAAATCGGCCAGCAGTTGCTTGCGCCACGCCTCACCGCCCTGGAAACTGAGCGCAGCAAACAGGTCATTGGGGCAATCATCGATCCAGGCGCGTAGATGTTCGCCCCCGGACTGAGCAAAGGCCGCCTCCAGCCGGTAGCCATATTTCAGGGTAATGACGTCCCAGCCCACTGCCGCGAAAATGTCGGTAAAGCGCAGGAACATACTATCAGAGGTCGTGGCATCGAGGCTTTGGCGATTATAGTCGACGATCCACCAGGTGTTGCGCAGATCGTGCTTGGCCCCTTCGATCAGGCACTCATAGATATTGCCCTCGTCCAGTTCGGCATCGCCCAAGAGCGAGATCATCCGCCCCTGCCGCGCCGGGGACATGCGCTCATGGGCCAGCATATAGTCCTGCACGATCGAGGCAAAGGCGGTCATGGCCACGCCCAGACCCACAGAGCCGGTCGAGAAATCCACATCGTCCTGATCCTTGGTCCGCGACGGATAGGACTGGGCCCCGCCCAGCGACCGGAAGCGCTGAAGCTGGTCCAAGGACTGGCGGCCATAGAGATATTGGATGGCGTGGAACACCGGGCTGGCATGGGGCTTGACCGCGATCCGGTCCTCAGGCCGCAGAACCGAGAAATAGAGCGCCGACATCACCGTCGCCAGAGAGGTGGACGAGGCCTGATGGCCCCCGACCTTTAAGCCATCACGGCTTTCGCGCAGATGGTTGGCATTGTGAATGGTCCAGGCCGACAGCCAATGGACCTTGCGGTCCAGGTCACGGATCAGGTCGCGGTCATCATTTCGGGCAGGCGACTGGGCGCTTTGGACAGACATGGACAAGAACCGCTTTCGTGGCGTTGTGGGTTCTGGTCATATAGGCTAGATTTAGGAGTGATTATTGCTCATTTGGACCCGTATAATCCTCATTCATAGTTCTTATGAACCATCATCTGCGCATAATTGAGAGCAAAAAGACGTGAGCGAAAAGCTTGATCGATATGATCTGAAAATCCTCGCCGCCGTGGCCGATGAGGGCCGTTTGAGCTGGCGCGATTTGGCTGAACAGATTGGCCTATCCTTGACCCCGACCCTGCGCCGCGTCCGCCGCCTAGAAGAGACCGGCTATATTCTCGGCTATAGCGCGCGGCTCGATGAGACCCGGCTCGGCCATACCATTAGCGTCTTTGTCTCCGTGACCCTGACGGCCCAAACAGAAGAGGCGATCTCGGCTTTTGAGCGCGAGATCGCCAAGGCTCCAGAGGTGATGAGCTGCTATCTGATGACCGGCGGCGCGGACTATCTGCTGCGCGTCGTGGCCCCCGATCTGGCGGGATATCAGTCCTTCCTGATGAACAGCCTGACGCGGATACCGGGTGTCGCCCACATCCAGTCCAGCTTTGCCCTGCGACCCGTCATTCAACGGGCCGCACCGCCCCTGACCTGAGGGGGGAGCGTGAAAAAGGAAATAAGGCCCTCACCCTACCCTCTCCCACAGGCAGAGGGCTAGAACCGATAAGCCCTCTCCCCCTTCAGGGGGAAAGGGTGGGGTGAGGGGGCATCCCCACGCTCTGCGCACTCACCGCCATTGACTTAAGAAGGCGGCCTAGGCTTCGACGGGATTGCGACGGCAATAGAGGCCAAAGGCCGCTATCCCGGCATAACAGATGAACGGCACGATCAGCGCCATCCGTAGGCTCGATGCATCGGCCAGCAGGCCTGCCAAAAGCGGCACAATCGCGCCGCCAACAATGGCCACACAAAGAACGCCTGAGCCCTCTGCCGCCCGCTCGCCCAGACCTTCAGAGGCCAGCGAGAAGATGGTGGGGAACATGATCGAGTTGAAGAAACCAATGGCGATCAGGGCCACGCCGGACAAGGTTCCAACTGTCAGACCCGAAGTGATCAAAAGCGCGCCGACGCAGGTGGCCGCCGCTGCGAGCACGAGGCTCGGTGGGAACTGACGCAGGACCCAAGCGCCGATGAAGCGGCCAACCATCGCCCCGCCCCAATAGAAGGTCACGAGCTCGCCAGCCTTTTGAGCGACAATATTGAGCGTATCGGCCTGGATTAAATAGTTGACCAACAGACTGCCAATCGCGACCTCGCCGCCGACATAGATGAAGATGCCCAAGGCCCCAAAGGCAAAGCGCGGACGCTTCAACAGGGTGAAGGCCTGCATCATGCTGACATTCTCAACCGTCGCCTCTTGCAAACGATTGCGACGTGACCAGACCAGCGCCGCGACGGCTGCAAGCGCCACCGCGATGACCAGATAGGTCTTCACAATGACGCCGGTCTCGGTCGCCAGATAGGCGGTCAAGGCTTCACCGCTCAGGGTGCTGGGATCAACCGTCCCCAAGGAGCCGAGGATCAACTTGGCCCCAAAGAAGGGGGCAACGGTGGTTCCCAGAGCGTTAAAGGCTTGGGCAAAGGTCAGACGGCTATGGGCCGACTTTGCGGGGCCAAGCAGAGAGATGAGCGGGTTGGTCACCACTTGCACCGTCGTGATTCCCGCTGCCAGAACAAAGAGCGCAATCAGAAAGGCGACAAACAGACCAGCCAAAGAGGCGGGAATGAACAGCAAACAGCCAACGGTCATGACCACCAGACCGGCCACCGCCGTGCGCATATAACCGAAGCGGCGAACGACGGCTGCGGCCGGGATCGACACCACGAAATAGGCGGTGAAAAAGGCGAACTGCACCAACATGGCTTGGAAATAGTTCAGCTCAAACAGGCTCTTGAGCTTTGGAATCACCACATCATTGAGGCTGGTGATGCCCCCGAAAATGAAAAAGAGGGCAAAGACAAACCAGCGCAGATCGGCTGGGGCATTGTCTCCTGAACCCAAGACCGCCGCCGAGGCGCCGCTGGATTCAGTGGTCTTCAAGGGGGCCGTAGCCATGATGCGTTCTCTCCGCTGAACGTCGGCACTCTGGCCGATTGGAGAAACCCTAGCGCGATTTGACAGCGATGTCAGTGGGATATTTTGGGGGGCGGTTTTGTAAGAAGAAACAAACAAGCCCCTCACCGCGTCATTGCGAGTCCAGCGAAGCGATGATGCGGGAGTAGAACTTCCTCGTGCTTCGACAGGCTCAGCACGAGGAAGACTTAGAGGCCTGTTCCATTCATCCTCATCCTGAGCCTGTCGAAGGACGAGGATGTTCCACGAACGATGCGCCGGAGTGCAAGGGTCTGGCTCCCCGCCTACGCGGGGAAAACGGACAGCAGGAGGCAAGTGCCCCCGACCCTAGTCGCGAACCGATTTGGTCTTGATGTTCAACTGACCCGCAAGGCCCGCCGAGCGATGATGGCTGATGGCCTGCATTTCTGGCGAGATCGACATGGCGCGAAAAGCGGCGAGGGATGGATATTCGGCGAGGGCCACCATGTCCCATAGGTCCTCAACCTCGCCCAGCATCAGGCCGGTGACATCGCCACTAAAACGAATCTTGCCGCCGAGACCCTCAACCAACTTGGCCACCGCGTCGCCATAGATTTGATAGGCTTCCTTGCCAGTCATTTCGGGATTGGAGCCGTCCTCATAGGTGGCCTTGGGTTTGAACCTGAGCAGATTAACCATCACGAAGGGGCCATCCTCCTCGCCAGTGAAAAAGGCCTTGGCCTGTGCGGGCTCGGGATAGACGGCGTTAACGACGTTCATGATGGTATCCTCCAGATGTTTATTTTGACATGGATAGCGCCATTAACTCTCCCGATCGTCAAGCCTTGGATTGACCTTGATCACCACAGCGCCATAAATCGGCATTCCATCGGCCAAAATCGGCGCACAGACAGCAGGAACCCTCAGGGTCATGATCAAAGCCTTCCTCATGCGGACCGTCACCACGGTGATGACCAGTCCCAAGCTGCGTCAGACCGCCCGCCAGACCCGCGCCATGGTCCGGCAATTAAAGGGCGCGCGGCCCGTCGTGCACTATTTTCATGAGGCCGCTGATCCCTATAGCCATCTAACCGCCCAAGCCCTTGGACGGTTCGCCGCCCGCTATGATGTCGACCTTCGCTGTCATCTGGTCCCAGCCCCGATTGAGGCGGCGGCTCCAGAGCGCGAAAAGTTGGCTGGATGGGGCCTTCGCGATGCGGCGCTGCTGGCCTCGATCAATGGGTTAGACCTGCCTGCCGATGCGGCACTGCCCTCAGACGAGATGACCGATCTGGCCAACCGCGCCCTGACCGCAGCGCTTGAGGCCGGGGCCTTCCTGTCTGACGCGGTCAAGATCGGGGCGGCCCTATGGTCAAGCGACAAGGCTACCCTGTCCAGCCTCACCCTATCCAACCCTGAAGCTGCCAAGGCCCAACAGGATCAGGGCCAGGGCCTTCGCCTGTCGCTTGGGCACTATCTGGGGGCCACATTCCAGTTTGAAGGCGAATGGTACTGGGGCATTGACCGCCTGCACTTTTTGGAAAGCCGCCTGACCGCGCAGGGCTTGGACCGCACTGGCGAAGCCCCACTTTTTCCGGCACACGAGATCTTGCTGGGCACCGTGCCTGACGCGAAGGGAAAGGCCACCAAGCCGCGGCCCGTGCTGCACGCCTTCATCTCGTTCCGCAGCCCCTATAGCTATATCTGCCTGCCGCGCGCCAAGGCCTTGGCCGATCATTATGGGGCCGAGCTGCGCCTGCGTTTCATCATGCCGATGGTCATGCGCGGCCTGCCCGTGCCGCGCGCCAAGCAATATTACATCACCATGGACACCAAGCGTGAAGCCGAGCGAGTGGGTCTGCGCTATGGCACCATGGTCGATCCGGTCGGCCTAGGGGTCGAGCGCGGACTGGCTGTGCTGCACCATGCGATCCAAGAGGGGCAAGGCTATGACTTTGCCCTGTCGTTCACGCAAGGGGCCTTTGCCGACGGGATAGATGCCACGACCGAGGCTGGGCTAGCACAGCTGGCCCAGCGCGCAGGGGTGAGTGACGCCACCGTCAAGGCCGCTCTGGCCGATGAGAGCTGGCGCGCCATGGCGGAGGCCAATCGCGAAGAGATGTTCGCGGGCGGTCTTTGGGGCGTGCCGTCCTTTCGCATCAATGACGGCGAGGCCCGCTGGGGTCAGGACCGGCTGTGGGCGATTGAACAGGACCTCATCGCCGCCCTCTGACCTAGAAAAAGGGCCCCTGCTTTCGCAGAGGCCCTTGGTCTTAAATCAAGCGTCTAGATCTTACATACGCTCGATGATGATGGCAGGGGCCATGCCGCCAGCGGCGCACATGGTGACCAGACCGCGCTTGAGGTCGCGGCGTTCCAACTCATCCAAGATCGTGCCGATCAGCATGGAACCGGTCGCACCGATCGGGTGACCCAGGGCCATGGCGCCGCCATTGACATTGACCTTGTCGCGGTCGAGGCGCAGGTCGCGGATGAACTTTTCAGCCACCACGGCGAAGGCTTCGTTGATTTCCCACAGATCGATATCGTCCACGGTCAGTCCAGCCTTGGCCAGAGCCTTGCGGGCCGCAGGGACCGGCGCGTTCAGCATCAAGGTCGGGCTGTCGCCCATATTGACCGAGGTGATGACCCGGGCGCGGGGCTTCATGCCGTTCTTGGTGGCATAGGTCGGCGAGGCCAGCAGCAGGGCGCCGGCACCGTCCACAACGCCGGACGAGTTGCCCGCATGGTGGATGTGCTTGATGTCGAGGCCATTATGGACCTGCAAGATCAGCTTGCGATAGGTCGTGCCCTTATCGTCGAGCGGAAAGTCGGCCATGGCCTCGAACGAAGGCTTCAGCGCGGCCAGACCTTCGCGGGTGGTCTGGGGACGAGGGAACTCTTCGTGGTCCAGTGCCAAGGTGCCGTCTTCACGGAACACAGGAACCAGGCTCTTGTCGAAGCGGCCTTCGGCTATGGCGACGGCGGCGCGACGCTGGCTTTCGAGGGCCAGATCGTCAACCGCTTCGCGGCTGATGCCTTCCAAGGTGGCGATGGCGTCGGCGCAGACCCCTTGATTGGACTGAGGATGGCTGGCGCGCAGGCGCAGATTGCCACCGTCCATCATGGGCGGGCCGTCATCACTGGTGCGGCGACCGGCCATCGACATCATTTCGCAGCCACCGGCCACAACCAGATCTTCCATGCCAGCCATGATGGTGGCGGCGGCGAGGTTGACCACAGTGATGCCCGAACCGCAGAAACGGTCGAGGGTCACGCCGCTGGAGCGGACATCATAGCCAGCGTCCAGAGCCGACATACGGCCCATATCGCCGCCCTGAGGGCCACGCTGCGAGCTACAGCCCCAGATGACATCGCCAACATCGGCGGTGTTGAGATTGTTCCGCTCCTTCAGCGCCTTCAGGACCGTGGCCCCAAGCTGCTGAGGGTGAATGTCGGCGAGCGCGCCCTTGCCGACCTTGCCAATTCCGCGCGGGGTGCGGCAGGCGTCGATGATCCAAGCTTCAGTCATGATCTTCTCCCAGTTTCATTTTTAAAATTGAAAAGGACGTCCTAGCCCTTTTTGGCCGTAAAAGCGCCGATCCGGGCTTGCATATCCGGCCCGACGCCCTCGTTTTGATAGACTTCGTAGGCTAGGCCCGCCGAAAGGGACAGACCGTCCGTCGCTGTGAGCAACCGCTTATTGGCCCGGTGGCTAAAGGACGAATTGGCCAGCACCTGATCGACAAAGGCCTCAACCGCGTCAAAGAAACCTTCGTCTGGAAGGCACTGGTTGGCAAGGCCTATGGCGCAGGCCTCTTGGCCGCTGAGGGTCGCACAGGTCAGCATCATCTCCATGGCCTTGGCCTGCCCGACACGGCGCGGCAGACGCTGACTCATGCCCCAAACAGGGGTCAGGGCCCATTTGGCATGGGTATCGGCGAACTTGGCATTGGCCGAGGCGAGGATCACGTCACCAGCGAGAGCCAACTCCAGCGCGCCCGTATAGCAATGGCTGTGAACCGCTGTGATCACGGGCTGAGGCAGATTGGCCAGACGCTCGATAACATGGGATTGGAAATTGGCGCGGGGCAAGCGCTCGCCCTTGGCAATGTCGCCCAGATCGTGACCGGCGGAGAAACAGCGACCAGCCCCACGCAGCACCACACAGCCGATCTCATCGGTCTGCTGTTCCAGCGCCGCCAGATGGGCATTCAGATCTTGGAAGACCTCGACATTGAGGCTGTTGAGCTTGTCAGGCCGGTTGATGGTCAAGGTGGCCATACCACCGCGGTCCTGTCGTAATACGGTCTCGCCCATGGTCTTTTTGCCTCCCTGACGCTGTGAAGGGTTATCTCCCTGATCAGCGATTATCTACTGTTCCCAATCCC
>CANCJE010000110.1 GCA_947378235.1 Caulobacteraceae bacterium | reverse complement strand
GCCTTGAAAGAGGCGTTGGCCAAGCTGGGTGTCGCCGGGGCCGATATTGATCATGCCATTATCCCCATCGCCGTTCGCGGCGTGCCCGAAAGCCTTGCCAAATCCTGCGGCATCCGGCCCGAGGCCGTGCGCGACAACCTCGCCTCTGTGGTCGGCGATAGCGGAGCGGCCCACCCGCTACTGATGCTGGCCGCAGCCCTAGAGGTGGCCAAGCCCGGCGAAAAGATCTTGCTGGCAGGTTTTGGTCAGGGGGCGGACGTGCTCCTGTTCCAAGCCACCGACGCTGTTGGCCGCCCACCCGAACAGCTCTGCGTGGCCGGGCATCTGGCCCGCGCACGGCAAGACACCAACTATACCCGCTTCCTGTTCCATCGCGGATTGCTGGATCTGGAAAAGGGCATGCGCGCCGAGATGGATGAAAAACAGCCCGGAACCTCGCTCTATCGCAATCGCAAGGCGGTGATGGGTCTGGTCGGTGGGCGCTGCACCAAGACCGGTACGGTTCAGTTCCCCAAGACCGAGATTGGCGTCAATGCCAATGACCGCTCGCAGGGCACACAAGAGGATTATCCTCTGGCCGACAAGGTCGCCAAGATCGTCACCTACACCGCCGACAGCCTCAGCTTCTCACCCGATCCACCAGTCTATTACGGTGCCATCGACTTTGAAGGTGGCGGGCGCCTTGTCGCGGAATTTGCAGACTGTAGCGCCGAGGATGTCGAGGTCGGCCGCGAAATGCGCATGGTTTTCCGCATCAAGGCGGTGGACCATGCACGAGACTTCACCAAATACTTCTGGAAAGCCGTTCCAGTCCAAAAGGGAGACGCCTGATGGCCAAGGGTATCAGAGATAAGGTTGCGATCCTCGGCATGGGCTGCGCCAAGTTTGGCGAGCGCTGGGACATGGATGCCGATCAGTTGATGGTCGAGGCCTTTAACGAGGCTGTCGGTGATGCGGGTATTGATGTGTCGCAACTGGATGCCGCCTGGCTGGCAGTTGCCTTTGACGCGGTCAATATCGGCCCTTCTGGCATTCCCCTCTCCATGGCCCTGCGTCTGCCCAATATCGGGGTAACCAAGGTCGAGAACTATTGCGCCAGCGGCACCGAAGCCTTCCGAGGCGCGGTCTATGCTGTGGCCTCCGGCGCCTGCGACATCGCGCTGGCTCTGGGCGCGGAAAAGCTCAAGGACACAGGCTATGGCGGTCTGCCCGTGCGCTCGCGCGGCACCACCTTTGACATGATCGGCGTCACGGGATCAGCCCCCGGAAACTTTGCCCAACTGGCCGCCGCCTACCGGGCCAAGCACGGGGTCAGCAAGGGTGAGCTCAAGCAGGCCATGGCCCATATTTCGGTCAAGAGCCATGCCAATGGCTCCCGTAACCCCAAGGCTCACCTGCAAAAGGCCGTGGATATGGATACGGTGCTGAACGCCCCCATGATCGCAGAGCCCTTGGGCCTGTTCGATTGCTGCGGCGTGTCTGATGGGGCGGCCTGCGCCATTGTCACCACCCCCGAAATCGCCCGTAGCCTTGGCAAGCGCGATCTTGTCACCATCAAGGCCCTACAGATCTCAGCCTCCAATGGCTGGGAACTGCAACAGGCTGGCGGCTGGGACGGTAGCTATTTCCACACCACCCGCGTGGCAGCCGCCAAGGCCTATCAAGAGGCCGGGATCACCAATCCACGCGAACAGATCAGCCTGATGGAGGTCCATGACTGTTTCTCGATCACCGAACTGGTGACCATGGAGGACCTGTTCATCTCCAAAGAAGGTCAGGGCTATAAGGACGTGCTCAACGGCTTTTTCGATGCTGATGGGGGACTGCCCTGCCAGATCGATGGCGGCCTGAAATGTTTTGGCCACCCCATCGGGGCGTCTGGCCTTCGCATGATCTATGAGAACTATCTGCAACTGCTGGGCCGTGCAGGCGCACGCCAGCGCAGCACACCGCCAACCATGGCCCTATCTCATAATCTGGGCGGCTCTCCAATCCAGAATGTCAGTGCGGTTGCCATTGTCGGGCTTGCAGACGCCTAAACCCGATCGTCATCACGGCGAGTTGAAGCGAAGATATGACGTGCACATAGCCAAGGGTCCGCTCGCGGCCCTAGGCTATGCAACGATAAGATATCGCGCCATTGCGCGCGGTTTTAACATGGGTTGGAGGTCTCTTGGCTCAGCTATCCTATCTATCCCCCTCATCGGTGGATGAAGCGGTTAAGGCCCTTTCTGGGACCTCGGCCCGAGCCCTCAGCGGCGGCACCGATCTGTTGGTGCAGGTTCGATCTGGCCGCGCCAAGCCCGATCAGATCGTCGATCTAAAACGCATTCCCGGCCTGATTGGCATTCGTGCTGAAAATGGCGGCTTTGTCATCGGCTCGGCCACCTGCGGCGCGATGCTCAGCGAACATCCGACCCTCTCCAAGATCTGGCCTGGCGTCGTTGAGGCGGCCAATCTGATCGGGTCAACCCAGGTTCAGGGCCGCGCCTCTTTGGCGGGCAACCTCTGCAATGCCTCTCCCGCCGCCGATAGTGTTCCGGCCCTGATTGCCGCCAGAGCCACCTGCGTTATCGCAGGCCCTGCTGGCACCCGCGAAGCCGCTGTTGAGACCATCGTCACCGGGCCGGGCAAGACCTCGCTCACGGCGGGTGAGTTTATTATCGCTTTCAAGCTGCCGCCGCGAGGTCCCAAGGCCTCTGACGCCTATCTGCGCATGATCCCGCGCACCGAGATGGACATTGCCGTCGCCGGGGCCGGGGTCAGTCTGGCGCTGGACGCGGACGGGGTCTGTCTGTCCGCCCATGTCGCCCTCGGCGCTGTGGCCCCCACGGCCCTGCTCGTTGCCGATGCGGGTCAGGCCTTGATCGGGACGCGCTTGGAAGAGGTTGCCCTCACCCGCATGGCAGAGGCGGTTCGCGCCGCCTGCCAACCCATCAGCGATAAGCGCGGCACCGCCGACTATCGCACCAAGATCGCCGCCGTGCTGGCCCATCGCGCCGCCGTCATCGCTTGGAACAGAGCAAAGGAACAGGCATGAGCAAGCAACGCACCGCCGCCATCGTCAATGGCGACCCTGTCGAGTTCCTCAGCGATCCAGGCCAGACCTTGCTCGACGTGCTGCGCGATGAACTACACCTGACCGGTTCCAAAGAGGGCTGCGGATCGGGCGACTGCGGCGCCTGCAGCGTGATTATGGACGGACGCCTTGTCTGTTCGTGTCTGGTGCTGGCCGCTGAGGTCGAAGGCTGCCGGGTCGAGACCATCGAGGGCCTGTCCACGGGCAGTACCCTGCACCCCCTGCAGCAAAAGTTCCTCGACCATGCCGCCCTACAATGCGGGTTCTGCACCCCCGGCATTTTGATGGCCTCCAAGGCCCTGCTCGATGCCAATCCTGACCCGACCGAAACCGAAGCCCGCTATTGGCTAGCGGGAAACCTTTGTCGCTGCACCGGCTATGACAAGATCATCAAGGCCGTGCTCGATGCCGCCGCCGAACTGAGACAAGATCGGAAAAGCGCATGAATAAGCCCGTAAAACCAGAAGAGACCGGCACCATTCTCAAGGTCGTCGGCACCCGCCCCATCCGCCCGGACGGGGTGGAAAAGGTCACGGGCCGCGCGGCTTACGGCGCCGACCTGCACCTGCCCGGCATGTTGATCGGCAAGGTCAAACGCAGCCCCCACGCCCATGCCCGCATCATCTCGATCGACACCCGCAAGGCCCTCGCCCTGCCCGGCGTCAAGGCGGTGATGACCAGTGCCGACATGCCCGATCTTGCGGCGGAACATTACGAGGCCGGGGAAAGCGCCTCCAACCTTAAGGACCTGTCGGCCAATGTGATGGCCAGAGGCAAGGTGCTCTATCACGGCCATGCCGTCGCTGCCGTCGCCGCGACCTCCAATGCCATTGCCGATCAGGCGCTGGACCTGATCGAGATTGTCTATGAGACCCTGCCCCATGTGATCGATGTCGAAGAGGCCATGGCCGAAGGCGCCCCGATCCTGCATGAGCAGATGGTCACGGCGGGCCTTGGCGAGACCCCGACCAAGGCTAGCAATATTGCCACCAAGCACCGTCTCGACCGGGGCGATCTGGCCGCAGGCTTTGCCAGCGCCGATGTGATTGTCGAGACCCGCTATAGCAGCGCCGCCGTGCACCAGGGCTATATCGAGCCCCATGCCTGCGTCGCCAGCTATGCCGCCGATGGCCAGACCCAGGTCTGGAGCAGCAGTCAGGGCCATTTCGTGATCCGGGGCCTGTGCGCCAAGCTGCTCAAACTGCGCTTCTCGGATGTACGGGTCATTCCCGCCGAGATTGGCGGCGGTTTTGGCGGCAAGACCACGGTCTATCTAGAACCCTTAGCGCTGGTCCTGTCGCAAAAGAGCGGACATCCGGTCAAGATGGTCATGACCCGCGAAGAGGTGTTTCGCGCCACAGGTCCGACCTCGGCCTCGGTCGTCACGGTCAAGATGGGGGCTAAGTTAGACGGCACCATCACCGCCGCCCAAGTCGATTTGAAGTTCCAAGCCGGGGCCTTTGCCGGTTCGCCCGTCGGGGCCGCCGTCATGACCTCGCTGGCCTGCTACGATGTGGCCAATTTCGAGATCACCGGCTGGGATGTGGTGACCAATAGTCCCAAGGTCGCCGCCTATCGCGCACCGGGCGCCCCCAATGCCGCTCTTGGCGTGGAATGTGCCGTCGATGAACTGGCTGAAAAGCTGGGCATCGACCCCGTGGCCATGCGTGAGAAGAACGCTGTGCGAAACGGGGTCCGTGCCCCCTATGGGCCGGTATATAAGAATATCGGCTATGTCGAAACGCTGGAGGCCATTAAGTCTCACCCCCATATGGCCATCCCCCTTGGTCCCAACCAAGGGCGCGGCATTGCGGCGGGCTTCTGGTTCAATATTGGCGGTGAATCCACCGTCAATGTCAGCATCAACGAAGACGGCACCGCCATCGTCTCGACCGGTAGCCCCGATATTGGCGGCTCTCGCGCCTCGATGGCCATGATGGCCGCTGAGGTTCTGGGCATTGGCGTCGAGCAGGTTCGCCCCATCGTTGCCGACACCGCCTCCATCGGTTTTTCCACCGTCACGGGCGGCAGTCGCACGACCTTTGCCACCGGCATGGCCGTGGTTCAGGCCGCTGAAAAGCTGGTCATAGACCTCAAGCGCCGCGCGGCTGAGACCTGGGGCGTTGAGATCGATCAGGTGGTCTGGCAAGAGGGCGCAGCCCATTGTCTTCAAGCTGAAAAGGCCCCCAAGGGCGCCCTGACCCTCGCCGCCTTGGCCGGATCGGCGGGCAAGACCGGCGGTCCCATTGCCACGGTCGTGGCCTTGAACGCGCAAGGCGCTGGCCCCGGCTTTGGCGTCCATGTCTGCGACGTTGAGGTCGATCCTGAAACAGGCCATGTCACAGTCCTGCGCTACACGGCCGCGCAAGATGTCGGCAAGGCGATCCATCCGGCCTATGTCGAAGGGCAGATCCAAGGCGGCGTGGCCCAAGGGATCGGCTGGGCGCTGAACGAGGAATATGTCTTTAGCACCGGCGGCATCATGGAAAATGCCGGGTTCCTCGACTACCGGGTGCCTGTTGCCTCTGACCTGCCGATGATCGACGCGATCATGGTCGAGGTGCCAAACCCAGCCCACCCCTATGGGGCCAAGGGCGTAGGCGAAGTGCCCATCGTCCCGCCGCTCGCCGCCCTCGCGATCGCGGTTCGTCACGCCACTGGCGTACGGATGCACGACCTGCCCCTGTCGCCCTCCAAGATCAGGGCAGCAATCGACGCTAACGCGCTCTAGGCCATGGCTCTTGTCATTGCCGACTATGCAGACTGCCGGGCCCTTACCGGCGGTCTGCGATCGTTCGAGGTCGAGGCCAAGACCGTGCGCGACCTCCTGCATAAGATCGAAGCGCGCTTTCCCGGCCTCGGCGACCTGATCGACCAACGCATGGCCATAGCCATAGACGGCACCATCACCCAAGACGCGCACGGGGCTGCCCTAGAGCACGATAGCGAAGTGGTCTTGTTGCCGAAGATCGGAGGGGGCTAGCTCCAAGGCTACGGCTCTCCACTAGTGAGAGGTCGCCAAAGCCCATAAATTGCACACAAAATATATTGTTGCTAACCATGGGCACAGCGATGGAATTGCTGGCCGTCTGGCGGATCAACCGCAGCGGCAGACCTTGGGAGAGGGAACACTATGTCAAAGCAAGAGCACCTCAAGACAACCGCGGCTCTGAAGCTCGATCGACGCAGTCTGATGACGGCGGCCCTGGCTGGCGGCTTGGTGGCTAGCTCGGCAACGTCGGCTGACGCCGCTCAGGCTAAGACCTCCAAGGCCGCAGGCCCCGACCCTTTCCGAGGCTCTGATGACTTGGCCGTTGCCAAGACCGAAGCGGGCCGGGTTCGCGGCTATATCCACAATTCAATCATGACCTTCAAGGGCATACCTTATGGCGCGGATACCGGGGGAGCTGCGCGCTTCTTGCCCGCACAAAAGCCAAAGCCTTGGGCTGGTTTGCGCAGTGCCATGCAATATGGCCCCGTCAGCCCCCAACCTGATCGTGACGGATGGAAGAATGACGAAGAGGCTTGGATGTTCGCATGGAACGACGGCATCCAAGGCGAGGACTGCCTACGGACCAATGTCTGGACCCCGGGCCTAGATGGCAAAAAGCGTCCGGTCATGGTCTGGATCCATGGCGGCGGTCACTATGCGGGGTCTGGTCAAGAGCAGCCCGGCTATGACGGCGAAAATCTCGCCCGCACCGGCGACGTGGTGGTGGTCTCGTTGAACCATCGCCTCGGTGCCATGGGCTATATCGACTTCTCGCGCTTTGGGCCGGAATATAAGGCCTCAGCAAATATTGGCATGCAAGATATTGTCCTAGCTCTAGAGTGGGTGCGAGACAATATCGCCAATTTCGGCGGCGACCCTGGCTGCGTGACGATCATGGGCCAGAGTGGTGGCGGCGCAAAGGTCAGTACACTGATGGTCATGCCTAAGGCGGCAGGCCTATTCCACCGTGCTGTCGTTCAGAGCGGATCGTCGCACTTGATTGGCGTGCCATCCGACGCCAATCGTTTGACCGATCAGGTCTTGGTCGAACTGGGTGCGGCGGGCTCCTCGATGGAAGCCATAAAGGCCCTGCCATACAAGGATCTGGTTCAGGCCGCGATCCGAGCACAAGCCAAACTACGCAAGCCCGGACAGACCAATGCCATAAGCGCCCGTGGCCCTCGGGCTGGTGACTTCGTACCCATCGTCGATGGCGAGATCGTGGTTCGCCATCCCTTTGAAAAGGACGCGCCACCCGTGATGAAACCAATTCCGATGATGGTTGGCACGGTACTGAACGAACAGGTCCATGCCCTCAACCATCCTGAATATGAGCGGATGACCGAAGAAGAGGCGAAGGCCAATCTCGTAAAGATCTATGGTGCCCCTTCCGAGGGCATCTTTGCGGCTGTTCGCCGTCGAAATCCCAAGATGAAGCCCTTCGACGTCTATTCGATTTGCTGCGCAGGTTCGGCGCGGGCGCGGGCCCAATATCAGGCAAAGATGAAATCGGCCCAAGGCGGGGCCCCGGCCTTCCTCTTTTGGTTCACCTGGCAAACCCCCGTTTTGGATGGCCGACCACGCGCCTTCCACTGCTCGGAAATCGCCTTTGCCTTCAACAATACCGATGTCGCCGGCAGCTTGACAGGCGGCAGTGCAAGGGCACGTAAGCTCGGTCACGCCATGAGCCAAGCCTGGATCAACTTCGCCCGCCATGGCAATCCCAACCATGCAGACCTGCCCAAATGGCCCGCCTATTCAGCAGCGCAACCGGCAACCATGATCTTTGATGATGCCTGCCAAGTCCAGATCGCTCCCGACCGTGAAGAACAGGCCCTGATTAGCGCTGCATTGGGTATTCCAGCTTAAGGATTCAGGACAAAGGGACCGCAGCCTATAGGTTGCGGTCCGTCCAGTGCCCTTAGGTAGAGCTTTGGGGGCTTCTCTTAGAGGCAGATGCCCCTCGCAGCGAAGGACCGGCGGGGGGTAATCCCCCAACCCTTAGCTAATAATAAAATCCTTCGGATCGGGCTTCAGTGTCGCGGTCCAATAGTCAATCAGGCGGAAGGGCCAGTTTTGGCTGACGCGGCCAGAGGCGTTCTTGTACCAGCTGGATACCTGAGGCACGCCCCAGGCCATGCCCGCATTGGCTTCATCGACCTTCTCATTGAAGGCGTCATGGACATCCTTCTTGGCCTCAAGGGCCGACTTTCCGGTCTTGGCCAGAAGCTCAATCGCACCAACAATATAACGCACGCTGCATTCACTAAAGAAGATGATGCTGCCATTGACGACGATGTTGGTATTGGGACCATAGACGATAAACAGGTTGGGGAAGTTTGGCACCGTCATACCCAGATAGGCCCGGGC
Organism: Caulobacteraceae bacterium; assembly: GCA_947378235.1. Lineage (GTDB taxonomy): Bacteria > Pseudomonadota > Alphaproteobacteria > Caulobacterales > Caulobacteraceae > CAISGS01. The sequence goes on along the minus strand of CANCJE010000110.1, from coordinate 423 downwards.
GTCGCCCGCCCATTGGTCGTGCAACTCCACCCCTCCGCGCCCTACGATCTTGAAGGTGCGCAGGAAGTCACTGGCCTCAAAGCCAGTTCCGTAGATGATAACATCAGCCTTATGCTCGACCCCATCCGCAGTGACCACGCCGGTCTTGGTGATCTCTTGAATGCCTTCGGTGACCAGATGGACATTGTCGCGGCGCAGGGCCCCGATCCAAACGCCATTGTCACGAACCGAGCGTTTGCCGCCCAATGGATAGTTGGGGATCAGCTTTTCCAACAGCCCGGGCGCGCCTTCGGCCTGAACACGCATGGCCTCGATCATCATGGCCGACACATCGGCATTGACCTGACTGACCGCCGTTAGAGGGCCATCCCAGTTTGGGTCCACTGTGATGGCGTCGATGATGCCGTCCGTCAGCATCCAGAA
>CANCJE010000109.1 GCA_947378235.1 Caulobacteraceae bacterium | reverse complement strand
TCAATTCTCTTCGTTCAGAAGTCGCGGAAACTAAACAACCCCGTCATATAAAGCAAGGAAAACTTTCATCCCCCAAACCCTAATCCCGGGCCGCCATCTCAGCGAGCGCGGCTTCTAGGATGGCATAGGATTTATGGCAAGAAGGTTTTGTGACGAGGGTCCATTTGCCTGTGTACGAATCAATTGGCCCGTCCGGGCTGAAGCGGTCGAGCCCTTGCCAACCCCTCACCGTTACCCCTATTGCAGAGATGACGGGGAACCTAAACTGATGCTGTCACACAAAGCACGTTACGCTCTAAGAGCCCTCATTGCCTTGGCCAAAGAGCAGCCGGGCGTGCAACTGACATCCGGTGATATCTCGGCAAAGGCCGATGCCCCCCGCAAGTTCCTTGAAGCCATCCTTCTCCAACTGAGCCTCACCGGCCTCGTCGTGAGTAAGCGCGGGAAGTTTGGAGGCTACCGCCTTGGCCGTGCCCCTAGTGACATCAGCTTTGCCGATGTCATTCGTATTGTTGACGGCCCCCTTGCCCTCGCGCCCTGCGTCAGCCGCATGGCCTTTCGCAAATGCGATGACTGCCCAAGCCTCGAGACCTGCCTCTTACGAGAGGCTTTGATGAAGACCCGCGATGCCACATCCGATGTGCTCGAAGGTTACAGCCTCGCCGACGCCCTCGCTTCAGAGGCCGTCCCGCCCCTTTAGCCTGCGCTAATATAGGCCTTGAGGTGTTCAGCTTCAGCTTCGGTCTCTGCGATCTTAGACTTGACCAGATCCCCGATGGACACGATCCCGACCAAGCGCCCCGCCTTGACGACGGGCAGGTGGCGGATCCGGCGGTCGGTCATGCGCGCGAGCAAGGAATCAACCAACTCCGTGGGCGAAGCAAACACCACCTCTTTAGACATATAGGACGAAATGGGATGGCCCATCCCGACATGGCCATGCTCGGCGACAACCCGGACAATATCACGCTCGGATATGATGCCGACCACCTGGTCTTGCCCATCAAGCACGACCATGGCCCCGACCTTGCGAGAATAGAGCAGGGCCGCAGCGGCGCCCACCGTTTCGTCGGGCCTGGCGGTAAAGACGAGATCCCCTTTAGACTTCAAGATCTGACAGACGAGCATGGACGGTCCTCCGCGATTTATGGTCTTTTGAGAAGCCTCCTCCAAACCTAAGCCTTGCGCAATGACGCTCACTCAATCGTGTTATTGGTCTGCGCGCCCATGAGCCGCGCCACAGGTTCAATCAGGATCAGACCCGCCGCATAGCCAAAGAGATGGGCTTCCCAAGCGATTGGGATGCCTCCGGTTCCAGGCGCCAAACCGGTCAAGGCCATTAACAGATTGACGATAATCCATGCTGCGGCCATGCCAATGACGGTGCGACCTCTATAGGGCGACAGGCCAATGGGCCGATCGATCATGCGCGATGCGGCCCCCATTAACCCCGCGACGCCTCCCGACGCCCCGATCAAGATGACTTGGCTCGACTGATGCACGAGTCCGTAGCCCAGACTGCCCAGCACACCACAGATGAGAAAGAACAGCACGAAGGCCACGCCTCCAATGGCGCTCGCCCTCCCCTGCGCGGATTGATAGCCCAAACCCAGCAGCCTTGCCGTCGGCGCACCAAAGGCGAGCGCGCCCAAGGCATTCATGCCCGCATGGGCCCAGCCGCCATGAAGAAAAATGGCGGTGACCAGCGGAAGATATCGTCCCTCATTGAGCATCGCCGGTGCAAATCCATAGTTTAGGATCAACGCCGTCTCGTCCGTCGCCATGGACTGAGCCAGATAGCCCCCCAATAGCGTCAGGACCAGAAGGACCACGGGCCAAGGGGCCTTGATGGCCGGCTGTTTGAGTTCATCCATGATCCTCAACTCCGTCGGGGTCGGCTCGGAGAACCGAGGCCGTGGAACAGCCCCGCCATCTTGGTTTGGGCTATGCCGTCCACTCCACAAAGGTCCTAGCCTTTTCATCGCCATCACGTCATCAAAATAGACCTTTGGGACAGCCGCTCAGCCAATCAAATGATAGTCCTTGAGGTAGAGCGAACCCCGTTGCACAATCGCCATCACCCAGCCATAGGCTTGCCTTGTAAGCGCCGCAATGCGCGGTAAAAGGGTCGTTTCCCTCCCATTCGGATAGGTTTTCTGACATGACTCGGATCTCTAAATTGGCACTGTTGGCCGGATGCAGCCTCGCCTTGACGGCCTGTGCGAGCATAAATCTTCCGAGCCCGCCAGTGTCGAAGCCTACAGATAAGGCACAAACTCAAAAGGCAGAGCCTATCAAGATCTCGGCGCGCCCTTCGATGGCGATCAAGGCGCGCAAGGGTGGCTGGCCGCAATCCTACTCGGATGTGGCCGCCGATCCCGATGTGCGGTTTGGCACCCTGCCCAATGGCATGCGCTATGCCCTGATGAAGAATGCGACCCCGACCGGTCAGGCCTCTATTCGCCTACGCTTTGACGCGGGCTCGCTGATGGAGACGGACGCGCAACAGGGTTTGGCACACTTTCTCGAGCACATGGCCTTTAACGGCTCGCGCAATGTGCCCGAGGGCGAGATGGTTAAGATCCTAGAGCGTCATGGCCTCGCCTTTGGGGCCGATACCAATGCCTCCACCTCATGGACTGAGACGGTCTACAAGCTCGACCTGCCCAAGACCGATGATGAGACCGTTGACGTCAGCCTCAAGCTTATGCGCGAGACCGCCAGCGAACTGACCATCAGCCAAGCGGCCGTAGATCGTGAGCGCGGGGTGGTCCTGTCGGAGGAACGGACACGCGACAGCCCAGGCTATCAGGTGTTCAGAAAGAGCATTGGCTTCTTCATGAACGGTCAGTTGGCCTCTAAGCGACTGCCCATTGGCAGTGTAGACATTTTAAAGACCGCATCACGCGATCAGATCGCCGATTTTTACGGCAAATATTATCGCCCAGATCGGGCGGTGATGGTGATTGCTGGTGATTTCGATCTCGATCAGATGGAAGCCAAGATCAAGGCGCGGTTTAGTGATTGGAAGGCTGCAGGACCGGTCGGCTCTGAGCCTAAACTCGGCCAGCCCCTGAAGCGCGGACCGGAAGCGATGGTTGTCGTGCAGGCGGGCACGCCCAACGCCCTTCAGATCAGCTGGCGCAAGCCCGCCGACTTGAGCGCTGACAGTGTCAACCGTCGCCAACAGGAGCTAATCGACTCCTTGGGTCTTGCCGTGCTCAACCGCCGCCTTGAAGCCATGGCCCGCAGCGCAGTTCCAGCCTTCATTGCCGCCGGCACCGAATATGCCGATGAGGTCCATTCGGCCAAGGGCGCAACCCTCTATGCCAATCTTCAGCCCGAAAACTGGAAGCAGGGCATGACTGCGGTCTATGTCGAACTGCGCCGTGTCCTGAAGTTTGGCATCATGCAGGACGAATTGGACCGTGAAATCACCGAGACGCGCGCCGATCTGACCGCAAAGGTCGCGCAGGCCAAGACCCGCCGCACGACGGCGCTCGCCAACGGCCTGATCGGGTCTGTCGACGATCGCAAGGTGGTGACCAGCCCCCAGCAGGACCTGGATCTGTTTGAGCAGACGGTAAAGGGCCTCAAGGCTGACATCGTCTCTGCCCACGTGCGTCAGGCCTTCAGTGGATCAGGCCCTCTGATCCTCGTTGCCTCCCCGACTGAAATTAAGGGTGGCGAAAAGACTGTGCTCGAAGCGTTCAAAGAAGCCGACGCCCTCCCGATCACAGCGCCCACCGTGCAAGAGGCGGTAACCTGGACCCATGACAAGTTTGGCACGCCGGGTCAGGTCGTGGATCGACAGGAAATTGCGGATTTAGACACGGTGTTCCTGCGCTTTAACAACGGACTTCGCCTAACGGTGAAGCAAACCAAGTTCACGCAGGATCAGATCCGTATTCGCGTGCGCATGGGCAATGGCAAGCTTGACCTTCCCAAGGACAAGGATGGGCTCGGCTGGATGCCCGGCTGGGCCTTTACCGAGGGCGGCCTAAGCGACATCACCAATGAACAGCTGGAAAAGCTGTTTACCGGCAAGATCTACAGCAGCGGATTGGCGCTTGGCGATGACGCGGCGATAATGGACGGTATTACCCGGCCGCAAGACCTTGATATCCAACTGCAACTGCTCGCCGCCTATATCAAAGAGCCCGGCTGGCGGACCTTGGGCGTGCGGCGGGCCAAGAGCATCTATAGCTCGGCCAATGCTCAGTTAGACGCAACGCCGGGCGGGATCATGTCCCGCAACCTGCGCCGTCTGCTCTACAATAATGATCGCCGCTGGGCCTTCCCGACCAATGAAGAGATCAGCAATGCCAAGGCTGAGGACTTCCAGGCCATGGTCGAGCCTGATCTGACTCAAGGCCCGATCGAGATTGTCGTGGTGGGGGACATCACGGTTGACCGTGCGATTGAGGCTGTCTCCGCGACGTTCGGGGCCCTTACCGCTCGCCCTGATCAGATCACGCCTGCTGATGGCAAGGTGGTGAGCTTCCCTAAGGCGACGGAAAAGCCGGTTCTCTTGACCCACAAGGGGCGGCCTGATCAGGCCATTGGCTTTGTCGCCTGGCCGACCCATGACTTTGCCAGCAATATGCAGGAGGCTCGTACATTCGAGCTGCTGAGCGAGGTTCTGAACCTGCGGATGACCGACGAGTTCCGTGAAAAGCAGGGCGCGACCTATTCGCCTTGGACCGATTCCGAAAGCTCTGAGGTCTATCCGGGCTATGGCTATATCTCAGCCGGCGTGGAAACACCCCCGGAGCGGCTGGCGGGTTTCTTTGCCGATCTGAATAAGATTGCCGCCGACCTTCGCGATACGCCGATCAGCCAAGACGAGCTCGACCGCGCCAAAAAACCGAAGCTCGAAGGGATCGAAAAGGATCGTCAGAGCAACGCCTATTGGATCGGCGTTCTGTCCGGCGCGCAAACCGATGGCTATAGCCTACCAGCAGAACGGTCGCGGCTAGCACAGATTGCCAAGATTACACCGGCAGACATCCAAAAGTTGGCCAAGGCCTACCTGACCCCTGACAAGGCTTGGCGGCTTCAGGTCGTGCCGGAAAAGGTCAACTAAGACTGACGACAGCAAAAGGGATCGAGGCGCGCCGAAACAGCCGCTTCGATCCCAAGCCTTCCAACTGATCCAAAACGGCACAGAAAGCGCTGGCACGGAACGCGCCTGCAAGCCTCATGCGGAACTTCATTGTGCCGCCACGTGACGGAAAGCAGGCTATGACTCACCATAAGAACATCACCGAACTGATCGGCTACTGGTCAGGCAAGAAGGCTGGATTCAAAGCGCCGCTCAGGGCTGCCATCTATCCTGGTGATTTCTTGTCCATCCTGCCCCAGATTCTGATCGTCGGCCGCCAAGCCAAGGGGGCCTATCCGATCCGTTTGGCCGGTGGCTTTGTCGATCTCACTCTGGGTCGATCCCCGCATGGGCGAAATCTTCTCGATCTCTTTGATAGGGACAGCCACGCGATCATTTCGGGACTAATTGAAAATAGCCGCGTTCAGGTCGAGCCTTGCGTCCTCTCGCTTCAAGGACAGACCCAAAAGGGGTCAGAGCGGCACTATCAGTTGATGCTAGCGCCCCTCACCGGCCCGTCCGGCCTCAGTGATCGCTTCCTATGCCTGCTCCAGCCCCTGACCGCACAGTTCGAGGGCGATGATATCCGCATCGGTGGCCTAACCCTGTCCCATGCTGACCGCACCGCCTACCGCCCAGCCGCCTTCCCGGCCCTGGTGACGGATAATGGCCGCCACGTTGCCTGATCAACGACCGATTGACGCCCTTTAGAATAAACGTACACATTGGGGCACCTCAGGAGACGCCCCCATGGCCAAGATCATTCAACACCGCATGGCCGCAGAAGCCGATGGCAGCTTTGTGCTGTTCCTGATCGGTATGAGGGTCAACAGATGGTGGAAGGTTTGGAAGTGGTGGCCGGTTGCCACCGCCATGCCGCGCATGATCATCGAGCTCTATAAGAACCCAGAACTGGGCATGCTCCATGCCCAGACCCTGTTCGCCTTCCCCAATATCGTGGTCACGCAATATTGGCGCAGCTTCGAAGACCTAGAGGCCTATGCCAAGGATAAGGACAGGGCTCACCTGCCCGCCTGGCAAGCCTTCAACAAGAGCATTGGGTCAGACGGAGATGTCGGCATCTGGCACGAGACCTATCTGATCTCGCCCGGCCAATATGAGAACGTCTATAACAATATGCCCGCTTGGGGCCTCGGCGTGGCCGGAACCCTGCACGAGGCCAAGGGACCGCGCGCCTCAGCCGGAAAAAGGCTGAAGGCGACGATTCCCGATCCGTCCTAGCCTACAGCCTTAGCCAGAGCGTCAGCCATGCGGGCGCTCTTTAGCTTCTCAGCCACGAGGAACGATAGCTCCAAGGCCTGATCGGCATTGAGGCGGGGATCGCAATGGGTGTGATAGCGGTGGGACAGCTCGTCCTCTGACAGGGCCCGCGCGCCGCCGATGCACTCAGTGACGTTCTGACCGGTCATTTCCAGATGGACGCCGCCGGGGTGAACCCCTTCGGCCTGCGCGACCTCGATGAAGCTGCGCACCTCGCTCAGGACACGGTCAAAGGGACGGGTCTTGTAGCCATTAGAGGCCTTCAAGGTGTTACCGTGCATGGGGTCCGTCGACCAAACCACCGAGCGTCCGGCCCTCTTGGTCGCCGCCATCAGGCGTGGCAGACGATCGGCAATCTTGTCAGACCCGAAACGTCCAATCAGGGTCAGTCGCCCCGCCTCGTTGTGAGGGTTCAACGCATCGATCAGGCGCAGCAGGTCATCCGGCTCCATGGTCGGGCCGCACTTAACACCGATAGGGTTCTTGATGCCGCGCATATATTCAATATGCGCTCCATCCAGTTGGCGCGTGCGCTCACCGATCCACAGCATGTGGGCCGAGGTGTCGTACCAGTCGCCAGAGGTGGAATCGACGCGGGTCATGGCCTCTTCAAAGCCCAAGAGCAGGGCCTCGTGGCTGGTGAAGAACTCCACCCGGCGCAAATCCGGCTGTGTCTCAGGCGTGATGCCAATCGCGCTCATAAAGGCCAAGGACTCAGAGATCTTCTCTGACAGTTCCTTATAGCGGGCACCTTGCGGGCTATCGGCCACGAAACCAAGGGTCCAGCGGTGGATATTGTAGAGGTCTGCATAGCCGCCGCCCGCAAAGGCGCGCAGCAGGTTCAAGGTCGCCGCAGACTGGCCATAGGCCTTGAGCAGACGCTCAGGATCGGGCGCACGCTGCTCTGGCTCAAAGTCCATGCCGTTGATGATGTCACCGCGATAGGATGGCAGGGTCACGCCATCAATCGTCTCGATGGGCTCTGAACGCGGCTTGGCAAATTGGCCCGCAATCCGGCCGACCTTCACCACCGGCTTGCCACCGGCAAAGGTCATGACCACCGCCATCTGCAAGATCAGGCGGAAGGTGTCGCGGATATTGTCGGCATGGAACTCTTTAAAGCTTTCGGCGCAGTCTCCGCCCTGAAGCAGGAACGCCTTACCCTCGGCCACATCCCCAAGCAGCGACTTCAAACGCCGCGCCTCACCGGCAAAAACCAACGGCGGCATCGAACGCAAGGTCTGCTCGACACGCTCCAGCGCTGCGCCATCCGGATAGTCGGTGGGCACATGCTTGGCGGGCTTTTGTCTCCAAGACTGGGGAGTCCAACGGTCGGTCATGGCAAATACTCGAAAATGACAAGGCTGGGCTTATAGACCAGCGGCAGCGCTAAGGCAAAAACTTGCCGCAAGAAAGCGAAGTAACCCTTAATGGGTTGGTTCTAACCAGAGGTTTTGGGCGGCAGGACGAACGCGCTTGAGAGCGACGATCACGGCGAAGGCCAAGGCCCCAAGGGCAAGCCACCATTCTTGCCAGACGCCGAAACTGACCGCGCCGATCATCAGATAGGCACAGGCGCTGGCCGCCGCGACAGCCGCAAGACGGCGATCAACCTCGACCAGATCATAGATGATCTTGAGCAAAAATAGCCAAGCCGTGGCCATCATCAGCGCGCCAACAGCCCCCAACTCCAGCCAGACCTGCAGCGCCCCATCATGGGTGTGAAGGGGAATGGCATTGCCAAAGGTCCGACTGGCATCCAGCCCCCAACCCAAAAGCGGCTGTTCCATAATCCGCGCTGTGGCAAAGCTCCAGATATCAAGTCGCGCGTCCCATGAGGCCCCCAGCACGGCTTGAGCGCGAAGGAACAGGCCATGATCGACCGCTATGAGCACAAGGAGCGGTGCCGCCACCCAATAGAGCGTCGTTGCCGCGACTAAGAGCAGGATCGCCAATCGCCCCGTCATGGCCACCGCGCAATAGGCCAATAGGCCCACGGCCAGCCCTGCCAAAGCGGCATCGGCACTCATCTGCACAGCGGCTGCGACAAGCCCGATAAAGAGGGTGCCGATCATCCACTGGCTCAGCCCCTTGGCAAATCGGCTTGCGAGGAAAAGGGCAGCGGGCCAGCAAAAGAGGGCCAAGATATAGGTCGCTTGAGCCACGTTCTTCACGGCAAGGTCGGGCCGGATCGGGTCACCAATGGCGAGCTTTAGTCTTTGGTAGATCGCCGCGCCGTATGATCCCTCGACAAGGATCAGGGCCGCCACGGCCACCATGCCGACCGCAAATCCGGTCAGGGCACGCCGCGCAAGGGTCTGGGGCAGACTTGCCGCCGCCATGACGAATGCGCCATAGAGAACAGCCTGCAAGACCAGTTTCAAAGCGGTTTGCTTTTCGAAATCCGTGAACAGCGCGGCAAGGCTCAACGCCTTGATCAGCGGCGACCAGGCCATGCTCACCAGGCTCCAAAGCGCCAGTGCTAGCCAAGGCCAAAC
>CANCJE010000108.1 GCA_947378235.1 Caulobacteraceae bacterium | reverse complement strand
ATATAGACCGGCACCTGAGGCTGGGCGGCATTGATCGCCGCCTTGGTCTCATCAGCCGGGATGTGCCCGTCCTTGCGGCCAAAGTGACAGATCACCGGGCACTTAGGCGTCAAGCTGGCGCTGGCAGCAACCTGACCGCCATAATAGCTCGACCCTGCGGAGATACCGTCAATCCGGCCTGCCGCCTGCCAGGTCATGGCCCCGCCATAGCAATAGCCGACCATAAAGACCGGGCCCTTATCCTTGAGATGGTTCACGCAGGCCGCTAGGTCGCCCATGGCATTGTCGAGCCCATTGGCCACGGCATGTTTGAACCCGGCCTGTAGCCCCTCTGGGTCATGGGCAGCGGTAAAACCGACCTCTTGGCGGTCGAACATCGAGGGGGCCAAGGCTTCGAAGCCAAGGGCGCTCCAGCGCTCCACATCGGCCTGCACATATTCGTCTATGCCAAAAATCTCTTGGATGATGACAACCCCGCCCCGGCGCTGGCCTTGAGCCTCAGCATGAAGGGCGGTGAAGCTGAACCCATCATGGGCGCTGGTCAGGGTGATGGTCTGGCTCATGGGTGGTCCTCGGGCCGTTGTTCTGTTTGGTCTGTTTAAGAGGAAAGTGCAAACCCTGTCGAGGTCCCTGACCGACAAGCCCAACCTTGTCTCCAAGACTGGGGAAAGGGCCTTGTTTAAGAAACAGCTTTTTATCCGCGTTCCCCGCGAAGGCGGGGATCCAGATGATCGATTCCGGCCTGTGCGTAAGGGTCTGGGTCCCCGCCTGCGCGGGGAACATGGGAGGAGGGTGTGACCCTCTTATCTCCCTAAAGCCCTAGCCTCTTGGCGGCCTCTTCACCAAGCGCCAATGAACTGGTCAGGCCCGGGCTTTCGATGCCGAACATGGCAATCAAGCCTTCGATACCGTGGTCCTTGGCGGCATCTAACCGGAAGTCGGGCTGGGCTTCGCCGGGGCCGTGGATCTTGGGGCGGATACCGGCATAGTCGGGCGTCAGGCCCCCATCGGGAAGGTCGGGCCAGAACTTGCGCACATAGCTATAGAAGCCTTCGGCCCTAGCCGGATCGACGCTGTAGTCCTCGGTCTCGACATAGGCCAGATCGGGGCCAAAAATGGCTTGGCCGCCAAGGTCGCGGCGATAGTGCACGCCAAGAGCGCCGGGGATCGGCGGCGGATAGACCAGCCGTTGGAACGGGGCCTTGCGCCCGGACAGGACGAAATAGACACCCTTGCCATAGTGCAGCTTGGGGATCTGATCTTTGGGAAAGCCTTCGATCTTGGCGGCGGCATCTTGCGCACCCAGGCCGGCGCAGGTGACCAGATAACGGCAGGTCAGGTCCGCCGCCTCCAACCCGCCGGTCAGGACGCGAAATCCGCCGCTGGCGAGGGGCTCGGCCTTGAGGAACGGTGTGGCGACCACGACCGCGCCGCCAGCCGCCTCGATCTCGCCTTGCAGGGCGACCATATAGCCGTGGCTGTCAAAGACACCGCTTTCGGGAGATTCCAGCGCCATGACGGCGCGAACTTCTGGCTCCAACGCCAAGGTCTGGGCAGCGGTCAGGACCCGCATGCCCTCGACATCATTGATCTTGGCCTGTTCAAGAATGGTATCGAGGCGTGGAATTTCAGCCTCTTCGGTCGCGACGACCAGCTTGCCGCACCGGTCATAGGCGACATTGTGCGCGTCCAAGAACGGATAGAGCAGGCGGCGGCCCTCGACGCACAGGCGCGCCTTCAGCGATCCTGTCGGATAGTAGAGCCCAGCATGGACCACCTCAGAATTGCGGGCCGAGACGCCCTGACCGATGGCCTTTTCCCGTTCAATCACCACGACCGAAAGGCCACGGCGCGACAGGGCATAGCCGGTGGCCAGACCCACAGCCCCGGCCCCGATCACAACAGCGTCGAAATCAAATTCACTCATGGCGCAAACCTATCTCAGCGATCACCCTTTGGGTCATGAGAATTGATCATGACCTTAAGGGTTCACTGCATGACCTAGACCCGGCGCAGCAGCTTTCCAATGAAACTGCGATCCTTGAGGATTTCTTTTGCCGCATTGTGGCCCGGCGCACCGGTGACGCCGCCGCCGGGATGGGCACCGGCGCCGCACATATAGAGACCCTTGAGCGGCCCGCGATAGTCGCCATTGCCCAAGAAAGGCCGCGCCGCCCAGAGCTGATCGAGCGACATGGCCCCGTGCATGATGTCGCCGCCGATCAGGCCGAACTTGCGCTCCAGATCCATGGGCGACAGGATCATCCGGCCCAGAACCGAGGCCTTGAAGTTGGGGGCATAGTCATTGACCGTGTCGATGATCAGGTCGGCAGCAGCCTCGCGCTCGTCATCCCAGTTGCGGCCATCGGGCAGGACGGGGGCGAACTGCTGGCAGAACAGGCTAGCCACATGCTGGCCGGGAGGGGCGAGGCTGTCATCCACCGTGCTGGGGATCAGGATCTCGACAATCGGTTTCTTGGACCAGCCAAACTGGCGCGCATCCATGAAGGCCTTGTCCATATAGTCCAAGGTGGGGGCCAGGATGATACCGCTCTGATGATGTTCACCGACGGTCTTGCCCGGAAGGCAGGTGAAGTCGGGCAGTTCTGACAGGGCCACATTCATGCGGAAGGTGCCCGAGCCGCACTTATAGGCCGAAACCCGGCGGCGAAATTCTGGTGACAGGTCCGACGGGTCGATCAGGCGCTCATAGAGCATGCGCGGCCCGACATTGGACACGATGGAGGCCCCGAACAGCTCTTGCCCCGACTCGAGCCGCACGCCGACGGCGCGGTCGCCATCGACCAGAACCTGAGCGACGGGCGCCTCTAGGCTGATCTCGACGCCCGCCTCTTCGCAGGCTTCGCGCATGGCCGTGGTGATGGCCCCCATACCGCCGACCGCATGGCCCCAAGCGCCCTTCTTGCCGTTCACCTCACCAAAGACGTGGTGCAGCAGGACATAGGCTGAGCCGGGGGTATCTGGGCTGGCATAGTTGCCGACGACGGCGTCAAAGCCGAACGCCGCCTTGACGGCTTCGCTCTCGAACCAGCTATCGAGGAAGGTGCGGGCGCTCTTGGTGAAGAGGTCGAGCACGTCGCGCTGCTGCGACAGGCCAAGCCCCGCCAGCTTGCGGCCTTGGCTGGCGGCGGCGATCAGGGCGGGCAGGCCGCCGGTGACGTCGGGCGGGGTCTGCATGGCCAGGTCGCGCAGCACGTCGGCCACCACGTCGAGCATGTCGTAATAGTCGGGCAGGGTCTCGGCATCCTTGGCCGAGAATTTGCGGAACTCCTCTTGCGTGCGCTGCAGCCCGCCGCCGAGCTTGAGATAGCCGCCGTCTTCCTGTGGTAGGAAGTTGGAGATCGGCCGCTCGATGATGCGCAGGCCGCGCTCGGCCAGCTTCATGTCGGCAATGACCTTGGGGTTCAGCAGGCTGACTGTATAGCTGGCGACAGAGTTGCGGAAACCGGGATGGAACTCTTCAGTCACCGCCGCGCCGCCGACCACCTCGCGCCGTTCCAGAACCCGAACCTTGAGACCGGTCTTGGCCAGATAGAAGGCGCAGGTCAGACCATTGTGGCCGCCTCCGATGATAACGGCGTCATAAGGCTTGGACATGGTGGCTCTTCTATAGGCTCAGGAAGCGGATGGGGTGGTGGGGCGGTGGCTCCAGCCGGCGGGCGGGGGCTGGTGCTGTCTCGCCTCGGGGATCAGGCCGCGCAGTTTCTGGCCAAAGCCGCGCAAACAGACCTCGGTATCGCTTAGCGGGCCAACGCTGAAGGTCGGTGAGGCCATGCCTTGCTGAACCCGCTCGATCAGGACTGTGTCCTCGGCATTGACCTGACGGTTGATGCGCCAATTGAGATAGCGCGCCGCCTTCATCTCGCGGCGTTCGTCGGGCAGGGCATAGGCAATTTCACGGATCAGGGTTTCGGTCGGCGAGATCGGCAGGAACTGCATGAAATCGACCTGATCGGGATAGATATCGAAGGCGACATTGGGCCAGAGCTTGAAATAGAGCCAGAGCTTCTGATTGGCCTGCGGCAGATGGTCCACGCGCGGCAAGAGATGCTGATACATCCGCTCAGACGGGTTGGCGGAGGGCCGGTCCATCAACTCGCCCCACATGCGGTCTACCCAAGGCTCGGCCTCGACGCCATAGCTGCGGCCAAACAGGCGCGTTAGGCCTGGATGGGCGACCTTGATATGCAGTCCGTCCGAATAGTTATCCGCCACGTTCTTCCAGTTGACCGGACGCGGGCGCAGGGTGACGCGGCCAAAGGCGCGCATCTCTTCAAAGCGATAGGGCTCGATCTGCGACAGATAGGGGGCCATCATCTCGGCCACGGTGGGGCCATCGCCCTCGAGGCGCACAAAGATAAAGCCTTGGAAAATCTCACAATCAACGGCGGGAAGGGTCAGCTTCTCCATCTCAAGACTGGGATAGGTGCCGCGCATGGGCACGCCCGTCAGGCGGCCATCTAGCTCATAGGACCAGGCATGATAGGGACAGACCAGCTTGCGCGCGCAGCCTGATGGACCATCAACCAGCCGCGAGCCGCGATGGCGACAGACATTGGCCATGGCTCGGATCTTCTGGTCCTCGCCGCGCACAACAAGGAGGCTCTCGCCCAGAAAATCGAAGGTGTGATAGTCGCCGATATTGGGCACGTCGCTGATGTGACAGACCACTTGCCAAGAGGGCCGCATGACCCGCTTCATCTCGACCGCAAAAAATTCGGGATCGTTATAGAGCCATGCCGGAAGGCTCCAATCGGCGTCGCGATCGAGGTCTTCATTGCGATGGGCATTGGGCATGGGGTGGTCCTTGGGAACTCTCAGTGCGGTGCTTATCGGGGATTGGACGGAGCTTCAACGTTCATCCGTTTTACCGCGTCAAAAGACCCCCTACCTTACCCCACCACATCCCGTATTCCCCGCGCAGGCGGGGACCCAGACCCGTTCACACCGCCTTTTCGTTCGTGGTGCAACCCGTGCTTTGGCGGGCGTAAGGTTAGGATGAATGCGAGGCGAGTGGATGACCCCCTCACCCTACCCTCTCCCCCAAGGGGGCGAGGGCTTATCCGTTCGTTCTTAGCCCTCTCCCTGTGGGAGAGGGTTGGGTGAGGGCCTTGTTTTTTTCTTAAACAAGACCCCCTACTTCGCCAAGATCGAGATCACCGTGTGCCACTGGTCCAGTGCGCCATCGATGGCCGCGACGGGTGCGCGCTCATTGAGGCCGTGGGCGAAATCATCGGCGGGGTTCATGAACATGCCCGACAGGCCATAGCTGGGGATGCCCGCCGCGCGGAAATAGAGGCTGTCCGTGGCACCCGGCGACATTTGCGGCACGATGGGAAGGCCGGGCGCGCGGCGGTCAATGGCGGTGCGGATTGCGCCCATCACGTCCGGGCGAAGGGGCGAGGCGTCGCTCGCTGCGGGCTCACCCAGAACGGTGATGGTCGCAGCTGGATTGGCGATGATGGTCTGAAGGGTCGACTTAATGGTGGCAATGGAAACGCCCGGCATGATCCGGCAATTGACCGACACGGTCGCGGCTTGCGGTAGGGCATTGAGCGCATGGCCGCCGCGCAGCATGGTCGCCACGCAGGTGGTGCGCACCTGTCCAATATATTCTGGCTCAGCCGACAACAGATCGGACGCGGCAGTGTCAGCAGGGTTATTGGCATAGGCCAGCATGGCTTGGCCGATCGGGCCGGGCGTCTTGGCTCCAGTGGCCTTGAAATAGCCGACGGTCAGCTCGTTGGGCTGGGCTGGGAATTTGTAGGCTCCAATCCGGTCGATAATCTTGGCCAGATCATATATGGCGTTGGTTGCGCCGGGGCGTGAGCTGTGGCCGCCGGGATTGGTGATCGTAATATCGAAATCGGCATAGGTCTTTTCGCCCGCCTGCACCTGATAGACCACGGGCTTGCCCGCATCATCGAGCATGCCGCCGCCCGCATCGGCATTAATGGCGAACTCCGCTCCGACCAGTTGCTTGGCCAGCTTTTGGCTGGTGAACATGTCGGTTTCTTCGTCGCCAGACAGGGCCAGAACGATGTCGCGGCTCGGCTTGAAGCCTTCCTGTTTCAGCTTGATCAGGGTGGAGACCAACATCACCACGTCGAACTTCATGTCCGAGGCCCCTCGGCCATAGACATAGCCATTCTCAACCACGGCGGTGAAGGGATCGCGCACCCAGTCGGCGGCCTTGGCCTCGACCACATCCATATGGCCAGACAGCAGCATGGGCTTCTTGGAACCATTGCCGCGATAGCGAGCGGTCAGGGTGGCGGTCTCACCGATCTTTTCGATGGTGACATCGGCGTCCGCAAATCCGCCCGCGACCAGTGCCTTTTTCAAATAGGCGGCGTAGGCGGGGATCTGGCCCTGACCTTGAACCGTGCGATAGCCGATGGAGGTCTTGTACATCTCCAGCGCCGCTGCCGACTGTTTGGCATCCACCGTGATGGTCGGCGCGGTCTTGGGCGCCGCGAGGGCCGTCACAGGGGCGCAGGTCACGAAGGCGGCCAGCAAGGCGCTAGCGGCAAAGGGCTTTGCGGAGAATGTACCGGTCATGGGTGGATCCTTGCGATGGGCGGCGGCAAAGGCCAGCCTGAACTTGGCCGCACCATAGCGACCGCCGCCCTGTCGTCAAAGGATTAGCCCTGCGGCCTAAAGCGCATCCACAAGAACAATTTCGGCATCGCTGTGGGCGGTAAAGGTCAGGGTCGCTTCGTCAAAGACGGCGGCTCCATCGCGAGGGTTCAACTGCAGACCATTGACCTCAACCGAGCCCGCTGCGACCGTTAAATAGGCATGACGGCCAACGCCCAGTTCATAGGTCATGGTCTCATCCGTCTTGAGGGTGGCCCCCAGAACCCGCGCTTCGGCACGGATCGGCAGGGCCCCTTCATCATCAGCAAAGCCGCTGGCCAGGGCCACGAACCGTCCAGACCGGTCGGACTTGGGGAAGGGCTTGGCTCCCCATGACGGTTCACCGCCCCGGGTCTTGGGCTCGATCCAAATCTGGAACAGGGTCGTGGTCTCATCTTCGCGATTATATTCAGAGTGCCGCACGCCTGCGCCCGCACTCATCACCTGAACATCGCCCGCTTCGGTGCGGCCACTATTGCCCATACTGTCCTGATGGGTGATGGCCCCGCTGCGGACATAGGTGATGATCTCCATGTCCGAATGGGGGTGAGGCGCAAAGCCCGTCTGCGGCGCAATCTCATCGTCGTTCCAGACCCGTAGAGCACCCCAGCCCATACGCTTGGGATCGTACCAATTACCAAACGAGAAATGGTGCCGGGCATTGAGCCAACCATGGTTGGCATGGCCCAGCTCTTCAAAGGCGCGACGCTCGATCATGGGATGGTTCCTGTTTGCTGTTCAAGGGTCAGATAGGGAGGCTGGATTATATTGCAACTGGTTGTGTGGCGAAAAGGTGGAAACAAGGCCCCCTACGACCCTTCGGGCCACTTCCCCCAGAGGTGGAAGATCTTGGAGCTCTAAATCTTCCCCCTCTGGGGGAGTACCCGCGCAGTGGGGGTAGGGGGTTGATTCGCTACGCTCGCAATGACGCAGTTCACTGAAAGCCCTTTCCCCCCTTGAGGGGGAGAGGGTTGGGAGTGGGGGGTGTTCATCCACGATCTTTCCGCCACGTTCCCCACAAAAGCGGGGGGCGTTTCCCGCCTGAGTGCAAGGGTCTGGGTCCCCGCCTTCGCGGGGAACATGGATGAGGGGGGGGAGATCATTGATGCTTAATCTTCCCCCCTTGGGGGAAGTACCCGCGCAGCGGGGGGTCTTGTTTAAGGAAAACAAACAAGGCCCTCACCCAACCCTCTCCCACAGGGCGAGGGCTAAGAGGTGCCAAGCCCTCGCCCCCTTGGGGGAGAGGGTTGGGTGAGGGGGTTACATCTGCTCCCCTTCATTCTTAAACGACCCCTTCGTCGTAAATATAGGCTCAGACCCGCCCCTGACCGCCCGGCACGAAGGCTCCGCCGCCGGTCTGGCCGCGATGGCGCAAGAAGGCGTCGGCAAGCACGCAGGCGGTCATGGCCTCGACCACGGGAACAGCACGAATACCCACGCAAGGATCATGACGGCCCTTGGTGCGCAGATCGACCTCTTGGCCGTCTTCGTTGACCGTGTGGCGCGGGGACAGGATGGAACTGGTCGGCTTGAAGGCGACGCGCGCCACCACGGCCTGACCCGTCGAGATGCCGCCAAGCACGCCGCCCGCATGGTTTGAGCCAAAGACCGGGCCGTCGGGGCCCATGCGCATCTGATCGGCATTGTCTTCGCCTGACAGGGTGGCGGCGTCAAAGCCCGCGCCGATCTCGACGCCCTTGGCGGCATTGATCGACATCAGGGCACCGGCCAATTCCGCATCAAGCTTGCCATAGAGCGGCGCGCCCCAACCGGCAGGAACGCCCTCGGCCACCACCTCAACCACGGCCCCGATGGAGGAGCCCGCCTTGCGCACCCCGTCCAGATAGTCTTCCCACAGGGCTGCGGTCTGGGCATCGGGGCACCAGAAAGGGTTCTGTTCGCACTGGTCCCAGTCCCAGCGGGACCGGTCAATAGCGTGCGGTCCGATCTGAACCAAAGCCGCGCGAATGCGAACCCCATCGCCCAGAATCTTGCGCGCCACGGCACCGCCTGCAACGCGGGCTGCGGTCTCACGCGCCGAAGAGCGCCCGCCGCCGCGATAGTCCCTCACGCCATATTTGGCGAAATAGGCATGGTCGGCATGGCCGGGGCGAAAGGCTCGCGCGATCTCGGAATAGTCCTTGGACCGCTGATCCATATTCTCGATCATCAGCGAGAGGGGCGTGCCGGTGGTCACCTGTCCGGCGGTGCGGTCATCGCTGAACACGCCCGACAGGATACG
>CANCJE010000107.1 GCA_947378235.1 Caulobacteraceae bacterium | reverse complement strand
GAGGAACAGGGCGTCCCAGCGGCGAAACTGTCCGGGACCATCCAGAACGATATCCTCAAGGAGTTCATGGTCCGCAACACCTATATCTATCCGCCCGCCCCCTCCATGCGGATCATTTCCGACATATTTTCATACACTTCCAAGGAAATGCCAAAGTACAACTCGATCTCGATTTCCGGCTATCACATGCAAGAAGCGGGCGCGACGGCGGACCTAGAACTGGCCTACACGCTGGCCGACGGAATCGAATATGTGAAGGCCGGGATCGCGGCTGGCATGACAGTCGACGCCTTCGCCCCGCGCCTGTCGTTCTTCTGGGCCATCGGTATGAACTATTTCATGGAGGTGGCCAAGATGCGGGCCGCGCGCCTGATCTGGGCCAAGCTGATGAAGCCGTTCGACCCTCAGGATGCGCGGTCGCTCTCCTTGCGCACCCACTCCCAGACCTCGGGCTGGAGCCTGGCGGCGCAAGACGTGTTCAACAATGTGCCGCGCACCTGTGTTGAGGCCATGGCCGCTGCCAATGGTCAGACCCAATCGCTGCACACCAACAGCCTTGATGAAGCCCTGGCCCTGCCCACCGACTTCTCGGCCCGGATTGCCCGCAACACGCAGCTATTCCTGCAGGTCGAAAGCGGTCTGACCAAGGTCATCGACCCTTGGGGCGGCAGCTACTATGTCGAGCGTCTGACGCACGATCTGGCGGCCCGCGCGCTGGAGCATATTGCCGAGATCGAAAGCCTCGGCGGTATGGCAAAGGCGATTGAACAGGGCGTGCCCAAACTGCGGATCGAAGAGGCTGCGGCCAAGACCCAGGCCCGGATCGATGCCGGTCGTCAGTCGGTCGTGGGCGTCAACAGCTACAAGCCTGAAGTGGCCGACGATATTCCAGTGCTTAAGGTCGATAATACGTCGGTGCGTGAGCAACAGCTCGAAAAGCTGGCCCGCCTCAAGGCCGAACGCGATCCGGCAAAGGTCGAGGCTGCGCTGAACGCCCTGACCGAAGGCGCACGCGGCACGGGCAATCTGCTGGCTCTGGCGGTCGATGCGGCCCGCGCCATGGCAACGGTCGGCGAGATCAGCTTGGCCCTAGAAAAGGTCTTTGGCCGTCACAAAGCGGAAATCCGCACCATTTCGGGGGTCTATTTGCGCGAAGCTGCTGCCAATCCGCAAACCGCTGCCGCCAAGGCCATGGTCGAGGCCTTTGAACAGGCCGATGGCCGTCGCCCGCGCATCCTCGTGGCCAAGATGGGCCAGGACGGGCACGACCGAGGCCAGAAGGTCATTGCCACGGCCTTTGCCGACCTTGGCTTTGACGTCGACATCGGCCCCCTGTTCCAGACCCCTGCTGAGGCGGCCCGCCAAGCGGTTGAAAACGATGTGCATGTGGTCGGCGCCAGCTCTCTTGCCGCAGGTCACCTGACCTTGGTGCCCGAACTGAAGGGCGAACTGGCCAAGCTGGGCCGTCCGGACATTATGGTCGTAGTTGGCGGGGTCATTCCGAGCCAAGATTTTGACGAACTGCTCGACGCAGGCGCGGCCGCGATCTTCCCACCCGGAACAGTGATCGCAGAGGCCGCTATCGATCTGTTGGAAAAGCTGAATCTGGAACTGGGCTATGCCCAGCCCAAGGCCGACTAAATAGACGGGCCGCTGGTAACCCCAGCGGCCCGATCTCTATCCTCAATCTGCGTCAAAGGGGCGCGCAGACATCCCGCTTGCGGGCGAGGTCGGCCGCCGCGAAGGTCTCAGCGGACGGGGCCAATCGGCGCTCAAGCACTATACCCCGCTGGGTTGGGGATTGGACAACGAGCGCTGCTCCCGAAGGCGCAGCCTGTCCTTTGCCAACAATGACGAGATCAACCCCGTTGGGAGCCTGATGATCATTAACCGCAAAGATATTGTCGCTGTTGGCTGCATAGACCGATACTGACATATAGTCTGATGCCTTGGCCGCTGTGACGCGAACCGGTCCCTTGGACAGATCAAAGGCGCAGGACGAATAGGCCAGATCTGGTGACAGCCGAACGATGGTCCGAGAGGTCTCAGAGGTTCGCGGCGAATGGACCATTTCATTGACCTTCTGACCATCCGCGCTCAACCGCTTAAAGGCCACGGCCATCAGCAGGTTCGGCGTCGATAGGATCACCGCCAAATGGACCACCACTGCGGTGACCAGCACGATCAGCAAGGACTTTGACAGAGCGTTCATGCGGGTGTCCTCGGGCAGGAGACGGTCTTGATGCGGGGCAAGGCAATGGATTTGAAGTCCTTGCGGGCATGGTCGTAGGGATTATAAAGCCGGATCGTTAGGGCAAAATTTCCTGAGTTTTTTGATGAAATCCAATGAACTGCATCGCCCTTTTGAGGAGACACTCGAACAATCCAACGCCCCTCATCTTCAGGCTTTGCGGTTTGGGCTACGCGGGTCGCATCGGCCGACTGAGCATCATCGCCATTAATGGGCAGATAGTTGTCCGCTGCATAGATGGTGACCGACCACCACCGCGCAGGCTGAGGGCCACCGTCAAGCTGATAGGTGCAGGCGGCACGCAGAGGCTTGCCGGTCTCATCAGTCGTGCGATTGAAATAGAGGGTCTCGGCTTGGGTCAGCGCCAAAAGCCCGGCCCGCGCGACGAGTGCGCGGCTATAGGGATCAGCGGTCCTGTCGCCACTCACATGACTGCCTACCCAGCCATCGACCTCTTCGCGGCCAATCTTCATGCCTTGATTGAGCATGGCGACGGCCGAGACGACCCCAAGGCCCGCGCCGATTACGATCAGCCCAGCCAACTTCCATCCGGCCTTCATGGCTGAATTCCCCTCAAGGTCCAATGGTGCAAGGAAGTCATGACGGCAGCGCTCCAGAGCTCTATAACTGTGCCAACGATAGGCGACCCAACGCCCGCTCAGCAATGGGCAAGGTGCGGTGGTGTCCATATAGAAAGATCCAGAGATGAACCTCGACCTCAATGATCGCGTCATTTTCGTTGCCGGTGCCAGCCGGGGCATTGGCCTTGGCATTGTCGAAGCCTGTCTTGCCGATGGCGCAAAGGTCGCGATGACGGCACGCGGCGTTGAGGCACTAGAGGCCACCCATAACCGCCTCGCAGGGATCTATGGCACCGATAAGCTCTGGTCGATGGCCGGGGATATGCGCGATGCGGTAACCATCGATGAGGCCGTTGATCGGGTCGAGGCCGAGTTCGGCCCCATCCACGGGGCCGTTGCCAATGTCGGCCTCCATCCCTGCCCGCTGGGCTTCGAGGTCGATGACGCGACCTGGGATGCTGGCTTTTCGCAAAACCTCGACAGCGCCTACAGACTGTCCCGCAAGGTGCTAGGCCCGATGACAGCGCGCGGTACAGGCTCGGTGCTGCTGATCAGTTCCATCGCTGGTCTCGGCGCACTGGGCACCCCCCTGACCTACGGTACTGCCAAGGCGGGCATGAACCACATGGCCAAGGAACTGGCGCGCATGACCGGCCCGAGCGGCGTTCGGGTCAATGCGATCGCGCCGGGCAACATCATCTTTCCTGATGGCGAATGGGAAGAGCGAGCCAATGGCCCGCGCGGAGCAGCCTGGCAGCGCTGGATTGACCGGGAGGTGCCCATGAAGCGCTTTGGCAAGCCTGAGGAGATCGGTTCGGCCGCCGCCTTCCTGCTGAGCAATCGCGCCAGCTTCATAACCGGGGCCATCCTGCCCGTCGACGGAGGCCAGACCCGCTAGGGACTAGGCAAGACATGTCACAACCCTAGGCGATAATCTGATCGTGATTGGCCAAAATCATGATCGGGTTTACAAGCTCTGATAAGAAATCCGGCGCTGCCTGCCGGCACCTTACAACCGCTGCCCTTTGGCGGCATCCAAATGAGGTCTTACGGCATGACGACTGCATCCCTGAGCCTGCGTCCATCTCGGCTCAAGAGCCTGGTGTTGGCCCTTATCTTGCCACTGGCTCTGGGAGCCTGCGGCATCAACAATATTCCGACAAAGGAAGAGCAGGCCAAGGCCGCGCTCGCCGATGTTCAGGCGCAATATCAGCGCCGCTCGGACCTGATCCCCAATCTGGTGGCCACAGTGCAAGGCTACGCTCAACAAGAGCGCAGCGTTCTGGTCGAGGTGACCCAAGCCCGCGCCTCGGCTACCCAGGTCAAGCTTGACGCCGCAACCATCACCAACCCTGAAATGTTCGCCAAATATCAGGCGGCGCAGTCCCAGCTTTCTGGCGTTCTGGGCCGGTTGATGATGATCAGCGAGAAATATCCAGACCTGAAATCCAACACCAATTTCTTGGCGCTCCAGTCCCAACTGGAAGGCACGGAGAACCGCATCGCTGTGGCCCGCCGCGACTATAATGAGGCGGTTCGGGTCTATAATACGGAGCTTCGGACCTTTCCGGGCGTGATCTGGGCCTCAACGGTCCATAAGGACGCCAAGCCGATGATTTCATTCACGGCAACTGAAGCGGCCCAAAGCGCTCCGACGGTGAACTTTGCCCCCGCTGCCCCTGCCGTTCCAGCGCCAAGCCCCAAGTGATCTTGGCCTCTCGATCCGTGGCGCGTCGCGTCCAGCCCTTCTTGAGCGGGCTGGTTATCGCGCTGGTCAGCATGGTGATGCTGGCCCTGCCCGCGCGTGCGGCACCGACCTTCCCGCCCTTGACGGGGCGTGTGGTCGACAATGCCCATCTGCTATCTGCAGAAGGCACGCAGGCCTTGAGCGCCAAGCTCGAAGCCTTCGAGGCGGCGACCGGCCATCAGGTCGTGGTCGTCACCTTGCCGACGCTGCAGGGCTATGAGATCGAGGATTACGGCTATCAACTGGGTCGCACCTGGCAGATCGGCCAGAAGGGCAAGAATGATGGGGCTCTCCTGATCATCGCCCCAACCGAGCGCAAGGTGCGGATCGAGGTTGGCTATGGCCTCGAAGGGGTGATGACCGATGCTCTGAGCAACGTCATCATCCAACAGAAGATCCTACCGCCCTTTAAGGCCGGTGACATAGAGGCTGGGATTATCGGGGGTACCGACGCGATCATCGCGCAGCTCTCCGCCAGCCCTGAAGAGGCCGCAGCCACCCTCAAGGCGGTGAGCAAGCCCTCCCACCACGCAAAATCCCGAATAGATCCCGGCGGGCTGATCATGATGATCTTTGTGCTGTTCTGGGTCATGGGCGGGGTCTTTGGTCGGCGCCGTGGCGGTTTGGGAGCCCTTCTGCCTTGGATCATCTTCAGTGGCGGCTTTGGCGGCGGACGCAGCGGCAATGATGGATTTGGCGGCGGCGGATTTGGCGGCGGAGGCGGCTCCTTCGGCGGCGGCGGATCGTCGGGGAGTTGGTAGCCATGAGCATGACACCTGAAGACCATCAGAAGATCGCCGATGCCGTCGCCGATGTTGAAACCCGCACCTCGGCCGAAATTGTCTGCGTCATTACCCACGAATGTTCCGACTATCGCGAGGTACCTCTGGCTTGGGCAGCAGTCTTGGCCCTGATCGTACCGGCGGCCGCCTTTGCGCTGGGTCTGAACCCAAGCCTTTTGACCAGCCTGAACAATGGCTGGGTGGCCGGTCACAGCAGCGGCTTTAACGATGCTGTGCGCCTGTCACTCGGGGCCTATGCCTTGGCACAGAGCGCCGTGTTCCTCCTCGTCTGGTTGGCCGTCAGCCTGCCAAGCCTTCGGCGGGCCCTAACGCCCGCGGGCCTACGCAATCGACGTGTCCACGAAGCGGCCCTGCGTCAGTTCGTGGCCCGAGGCATTGCCAACACCACCGATGCCAACGGGGTGCTGATCTTCGTCTCGCTCCTCGACCGGCGCGTCGAGGTTCTAGCCGATGCGGGGGTCCATGCCGCCGTTCCTGCTGGCACGTGGGACAGGGCGGTCAGTGCCGTGCGCGTGGCCATGCAGGCTAACCACCGTGCCGAGGGTCTGGTCGAGGCGGTCAAGATCTGCGGTGACGCCCTCGCCCCCGCCTTTCCGCCCGGTGAGTATAATCCCGACCAACTGCCCAACGGGGCCATCCTGATCTAGCCTGCTATCAGGTGATCCGAAGCTTAACTTAGCGGATCACTCGTAAGGATAGGCGTTGCACCCGCAGAGCGGCTCTGTCCCTATTGGGCAAGGCAAGCGACGACGTGATTCTGTTGGCTTGTGCGGCAGGAGATCTTACGAATGTTGACCCTCGCGGGTATCGCGATCATCGCCATTGGCTTTGTGGCGGGGTTCAATCCCCTGCTGGTCGTCACCGTGGCTGCGGTCTTAACCGGCTTGGCTGCGGGTCTGTCCCTGCACGATGTGATCAGCGCGCTGGGTAAGGCCTTCAATGATAACCGCTATGTCAGCATGGTCTGGCTGGTCTTGCCGGTGATTGGCTTACTGGAACGCGCGGGCTTACAGGACCGCGCGCGGGCCCTGATCAACCGCCTCGCCAATGCCACCACCGGCCGCTTGCTGATTGCCTATTTCTTTCTTCGCCAGATGGCCGCAGCACTCGGGCTCACCAGCCTTGGCGGGCAGGCTCAGATGGTCCGTCCTTTGATTGCGCCCATGGCAGAGGCGGCCAGCGAAGCGCGCTTTGGTCCCCTGCCCGAGCCCGTCCGTCATCAGATCCGCGCCCACGCTGCAGCGACCGACAATATTGCCCTGTTTTTTGGCGAGGACATCTTCATCGCCATGGCCTCAATCCTGCTGATCCGTGGCTTTTTGGCAGGCTATGGCATTGAGGTTGAGCCCTTCGCCCTCTCGGTCTGGGCCATTCCCACCGCTGTGGTCGCGCTACTGGTCCACGGGGTTCGGCTTTGGCACCTCGACCGGCACATGGCGCGAACAATGCAGGCGGTCAATCCATGATCACCTTGAGCTATGTCTACCTGCTGGGCGGGGCCCTGTTTGCGGCGGTCGCGATCCTGTCCGGGCTCGATCCGTCCAATCCCAAGCGCGCCCGCACCACCGCCTTTTGGGGCCTGATGGCGATGAGCCTGTTGCTCGGGGACCGGATCAGCGACTTTGGCAACGGCCTAATCGTCTTGGCCATGGCCCTCCTTGCTGGGACCGGTGGGCTCGGCAAGGGCACACTGACCCCAGAGGCCGAGGCTGATCGTCAAGCCTTTCGCCAAGACCGAGGCGCACGGATCGGCAATTGGCTTTTGGCCCCAGCCCTGATCGTACCCGCCACCGCCCTGACGGGGACCCTGCTGCTCAAGGACCTGATGGTCGGCGGCGTCCATCTGGTGGATCCCAAGCAAGCCACCTTAATCTCGATGGCCTTTGGCGTGCTGCTCGCCCTGGCTGTTGCCCTTCCCCTGATCCGCACCACGCCTCTGGTGCCCCTGCAGGAGGCCAGACGGCTTCTGGACACGGTGGGCTGGTCCGCGATCCTGCCGCAAGCCTTGGCGGCGCTGGGCGCTGTCTTTGCACTGGCGGGCGTTGGCAAGGTCATAGGCGACCTAACCACCACCTATATTCCAGCCCATAGTCCCCTCGCCGCCGCCGCCCTCTATTGCTGCGGGATGGCCGGGTTCACCATCCTGATGGGCAACGCCTTTGCCGCCTTCCCGATCATGACCGCCGGGATTGGGTTGCCACTGATGGTGATGCAGTTTGGCGGCAATCCGGCCGTAGTTTGTGCCATCGGGATGCTGTCGGGCTTTTGCGGCACCTTGATGACGCCGATGGCCGCGAACTTCAATCTGGTTCCAGCGGCCCTGCTAGAACTGCCCGATCGCTATAGCGTTATCAAGGTCCAGGCCCCGACCGCCCTGATCCTGCTGGCCGCCAATATCGTTCTCATGACCCTCTTTGCCTTTAAAGTCTGATCCCCATGCCGATCGTCGATCCCAAGACCCTCAATGCCGATCTGGCTGGCCGATTTGCCACCATCGCGCTTGGCCATGTCACACGCGAATATCCCCACAAACTCGATCATGTGCTGAACGGACCATACGACGCTGCAACGCCCAAGGTGCTGCACCCGATCTTCTATGGCAGTTTTGACTGGCACTCTTGCGTCCATGGCTATTGGCTCTTGGTCCGTACCTTGCGCCTCTTTCCAGACATGGCCCCGGCCCGAGAGGTCAATGCCTTGCTGGCGGCGCAATTGACCCCCCGCAAGGTCGAGGGCGAACTCGCCTATCTGACCCGGCCCTTTAGCGGGGGCTTTGAGCGGCCCTATGGCTGGGCTTGGCTGTTCATGCTGCAGGCTGAGTTGATGCAGTTGGACACAGTCCAAGGGCGTGACTGGAGCGCCGCCCTTGCCCCCCTGACCGCCGCCTTCCGCAGTCGCATGATCGCGCACCTGCCCAAGATGACCTATCCGGTCCGGGCCGGGACCCACAACAACACCGCCTTCGCCATCGCGCTCGGTCTGGACTATGCCCGCGTGGCCAAGGACACCGCCCTGTCTCAAGCCTTGCGCACCAAGGCCATGGACCTGTTCCTTGGGGATGAAAACTGTCCTGCATGGGAGCCAAGCGGCGAGGATTTCCTGTCCCCGGCCCTGATGGAGGCCGAAGCCATGAGGCGCGTCCTGCCCGCTGCCCAATATAGCCTTTGGCTCGACCGCTTCTTTCCAGGCCTCGCCGCCAAGACGCCCGCCACCCTGTTCCAACCGGCCTATGTTAGCGACCGCACAGACGGCAAGATCGCCCATCTGGACGGTTTGAACCTGAGCCGGGCCTGGTGCTGGCGCGGCATTGCCAGCGCCATCGATCCGGAGGACCGCGCTCGCAGCGCCTGCCGCACCCACGCCCTCGCCGCCGCCGACCGCCACCTCGCCGCAGGCCTACCCGAGATCGCAGGCGACTATATGGGCGAACATTGGCTGGCCAGTTTCGCCCTTTTGGCCCTCAGCCCACCGTCCCAAACGGCCGCAAACGGATAAATCGTACAGAACCACAGCAATTCGTCCCCGCGTACCTTGCTGCATCGCCCAGATTTTTGTACCAACGCACCAACGGAGACGTGCCCGAGAGGCCGAAGGGACTCGTTTGCTAAATGAGCGTACCCCAAAAGGGTACCGTGGGTTCGAATCCCACCGTCTCCGCCA
>CANCJE010000106.1 GCA_947378235.1 Caulobacteraceae bacterium | reverse complement strand
CCTAACATCTGTTTGAAACAAAAAAACTCATTAGGGAAACGCCATGAACCTCTTCGATCTGACCGGTAAGGTCGCCATCATCACCGGCTCTTCGCGCGGCATTGGCCGGGCTGTGGCCGAGCGCATGGCCGACCATGGGGCCAAGGTGGTGATCTCCTCGCGCAAGGCTGGACCCTGCGAAGAGGTGGCCGCTGAAATCAACGCCGCCCATCCCGGCGCCGCCATTGCCGTGCCCGCCAATATCTCGTCGAAGGAAGATCTTCAGCGCCTGGTCGATGAGACCCGCAAGGCCTTTGGCAAGATCGATATTCTGGTCTGTAATGCCGCCTCCAATCCCTACTATGGCCCCATGGCCGGGATTGCCGACGATCAGTTCCGCAAGATCTTGGAAAATAACGTCATTGCCAATCACTGGCTGATCCAGATGGTGATTCCGGAAATGACCGAGCGCAAGGATGGCTCGATCACCATCATCTCCTCCATCGGGGGGCTGCGCGGCTCGACCGTGATCGGGGCCTACAACATCTCCAAGGCGGCGGACTTCCAGCTCGCGCGCAATCTGGCCTGCGAATATGGCCCCAGCAATATCCGGGTTAATTGCATCGCCCCGGGCCTGATCCGCACTGACTTTGCCAAGGCCCTGTGGGAAAATCCTGAGACCCTCAAGCGCGCCACCAGCGGCAGCCCGCTGCGCCGGATTGGGGAGCCCAATGAGATCGCCGGTGCCGCCGTGTTCCTAGCTTCGGCCGCCGGGTCCTTCATGACCGGTCAGAATATCGTGGTTGATGGCGGCGCGACCATCGCCTGAAGCAGCAGGCCTAGCCGCGCCTCGGCGCGGTTAGGCCGCCACCGCATAGGCCTTGAGCACATCCAAGGTAACAATCGCCAAGGTCTCCTCGTGGGTGGCTTCGAGCACCACACCGGGGGCAGCCCCTGCATCCAGCGCCTCTTTCCAGCGCGGGGCACACAGGCACCAGCGGTCGCCGGGCTTTAGACCTGGAAAATGCAGGTCGGGACGCGGCGTTGATAGGTCATTGCCCGCCCTTCGACTGAAGGCCAGAAACTCAGCGGTCATGACCGCGCAGACCGTATGGAGCCCCAGATCATCGGGTCCGGTTTCGCAGCAGCCATTGCGGAAAAAGCCGGTCAGGGGCGCGTTGGAACAGGGCAAAAGCTCTTGCCCTAAAACGTTCAGTGCGGTCTCGTCATAACGGGTGGTCATGGCCCCATCTTAGAGGCTAAGAGGCATCTGACAAATGCCTGATCGTGTCGTCGTTCGACTTAAGGGAACCTGATCCGTGACCAAGACCGCCAAGCCGCGCCGTAGCGCCCTCTACATGCCCGCCTCCAATGCCAAGGCCATCGACAAGGCCCGTAATCTGCCCTGCGATGTGGTGATCTTGGACCTCGAAGATGCGGTGGCCCCAGACTCTAAGGCCTTGGCCCGCGAGCAGGCCGTGGCAGCGGTCAAGGCCGGTGGCTTTGGTCGGCGCGAGCTGGTCATTCGCTGTAATGGCTTGGATACCCCTTGGGGCGCTGAGGATTTAGCGGCGGCGGCAGCAGCCGGTCCCGACGCCATCTTGGTGCCCAAGGTCAATGATGCCGCTGATGTCGCGGCCTATAATGACGCCATCTCATCGGCCCCGGCCACGACCCAGCTCTGGGCCATGATTGAGACCTGCCGGTGCCTGTTCAACCTGCCGCAGATTGCGCAGGCTAGCACCTCTAGCCGCATGACCACCTGGGTGATGGGCACCAATGATCTGGCCAAGGAGATGCGCGCGCGCCAGACGCCAGACCGCGCCCCCTTCCATGCCGCCCTATCCCTATCGGTTGCGGCGGCACGCCTCTATGGCCTGACCATCTTGGACGGGGTCTATAATGACATCGACAATGAAGAGGGTCTGAGCGCCATCTGCGAGCAGGGCGTCGATTTTGGCTTTGACGGCAAGACCCTGATTCACCCCAAGCAGGTTGAGATCTGCAACCGCATCTTCTCGCCGTCCGAGGCCGAGGTCGCTTGGGCCAAGGCCGTCATTGCCGCCTTCGCCTTGCCCGAAAATCACGGCAAGGGCGCGATCCGCGTCGAGGGCCGCATGGCTGAGTTGCTGCATCTGGTCCAGGCCGAGAGCCTCGTCGCTGTCGCGGCAGCTATCACCGAAGCTTCGGCCGCCTAGCCATGATGCGTCGGTGGGTAGCAACTGTCCTGACGGGTGTGGCCCTGCTCGCCATGCCTGTGGTCCTTTGCGCCCAGCCCGTCCCGGCGGAGCCCGATCCTGCCCCTGTGACCATCGATCAGGTGGCCAAGACCCCCGGCGGACCCTTGACCCCTCAGGATGAGGCGTTCGACCAACAGGTTCGTCAGTCCTATTCGGCGGTGGACCAAAAGCAGGGTCCGTTAGAGGGCGCGTGGCGGCTTTTGGCGGCTGACGGCAAGCCCCTGTTTGGCTTTCAGTTGGCGGATCTGCCCAAGGGCGGCGTCGAAGGGGCGTGGCGCGATCTTCGCCGTCAATCGGCCCTTGGTGGTTCAGGCTTTATTGCCGAGATCTATCGCGACGAGGACGGTCTGCGGATGAGTTTCTACGAACGCGATGGTGAGGGGGCGACCGAGATCGTTCTGACGCCGTCAAGTCCGGGCGAATGGTCCGGCAACCTCTGGGACGATAATCGTAAGATCCCAGTGACTATGAAGCGCTGAAAAAGCCAGCCTCTTCAAAGACGGCGAGGGCTGCAGCCCGGGCCGTGGCAAGGGCCTCGGGGCTATAGGGTTGCGCGGCACTGTGACCCCAGACTGGACCGGGCCAGGCCGCATCATCGCTGCGACGGCTGACGACATGGACATGGAGTTGGGCGGTGACATTGCCCAAGGATCCAATATTGAGCTTCTCGGTGGGCAGACCGATAGCCTCACTGGCCGCGCGGACCGCTTGACCGGTTAAGACGATCTCTTCCATCAGAACCAGACGCTCGGCCATGGACAGGTCTTCAAGCTCACGCATGTCGGCGCGGCGCGGGATCAGCACAATCCAGCCATAGTGAGCATCCAACTGCAGGCGCGCTTCGCAAAGGGTCAGGTCGCACAGAAGCTCGGAGGTCTTGTCAAAGGCCGGATCAAGCACGAAGGTCATCTGAATCTCTCTTAAAGCGCCGCAAACCTATCTCGGATCGCAGCCGCGTTCGCAATCGCTTTAAGTCGAAATTTAGCTGTGGCTAAAGGAATTAGCGTTTACGCGGCACCGCTGCCCAATAATCGAAATCTAGAATGACTTCAGGGGGATATTTCCCCTCGCTGTCCCTATCCGGGAAATCACTGCAGGGCCGGTCCTTGGTCGCGACCAGACGCAGGCGCAAGGCCCCAACATCGCTGCGGCCGGGGATTTCGGCCCGGTCGAGGACCTCGCTCCAGGCAAAGACCGTGGCCCCGGCAAAATAGGGATTCACGTGCCGCCCGCCATTGATGCCGAGGATCAGGCCGGCATTTTCCAGCCCATTGAAGGACAGGGCCTTGGCGGTCGAGATGACCACGCCGCCATAGACAAGGCGCCGACCCGTCGGGTCCTTGGCACGCTCATATTGATTGAAATGGACCTTGGCCGTGTTCTGATAGAGCCGGGTGGCCATCTGATGCTCGGCCTCTTCGATGGCCATGCCGTCCACATGGTCGATCTTTTCGCCGATCTCGTAATCTTCAAAGGCGTGGGCGGAGCCGGCCAGAGCAAAATCATAATGGGCAAAGGACAGGCCCGCTGGGATCACCAGATCGGATGCGGCGACTGAGGTGGGCAGGGCAGGGACCGCCTCTTGGGCGATGGGGGCGGTCTCATCGCGCTTGCGAACCATGACCCAGCGCACATAGGTCAGCACCGCTGTGCCATGCTGGTTGATGCCGGTGGTGCGCACATAGACCACGCCGGTCTTGCGGTTGGAGTTCTCTTTCAGGCCAATGACCTCGGAGCTTGACGAGACCGTATCTCCCGCATGGACGGGGGCAAGGAAGCGGCCATCGGCATAGCCCAGATTGGCCACAGCATTGAGCGACACATCCGGCACAGTCTTGCCAAACACCATGTGGAAGACGATCAGAGGATCGATGGGGCTTTGGCCAAGGCCGCAGTTCTGGGCAAAGCTGTCGGCGCTGAACAGGGCAAAGCGCGGGCCATAGAAGGCGGTATAGAGGGCAACATCCCCGGCGGTGAGGGTGCGCGGCGTGGCGTGGGCCAGAACCTCACCCAGACGGAAATCTTCAAAATAGCGGCCGGGGTTGGTCTTGGACATAGGGTGCCTCATAAATGTTCGGACAGCTTTTAAGCCTCAGATCGTCGGGCGTCTATTCTGTTTGCCGCTTTGATGGTCTTGCAGTGTTGTCCATCCGGGTCTATTCCGCGCGGGACCTTTTCATTTCCCCTTAGACCTTGGAGACGCTTGATGGCTCGCGCGAAGATCGCCCTTATTGGCGCCGGTATGATCGGTGGCACCCTTGCTCACATCGCAGCCCGCGAAGAGCTGGGCGACGTCATCCTGTTTGACATTGCTGAAGGCACGCCTCAGGGCAAGTCCTTGGACATTGCTGAAGCCTCCGCCGTGTTCGGCAAGGACAGCATCCTCAAGGGCGCTAATGACTATGCCGATATTGCAGGCGCTGATGTTTGCATCGTCACCGCCGGTGTGCCGCGCAAGGCGGGCATGAGCCGCGATGACCTGCTGGGCATCAATCTCAAGGTCATGAAGGCCGTCGGTGAGGGCATCAAGACCTATGCCCCCAACGCCTTTGTCATCTGCATCACCAATCCACTCGACGCTATGGTCTGGGCCCTGCGCGAATTTTCGGGCCTGCCGCACAATAAGGTCGTGGGTATGGCCGGCGTGCTCGACAGCGCCCGCTTTGCCTATTTCCTCGCCGAAAAGACTGGCATTTCGGTGCAGGACATCAAGGCCTGGACCCTGGGCGGTCACGGCGATGACATGGTGCCTATGGTGCGTCACTCCACCGTCGGCGGTCTGCCCCTGCCCGATCTGGTCAAGCAGGGCTGGATGACCCAGGCCGAGCTGGACGCCATTGTTGAACGGACCCGCAAGGGCGGCGGCGAGATTGTCGCCCTGCTCAAGACCGGTTCGGCCTTCTATGCCCCGGCTGAAAGCGCCATCGCTATGGCGACCTCGTACCTCAAGGACAAGAAGCGCGTCCTGCCCTGCGCCGCCTATCTGACCGGTCAATATGGTCTGGACGGTCTCTATGTTGGCGTGCCGGTGGTGATCGGCAAGGACGGCGCTGAGCGCATTGTCGAGTTCGAAACCAATGCCGAAGAAAAGGCCATGTTCGCCGCCTCGGTGGCTTCGGTTCAGGGCCTGATCGCCGCCTGTAAAGAGATTGAGCCTTCGCTGGCCTAAAGGCTTTTGATCATCCTATGATAGAGGCCGCCGGAGCGATCTGGCGGCCTTTTTCTTTTGCGGAGCCTTGAGATGGTCAGCAGCGATCTTGGACCCACCCTGATCACCGAGCGCCTGATCCTTCGTCCCCCCGTGGCCGAGGATTTCGACCCCTATGTCCGACTGATGGCCGATGAGGCCACCGCCCGTTATATTGGCGGGGTGCAACCGCGCGCCGTGGCCTGGCGCGGCTTTATGAGCGTGGCCGGGTCTTGGGCCATCAACGGCTATTCTTTCTTTACGGTGGTGGAAAAGGTTACGGGCCAATGGGTCGGGCGCGTTGGGCCGTGGCAGCCGGAGGGCTGGCCGGGGACAGAGGTTGGCTGGGGCTTGGGAGCGGCCTTTCAAGGCAAGGGCTATGCGACCGAGGCGGCGACAGCGGCCATCGACTGGGCCTTTGACCATCTGGGCTGGACCGAGGTGATCCACTCTATCGATCCGGCCAACCTCGCCTCTCAGGCCGTGGCCGCGCGCTTGGGTTCGGTCAATCGCGGCCCCGGCCAGATGCCAGCGCCCTATGAAGCCGAACCCATCGACATCTGGGGCCAGAGCCGGGAGCACTGGCGGGCGAGGAGGGTTTAGGTCACAAGCGCGATTTACCCCGCCTCTTGGCGCAATCGGTTTGACGTCACGGCCCAGTCATAGATCATCGGCACAATAGTCTTGTCTGTCCCTAGAGGTGTTGCATGATCCGTGCCCTTGGCCTTGTCGCCCTTCTGTCCTTGGCCCATCCGGTCGGGGCGCAAGAGATCATTAAGCGCCCCGCAGCGGCCAAGATTTGGGGCACCGATTCGGTCTTAAACCGCATCGCCTTTGGTTCCTGCATGGAAGAGACCCTGCCGGTTCCGGCCTTGCGCGGGGTGTTGGCCACCCAGCCGGACCTCTTTTTGGCCATGGGCGATAATCTCTATGGCGATGATCCTGCCGATGACCCGGCCCTGCCCATTCTGACCCAGGCCTATCGCGATCTGGCGACCAATGCCGACTTTGCCGCCCTCAATAGAAGCGTGCCGATCTTGGCGACCTGGGATGATCATGATTTTGGGGCCAATGATGCGGGGGCGATCTATGGCGGCAAGAGCCGTGCCGAGGCTCTGTTTGACGGCTTTTGGGGCGAAAGCGCCTTGGGCCAAGACCATCCAGGGGTCTATGGCGCGCGCCTCTTTGGACCCGAGGGCCAGCGGGTCCAGATCATCATGCTCGATACTCGCACCTTCCGTAGCCCCTTGAAGGAAACCGATCAGCCGGGGGCCAAGGGCAAGGAGCGCTATGTGCCCGATGATGATGGCCGCAAGACCATGCTGGGCGAGGCCCAATGGGCTTGGCTGGCCGCGCAACTGAAACAGCCCGCCGACCTGCGCCTGATCGTCTCGTCGGTGCAGGTGCTCGCCGATGGGCACGGCTATGAGGCGTGGCACACCCTGCCGCGTGAGCGAGCGCATCTGTTTGACATCATCAAGACCAGCCACGCCAAGGGGGTGGTGATCCTGTCAGGCGACCGGCACATGGCCGCGCTCTATCGTCAGGCGGGGCTGGTGGACTATCCGATGGTCGAGCTGACCGCCTCGGCGCTCAACCGCTCCATGAGGGCGACCAATGACGAGATGAGCCGCCAGCAGATCGGCCCCGCCTATGCCCCCAACAATTCGGGCCTGTTGGAGATCGATTGGCGCGGCAAATCCTTGCGCCTGTCGATCCGCAATGAACAGGGGGCCGAGGTTCAGGGCCTTAGCATTCCCTTCGCCCAGATTGGGCTATAGCCAAGGGGCCAGCGGGGCACCATAATCCCCCAACGGTTCAGCAGGATGAGACCATGACCAAGCCCAGCAAGACCCGCCTGACCGACCTCAAGGGCAAGGACGCCAAACCCGCCGCCTTCCTGCCGCCTACACCGAAGGTCAGCCGCCGCAAACCCGGCAAGGTCATGACCCCCGCCGAACGCGCCGCCTTCTTGGCCAGCCGTCCGGATTTGAAGGTGGATTAGGGCCGGAGGGGTAGGGGGCCTTGTTTATTCGCCTCGTAATGACGCAGGTTTTCCTCATGCTGAGCTTAGCTGCGCCTACACCCACATCCGT
This sequence comes from Caulobacteraceae bacterium, assembly GCA_947378235.1. Taxonomy (GTDB): domain Bacteria; phylum Pseudomonadota; class Alphaproteobacteria; order Caulobacterales; family Caulobacteraceae; genus CAISGS01. The sequence goes on along the minus strand of CANCJE010000106.1, from coordinate 1,575 downwards.
GTTCCCCGCGAAGGCGGGGACCCAGACCTGCGGAGCACCCACAGCCGATTAGCCCTGATCTGGATCCCCGCCTTCGCGGGGAAGACGGCGTTGAGGGCGCGGGGTATCCTCGTCCTTCGACAGGCTCAGGATGAGGATGAATTATGGGCCAGCGCGTCATTGCGAGCGCAGCGAAGCAACCCATTTAACTGACACGAACCATAGTGGAGGTTCCCCGAGGTTGCTTCGGCGCTATGCGCCTCGCAATGACGCAGGTTTGACCCATGCTGAGCCCGTCGCATAAAGAGGGCCACCATGACCGACTATTCCATTCGTCCATTCGAGCATCGTGACGCGCCGATTCTGTCGGCGGTCTTTATCGATTCGGTGCGTGGGGGCGGCGCGCGGGACTATGGTCTGGCGCAGGTTGAGGTCTGGGCCTGCGCGGCCCCAAGCCCGCAAAGGTTTGAGGATCGTGCTCAAGCGGGAGATCTGATCTGGGTCGCTGTCGATGGGTCCGACCAGCCGCTGGCCTATGGACTCCTGGAGCGCGATGGTCACCTCGACCATCTCTATTGCCGATCCGACCATATAGGGACGGGCCTTGCCGCGGCGCTTTATGATCATATTGAACGGGAGGCGCGGGCTCTGGGCCTGACCCATCTCTTCACAGAGGCCAGCGAAGCGGCGCGGCGGCTTTTCCTGCGCAAGGGATTTGTTGTGGCTAACCGGCGCGATTTTGAACTTCAGGGCGTGGCCATCCACAACTATCGGATGGAGAAGATCCTAAGGGACTGAGGGGGAGGCGAGCCGCTGCGACCATTAGGCTCCCGGTGTTTACCCAATTTTAGTAATCTGTTAAGTGACCGCTGAAGTGCGTTTGGTTTTCGGGAGTGATCGGTCATGAAGCTGCTTTCCAATCGATGGGCGGCAGCCATATCGGGCCTGTTTCTCATCCTATTTGCAAATGGGGCATGGGCGACCACCATTGCCGTCGGCACCGGGCCAACCGCTAACTTTAACGCCAACACGATGTTCGACGTGACGGCCACCAACGCGGTGACGATTAATGGACTAACGTTCCAAGAGGTCCGCACGGCGGGGACATTTCAAATCTATGGTCGGCCTTCAACCTTTGTTGGTCATGATAGCTCGAGTGCCGGATGGACATTGCTCGGGTCAGGCGCGCTGAGCGTCGGTACCAACAGGGTGTTTCCCACGGCCTTTAGCTTTACCGTCCCGGCGGGCGCGACCTACGCCCTCTATGTGGCGTCGAATGATGGGGGGTTTTTCTATTACAAAAACTCGACAAACTCTGTTGGATCGGTCGAGGCCAGCGACGCTAATCTTCAAATCAAAACAGGTGTTGGCCAAGACAGCACACTACCGCTTTTCAGCGGCACAGCTTTCGCACAAAGGGTGTTTTCCGGGGCCATTTCCTACGACCTCGTGACGCCCGTGCCGACGATGACCGGATGGGCAATGGTTCTGTTCGGGCTCCTGTTCGCCGGTGGTATCGCGACCATGGTTCAGAGGCAAAGATCCGAAGCCTAGGGGACCGGATCGAACCCCCTACCCCGCCTTCGCCGCCAACTC
>CANCJE010000105.1 GCA_947378235.1 Caulobacteraceae bacterium | reverse complement strand
GGACCCAGCGCCAAGCTGACCGCCATAAAGAGGCGCGGCATGGCTTGGGGCAGGGCGACGCGAAGGGCGGTTTGCCAGGTGCTGGCCCCTAAGGTTTGGGCCTTGATCAGTTGCTCTTCAGGGATTGCCCCGACATGGGCGGCAAGATCTCGGACCATGACGGGGGTAATGCCAATCACGATCAGGGCGATCTTCGAGACCTCACCGAGGCCAAAGACAATGAAGAGGATGGGTAAGATGGCAATGGGAGGGATCACCGCAATGGCCGCCACCAAGGGCCCCATCCCGGCCTTCATCATGGGCAATAGCCCAATGATCAATCCAAGAATGAGGGTAATCCCTGTAGCGATTACGAGCGCCGTACTGATGCGCTTGAGGCTTGCGGCCGTATCGACCATCAGCGGGGCTTCGCCCGTGAGTGGGTCGACGGTCGCCATCATCTTGACCGCCTCAACCATCGCCGAAGCGGTTGGCAAGAGCTTGTCATGGGCATTTTGCGCGTGGCGGGCCTCAGAAGCCCCGAGATAGAACAGGGCAACCGCCAAGAGCGGTACCAGCCCTAGGAGTAACCGGCCGCCCCCGCGAGGCCTTATATTGAGCAAACGACGCATGGGGCGGCCCTTATGATCCAATCGAACCTATAGCTTACCGTCAGCGGCTTGCTGAACATAGGTGGTGTCGAAGTGCAGTTTCACATTGGCTGGATCGCCTAGGATCTTGCCGCCTGGGAACTCGATTCCGATGGCGTCAACGGACTTGGCCCCCTGACCGAACAGGCCATTGTCAAAGCTGAACTTACGGACCCGATCATTGGCGGTCACCAGATCGGGGCTGACCGTCGCAGCCAGTGCCGACTTGGGGTCAAGATAGAGGTGGGTGGTCTTAAGCTGCGCCTCAAACCCGGCCAGATCGGTGCCGGAGAGCTTGGCCATGGCCTCGCGTGCAGCCTTACCTTCTGGGGTCTGGGCGGTGGCCAGCGCCAAGGTCTCGTACCAGATGCCGGTCAGGGCCTTGCCCAGATTGGGGTTGGCCTTCAGGGCGTCGGAACTGACCATAAGGCCGTCAAGAATTTCACCAGGGATCTTAGAGCTGTCAAAGACCAGCTTGGCACCGGACTGCTTGGCCACTTCCGAAAGTTGCGGGTTCCAGGTCACAAGGGCCTTGGTTTCGGGCGCAGAGAAGGCGGCAACAATGTCGGCGTCCGAGGTGTTTACGACCTTAACATCGGAGGCCTTTAGGCCAGCGGTTTCTAGCGCCCGGGCCAGCAGATAGTGCGACACCGAAAACTGCACCAGATTGACAGGTCGGCCCTTAATGTCGGCCAGGCTATTGGCACCCTTGAGAATGACCCCATCATTGCCGTTGGAATAGTCGCCGAGCATTAGGACGGTCGTGTCCTTGCCGCCAGCCGCAGGCACGGTCAGGGCGTCCATATTGGTGGCGGTCACGCCATCAAGCTTTCCGGCGGTATATTGGTTCAGGCTCTCGGCATAGTCGTTGATCTGGACCAGCTTAATATCGACGCCGTACTTGTCGGCCCACTTCTTGACGATACCAGCCTGCTGGGCATAGGGCCAAGGCATCCAGCCGGCATAGATGGTCCATCCAATTGTGTAGGCCTTGGCGGCAGTCGCTTCGGGGGCCTTGGCCGGTTCTGTCTTGGGTCCGCATCCCGTCAAGACCAGTCCCACGGCGGCGACAGCGGCAACGATTTGAGCGCTATTGAATAGGGGCTTCACAATTTCATCCTCCAGCGGGGGCCGATTTCGGCAGTCTCAGTAATACCGCACGAGGAATTCGTAATAACCAAAGCCAACCGACCGTCTCGGTGAGCTTGGTCAAGGGTTGCTGAAAAATTGAGCGACCTAGGCACGTGGTGCCCCTTTCGGCGTCAAAGCAGGCACGGGGTCTCTATGGACCCGCGGCTCGTCGCTCAGCCGATAATTTTCTGTAAGGCCTCGGCCTCACTGATCACTTCGGCATATTTGGCCTGGAGATCGAACAGGTTGGCTTCGTGCGGGCGAGGGTCGCGGTCGGCGCAGGCGTCCGCCACGACAAAGGGGGCAAAGCCATTTTGCAGGGCATCCAATGCGCTGGCGCGCACGCAGCCGGATGTCGAAAATCCGCCGATCATCACAGTATCGACACCCATCGCTCTGAGGGTCGAGGCCAAGGATGTGCCGAAGAAGGCTGATGCATATTGTTTTGTGATGACCACATCGCGCGCCTGTGGGGCGATCAAAGGGGGAATGGCCCCAAGGGGCGAGCCCGCATCAAAGGCCTTTAGGGCAGGAACTTTTTGGTAGAACAGGCCGCCGTCACGGCCCTCCGCGCTATAGACTACCTGTGTGTAGATCACAGGTATGTCCTTGGCGCGGCAGGCACCGATCAACCGCTCAAAGCTGGCGACGGCCATTGGACCTGTTTGGCCCAGATAGAGGGGGGCTGTGGGCTCAAGATAGGCCTGCACCACATCGACCACCAAGAGGGCAGGGCGCTTGCCAAAGGTCAGGCGACCGCCGAAGCCTGCCTTCGCATAGTCGGACGTCAGGTCTGTTTCGGCGGTCTTGCCCATCTTTAGATGAGGCCTCGGTTCTGGAGATCGGCAAGTTCAGTGGCTGTCAGGCCCAAGATAGAGCCATAGACCTCTGCATTGTCTTGGCCGACCGTTTGCGGTGCGATGGAGCGCACATTACCCGGTGTTGCAGACAGTTTTGGAAAGACGTTTTGCATTTTGAGCGTGCCCCAGCGGGGATGTTCCACATCAATGATCGCCTCACGGGCGGCAAAGTGTGGATCGGCCAGCATTTCTGGTGCGCGGTAGATCTTACCGGCTGGCACGCCGGCCTTGATCATCAGGGCTTCCAACTCATCGACCGTCAGGGTCTTGGTCCAGTCTTCAATCAGGGCGTCCAGTTCAAGCTGGTTTTTGCCCCGGTTGATATGGTCGATATAGCGCGGATCCTTGGCCAGTTCGGGTCGTTCCATGGCCGCGCAAAGACGGCCAAAAACGGTGTCCTGATTGGCACCGATCAGATAGTCGCCGTCCTTGCACCTATAGACATTGGACGGGGCGATGCCGGGTAGGAACGAGCCGGACCGTTCGCGAATATAGCCGGTCGTGGTGTAGTCCGGGATCATGCTTTCCATGACCTGAAGCACCGATTCATAGAGCGAAGAATCGACGACCTGGCCCTGTCCGGTCTGATCGCGGTGACGCAAGGCCGCCAGTGCCCCTAAACAGCCATAGGTCGCCGCCAAACTGTCGCCAATGGAGATGCCCATACGCGAGGGGGCACGGTCTGGATCGCCGACAATATGGCGCCATCCCCCCATGGCCTCGCCGATACCGCCAAAGCCCGCTCGGTCCGAATAGGGACCGGTCTGACCATAGCCGGAGACGCGCACGATGATCAGGCCCGGATGGTCCTTCATCAGGTCCTGCGGAGACAGGCCCCATTTTTCGAGGGTGCCGGGGCGAAAGTTCTCGATCAAAATATCGGCTGTGGCGATCAGGCGCCGCGCCAAGTCTTGGCCTTCAGGGACCCGAAGGTCCGCTGAAACCGACTTCTTGTTGCGGGCCACGACTTCCCACCAGAGGGGATAGTCGCCGCGGCCCCAAGCGCGCATGGGATCACCGATTTTTGGGGGTTCGATCTTGATGATCTCTGCCCCCATGTCGCCAAGCAATTGGCCGCAAAAGGGACCGGCAATGAGCTGGCCCATTTCGACAACGCGCAGGCCCTTCAGAGGGCCGGTGTTTGCGACAACGGCGTCTTGTTTCACTTCAGACACGACAATTGGACCCTATTCTGCGGCCATGCGCGACGGACGCACACGCCAGACCGGCTGGACAGGAGCCGGAAGGCCCGTATCGGCCAAGCAGGAGGCGCGAAGATCGTCGATCGAGGGACCTCGGTCGAAGAGTTGCAACGGTCCACGCTCGCTGCGCATCTTGGCCCGCAAGGCTTCGGTCGCGGCTTCGTCAATGGAGCCGTCAGCGTGGGCGACAACACCAAAGCGCAGGGCACCTTCTACGGTGACGAGGCCACGGGTGATCTCCAGTCCGATCAGGTCGGTTTCGCGTTCCAGAGGATCGCCCCAGCCGCCGCCGCCCCAGGTCACGAAGTGCAGCAAATCGCCCTTCTCCACCTTGATGCCGTCGCACTTGGAGGCCAGAGGAATGCTCTCGCCTGAAGCCTTGTCCAGTCGCTTCCAAGACCGCATGCCCGGCAGGCCACCATTGACACCCCAAGGGGGGATGAACCAGCGGTCGTCGTGGATGGCGATGGTGCCAGATTCCAAGAACCGGTAGGTCATGTGGATGCCGTTACCGCCCCGGAACCGTCCAGCCCCGCCACTGTCCGCGACGCTTTCATAGCGTTCGATGACCATGGGGAAATAGCGCTCAAGGAACTCGTTGGGCACGTTGGTAAAGCCAGGCCACAGGGAGTGACCGTCAGCACCGTCGCCGAACGGACGGCCAGGAATGCCGCCAAAGCCGATCTGGAACAGTTGGAACCACTCGCCCTTGCCATCATAGCCCGAGAACATCAGGTGCGGCGACGAGGAGAACCCGGCGGCGCAGAGGAATTCAGGGGTCTTTTGGCCAAGCAGCGCGCCCAGAACGTCGAAGATCCGGCCCAGAGCATGGGTGCGGCAGGACAGGGCGGCTGGGAACTTTGGCTTCAGCAAAGAGCCTTCGGGAATGCGGACATCCACCAGATCATAGAAGCCGTCATTGAACATGACCTGAGGGTCAAAGACCATGATCATATAGATGCCGAAGAACATCTTGAACATGTTCTCGTTGAGGTAGAAATTGATCGAGCTATCCGACTGTGGATCGGTACCTTCAAAGTCCAAAATGACCCTCTGGCCTTCGCGCCACATGGTGCACTTGATCTTGAAGGGACCAGCGCCCTTGCCGTCGTCGCAGATAAAGTCCTCGAAGCTGACCTTTTCTTCGCCGATGGACATTTGCATCAGCTGACCCATGGCGCGGTGATTTCGGGCCAAAAGCTCGGTCAGGGACGAGGTAAAGACGTCTTCGCCAAAGCGCTCGCACAGCTCGACGACGCGGCGACCGGCCACGCGGCAGGCGGCGACGATGGCGTGCAGGTCGGCCTTATACCATTCGGGCATCCGCGACTGGTGCGCGGCAATGGCCAGAATATCGCTTTGCAGCGCGCCCTTGCGATAGAGCTTGACCGGCGGCATGCGCAGGCCCTCTTCGAAGATCGAGGCTGCATCGGTGGGCAAGCTGCCCGGAACCTTACCACCCACATCGGTCATGTGGCCAAACATGGCCGACCAGGCCACCAGACGGCCCTTATGGAAGATCGGGGCAATGACCAGTTGGTCGGAGGTGTGGCTGATCGCGCCTTCGCAGCTATAGGGATCGTTGAGCAGGATCACGTCCCCCTCTTCAATCTCGCCCTGATAGAGGCGCAGGAAGCCGTCGATGAAGGAGCCGAACTGCCCCACCACCATCTTGCCATCGCGGTCGGCAATCAGCGGGAAGGCGTCGCCCTGCTCGCGAATGCCCGGAGATAGGGCGGTGCGGAACAGGGTGGCATCCATTTCGACCCGCGCATTGCGCAGGGCGTTTTCAAGAATGTCCAAGGTGACCGGATCAACGGTGACGGCCTTGAACGGGGCGGAGTTGGTTTGAATTATGGTCGCGGTCATGGATCTGCGCTCTCAAACAGGCGTGATCAGGATGGTGCCAAACGGATCGACGAGGGCTTCGCAGCCTGGCAGGACCAGGGTGGTGGAATCCATCTCGACGACAATCGCCGGACCGGGGATGCGGTCGCCTGCACGCAGCAAGGACCGGTCGTAAATCACCGCAGGCTTCAGCCCGCCATCGACCCAGACCTCGTGGTCACGAATCTTGGCCGCGATGGGATTGCCGTCGCCCTTTGGAATCTCAAGGGCTGGGATGTCTTGCACCTTACCCATGGCTACGGCGCGCAGGTTCACAAACTCATGTTCCGCGTCCATATTGAACGTGAACAGGCGTCTATGTTCCTCGTCAAAGGCCGCCGCCAGACGGGTCAGGCCGCCCTTTTCAAAGCCGTCCAATGTTACGGTCATTGGCACTTCGAAGGCTTGGCCGTGATAGCGCACGTCGATTTCGAAGGCGCAGGTGACGTCGGCTTCTGGCACGCCATTGTCAACCAGTTCAGCCTTGGTTTGCTTGGCCATTTCGGCCAGCAGGGCAGCGACTTCGGTCTCCGTGGTCTGCGACAGGCGCTTGGACAGGGACCTCGCCGTCTCCGTGCGCATACGGGTCGTCGCATCGCCCAAGGCGCAGAGCACGCCGGGTGATACGGGCGACACAACCGGCCATGAGCCCATCAGCTTGCCCACCGCATTGGCATGCAGGGGACCCGCGCCGCCAAAGCCCATCAGGGCGAAGTCGCGAGGATCGTAGCCCTGCTGCACGGAAATCATCCGAAGCGCGCCGAACATGTTCTCGTTGACGATGTCGATGATGCCGCGCGCGGCTTCATAAAGACCAATGCCTAGAGCATCCGCCACGGTCTGCACCGCGGTGCGAGCCGCTTCGCGGTCGAGCTTGAAGGTCCCGCCGAGGAGATTTTCTGGCAGATAGCCCAGCACCACATTGGCGTCGGTGACCGTCGGGACCAGTCCGCCCTTGCCATAGGAGGCAGGACCAGGATTGGCACCGGCAGATTCTGGACCCACCCGCAGAGCACGGGTCAGTTCTGGCACCTTGGCAATCGAGCCGCCGCCTGCGCCCACGGTCTTAACGTCCAAGGACGAGGCGCGAACGGTCAGGTGTCCAACATCGGTCGTACGAACCCGGCGAGGTTCGCCATTTTCGATCAGGGCCACGTCGGTTGAAGTGCCGCCCACATCGAGGGTCAGGATGTTCTTAAGGCCGGAATTGCGCGCCACCCAGATGGCACCCGCAACACCGCCCGCTGGACCGCTCATTAGCAGACTGACCGGATGTTCTTCAGACTTTTCCGAAGACATCAGGCCGCCGTCGGAACGCAGCAGCGCAATACGCCCTTGCATGTTCAGACCGCGCAGCTTTTCGCGAAGATTGCGCACATAGCGGCCCACGACGGGGCGCACAGCGGCATTGGCAACGGTCGTCAAGGTCCGCTCATATTCCTGCATTTCGGGCAGGACTATATGGGACAGGGACACGGGCACACCGGGCAGGATCTCAGCGGCCAGTTCGGCCACGCGGGTCTCGTGCGCGCCGTTCAGATAGGCGTTCATCAGGGACACGGTGATGGCCTCAACGCCTTGAGCCTTGAGCACCCCTAGCTGGGCGCGGATATCGGCCTCATCAAGGGGACGAATTTCTAGGCCCTGAGCATCGATCCGGCCTGCGATCTCGACCGTGTCTTCCAGCTTGGCCATGGGCTCAGGCTTTGGCCAGACAATCCATGCGGCCAGACCGCCTGGAACCAGCGAGCGCGCAATTTGCATCGTCTGCCGATAGCCCTCGGTCGTGACCAAGCCAACCCGCGCGCCCTTGCCTTCAAGCACGGCGTTGGTTGCCACGGTCGTTCCGTGAAGGAATATGTCAACGTCAGCCGGTGTAATCCCGGCCTTGGCACAGATGGCCTCGACCCCGATCATTACGCCTTCGGAGCTGTCATGGGGCGTCGATGGCGTCTTATGACGCCAGAATCCGCCGGTTTTCTCGTCGAGCAGCAGAAGGTCCGTAAAGGTACCTCCAACATCGACCCCAAGCCTGTAGGACATTCCCACCTTCCTCATGTGATTTCGGCGCAAACTTGCCGACTAAATCCCGCTAATTCGCCGACCGGTGAGCGGGACAGATTTCAATATTGTACACAATGGGATATTGTACACCCCGTTATCGCAAGTCAATCGCCCGTTTTGATCCGGGTTTGTATACGAGAGCCGCCATGACCTCATCTGCCATCCAAGTGATCGAAGTTGCCCCGCGTGACGGACTGCAAAACGAAAAAACACTGATCGCGACGGCCGACAAGGTAGAGCTTGTTCTGCGATCTGTCGCCGCCGGAGCGCGCAGAATTGAGGCCGTTAGCTTCGTAAATGCAGCCCGTGTGCCTCAAATGGCAGATGCTGGCGACGTTATGGCCATATTGCGGGGGGAGGGCGACCTTCGGGCTCAGGGCGTTAGCCTGATTGGGCTGGTTCTAAACCGGCGAGGCTTTGATCGGGCGCTTGAAGCCGATGTTGATGAGGCCAATTTCGTCGTCGTTGCGTCTGAAACCTTCAATCGTCGCAATCAGGGAGTCTCTATCGCCGACACCATGGCTCAGATCGCCGATACGGCGGGTTTGGCCAAGCATGAAGGTCTGACCTTTGGCGTCACGATCGGCGCATCGTTCGGCTGTCCCTTTGAAGGCGAAGTGGCCGAAGCGCAGGTCGCGGCGCTGGCAAGAGAAGCCGCTGCCATGGGTGTATCTGAAATTGCCCTAGCTGATACCATCGGTGTGGCTGATCCTATGGCCGTTGAGCGCCGGATCGCCTTGGTCAAAGCCGCCGCGCCGGGCGTTTCGATCCGCTGTCATTTCCATAATACGCGCAATACGGGGCTAGCCAACGCCTATGCCGCGTGGCGAGCGGGCGCGAGTGCGCTGGACACATCGGTTGGTGGAATAGGCGGCTGTCCCTTTGCCCCGGCGGCTACCGGCAACATCCCGACCGAGGACACGGTCTATATGTTCGAGCGGATGGGCATTCGAACCGGCTACGATCTTCCAACCCTGATTGATACAGCCGGTTGGCTGCAAGGGGTTCTCGGCGGCAAGGCCTTACCCGGCATGCTGGCTAAGGCGGGCCTGTTTCCAGCGGCTGAAATTGCCGCTCGAACATGATGCTTCGAAGATCTTAAGACCGTCTGGACTGACTCAAGGCCTCAGTGGCGTCCTCATAGGTTTCAGCACCGGCGACAGCTTGGATCACCCTTAGAAGCTCGGACACCTTGATCGGTTTGGGCACGATATCGTTCATTCCGGCCTCATAATAGGTCTCGATCTGGTGGACCATAGCATTGGCCGTCAGGGCGACGATGGGCACTGGCCTGCGCCCGGTTTCGGCCTCTAGGTCGCGGATCTGGCGGGTCGCGGTCGGACCGTCGAGGAT
>CANCJE010000104.1 GCA_947378235.1 Caulobacteraceae bacterium | reverse complement strand
CGGATGCTCGAACAGATCGCCGCCCTCGATGAGCCGGGCCGTCAGCTTCTCACCCGCGCCGCCGAGGCCGGGGGCGTGACCGCAAGGGGCTGGACCCGCACCCTGCGCCTCGCCCGCACCATCGCTGATCTCGATGGTAGCGAACCGGTGCGCCGCCTTCATATGGCAGAAGCCCTGATCTATCGCCGCAGCCCCGGAGACCCCGGCCAAGCCCTCAGCCAACCGGTACCGTCCGCCCCAAGATTTACGAATGGGTAATCTTAGCTTTTGACTCAGCGTTAAGGCTGGGCGGGCTAGAAAGAGCCGTGCAACAGAACCCAAAACCCCTTTCAGCCGCCGCAATACCGGCGGCCATCGACCTTAGCCCTGTGCTGGCCGGGATGAGCCACGCCCTGCGCACGCCGCTCAGCGGAGTTCAGGGCATGGCCAACCTCTTGGCCGAGACGGACCTGACACCGCAACAGCAGCGCTATCTGTCTGCCTTAAGTCAGTCGAGCGATCACCTGACCGGACTGGTCACCGAATTGATCGATCTGGCCAAGCTCAATGCGGGGCAGTTGGTGCTCAATCGCCAGCCCCTCGCGCTGAACCCGCTGCTGCAATCGGTCTGCGAGGACCTGCGACCCAAGGCCCTGACTCGAGGGCTCAATATCCACTGGACCGAGCAGGGTCTCGATGCCGCCAGCCCGCCCAAGATCATCGCCGACGCCCTTCGCCTTCGGCAAATCCTCCACTTTCTGGTTCAGCGCGCCCTCGCGACCTTAAAGTCAGGAAGCATCATGCTGTCGGTGGAGGCCATAGGTCGTCCCTCAATGCGGCCAAATCAGACAGGTCTGCGGTTTTCGGTGCACCCGACCTTGGCCAGTCTAGAGGCACCCTATAGTCCGATCCTGTCAGACGAAGAGCGTCTGACCTTGGCGAAGGTCCAAACCTTGGCTCGCCTCTTTGGAGGGCAACTGGGATTTAGGGACGGCAAGAGCCACCTAACGGACCTTTGGTTCGAAGCGCTATTTGACACAGAACGCGCAAACCTTGAGCCCGCAGCCGAAGACAGTCTGTCGGCGACGCCCGCCCATCGACGCGGTGCAAGGGTGTTGGTGGTCGAAGACAATGCCATCGCCGCCCTTTTGGCCCGTGCCCTGCTGACCCAAGAGGGTTGCCGCGTCGACTGCGTCTCGAGCGCTGACGAGGTCCTGTCCAAGACCCTTGCCGATAGCTATGACCTGATCTTTATGGATATGGGCCTGCCCCAGATGGATGGCCCCTCCCTGACCGCCGCCCTACGTGCCCGAGGGATAACGACGCCCATCTTGGCCCTGACCGCCCATCAGGATGAAGACAGCCGCGCCGCGTGCCTCGACGCCGGCATGGATGATTTCCTGTCCAAGCCGTTGGAGCGGATCGCCCTTCGCCGCGCCCTTTGGCACTGGCTTCAGCGCGATACCGGCGCCAAGCCGCACTGGACCTTGGGCCCGGCTCAGGCCAATCTGAAGCCGTGATTTGGGGGCGTTCCCCGACAGGCGGGACCGCGCACCATGACTGAAGCCACCAAGACCAAACCCGGCGCTAAACACGTGATGGCGTCTTTGCGTCAGCCCAAGGTGCTGGTCATGCTGATGCTGGGCTTTTCCTCGGGCCTGCCATTCCTGCTCAGCGGCAATACGCTCGGCTATTGGCTGCGCGACGAGGGCACCAGTCTCAAGGCCATCGGGTTCCTGTCCTGGGTCGGCATGGCCTATTCGCTGAAATATCTTTGGGCCCCCTTCATCGACCGGCTCGATGCGCCCCTTCTGGGCAGGCTCGGGCGGCGCCGAGGCTGGATGGTGCTCAGCCAGATTCTCATCGGTCTGGCCCTGATCGCCATGGCCGTGGTCGGGCCAAAGGGCGGACTGACCCTTTTGGGGGCCTTTGCCCTGGTGTTGGCCTTCGCCTCCTCAACGCAAGACATTGTGGTCGATGCTTGGCGGATTGAGGCGGCGGATGATGGCGAAGAGATCGCGCTCCTGTCCTCGGCCCTCCAGCTGGGCTACCGCGCCGCCCTTCTATGCACCGACGCCCTGATCCTTGTGTCCGCTCAGCATCTGGGCTGGAACCTGTCCTATGGCCTTGCTGCCGGGGCCATGACCATCGGCCTGATCGCCAGCCTCAAGGCCAGCGAACCGCGCCGCGACCAAGAGACCCAAGACCGCGACGCCGCCGCCCTGCCGCTCTGGACCCTCGGCGGCATGCGCCAAGCCATTGTCGGACCGTTCGTGGCCTTTTTCAAAACCCACGGTGTCATGGCCTTTTTGATGCTGGCCATGATCAGCCTCTATCGCCTGCCCGACTTTGTTATGGGGCCGATGGCCAATCCCTTTTACCACGATCTGGGCATCAGCAAGGACATGGTGGGTGCAGTCCGTGGTTCGGTGGGCCTGATGGCCTCGATTGCGGGCATTGCCATTGGCGGCCTCTTTGCCCTGCGTTTTGGTCAGGTCAAGACCCTGATCGCGGGGGCCATACTGCAACCCTTGGCCGTCGGCAGCTTTGCCCTCTTGGCCTATCGGGGCGGCGATCTGACCCTCTTTAGCAGCGTCATGGCGCTCGACAGCTTTGCCATGAGTTTTGCCGGAGTGGCGCTGGTCACCTACATGTCGAGCCTGACCAGCCTAGGCTATACGGCCACCCAATATGCGCTCCTGACCTCGACCTATGCCTGGATCGGCAAGTTTTTGAAGGGCTTTTCCGGGGCCTTGGTTGAGAGCCTGCAGGTCAGTCATGGCCTGATGGGGGCCTATGGTCTGTTCTTCATTGGGGCCGGGGCCATCGGCCTGCCCGCCCTGATCCTTTGCCTGATCTTGGTCAGGCCGCGTCAAAGCTAAGGGGCGCGCCCCAGAAGGCCTTAACCAGATCATTTTGCGCGCCGGGTTCACCCGTGGTCAGGAACCGGCGAAGGCCGCTCTTGCCCGGATCATATTCGGGGTGCTGGGCCAGATAGCGCACCACCGCCTCGGCGGTCGCGACCGGCTGATGGATCAGCGGCGTGCCCGCCGGTAGGGCTTGGCGAAACAGGTCTGCGACCAACTCATAATGGGTGCAGCCCAAGATCGCCCGATCTGGCATGCGGCCAATCCTTTGGCTTAAGGCTAAGACATGGGCCGTGATCTTGGCCAACAGGTCCTGCGGCGCAGCATTGGCCTCGATCATCCCGGCAAGGTCGGGGCAGGGCTCGGAAAAGACTGCCACATCCTGACGGCGCTTGTCGATTTCGATCTCATAGACCCGGCTGCGGGCGGTCCCGGGGGTGGAAAAGACACCCAGCACATCCAGTCGCTCGACCTTGTCGCCGCGGCGTTCGGCCTCATGCTCCCACGGCAGGCCCGTCGCCGCCTCGATGGTCGGCACGATGATCCCCAGCACATTGACCGCCCGGCCAAGGCTCTGGCGATAGGTCGGCAGCCAAGTCTGTTGCAAGCGGCGAAGGGCAATGGCGGAGGCCGTATTACAGGCCAAGATCACCAGGGACGCGCCCTGATCGAACAGGCGGATACAGCCCTCTCGCGTCAGATCGACAATCTCTTCACCGCCCTTACCGCCATAGGGGGCGTTGGCCTGATCGGCCAGATAAAGAAAATCGGCCTGCGGAAGCCGGTCCACAAGCGCCCGATGGACCGATAGACCGCCCACCCCTGAATCAAAAACACCAATTGCCATATCTGAGATGTACCCCTGACCGGTCCGGGCGTCTATCGCTTGGAGGGGACTATTCGTCGGCAATTAGCCGGGTGGGATCTTCCGGGGCACGCACTTCAAACAGGCCAATATCGAGGCCCTTTTGCAGCCTTTGAGGCCTCAAGGGCTGCTGTGCCAAGGCCCGAAGGCTGGCCCCATCCAACTGTTCCGCCTCCGGATCACGCCGCAGCTTGCGCGCCTGAGGGCCTATTTCCACGGCAGGGGCTTCGGCCTGAACGACGATAGGCCGCCAGAAGGTGATGTTCAGACGCCAGACCGTCTTGGGCTTTGGCGGCGGCGCAGGCCAGCGTTTGCCCGCTTCAAAGGTTGGCGTTAGCTGTTTGGGGCCGGGCATACGGCCCGACACGGGGGCCACAGTCTCACGAACCTTGCGCCACAGATCTTCGAAAGGCAGGTCGGCCAGCTGTTCGCGCCAAGCCTCAAGCGCGGCCTCGCGACTGTCAAATTCCGGCCCTACATCCTGACTGACAAAGGCCACCGCCTTGCCCGCTCGGCGCACCGCCTCACTCTCGCGTTCAGCATAGCCGAGCGGCGAAGACAGGGCGGCTTCAGCAGAGGCCGCAATGGGATAGCGGACGAGGCTCATTACGGGTTATCTTGCCTCAAAACAAAGACCGATGGGAGAGACGACATGGCCGCCGCAGCGACGCAAGCCCCAAAAGAGATCGATCTGAAAAATCCAGACCTCTATGTGCAGGCCGTGCCGCATGATCTGTTCGCTTGGCTGAGGGCCAATGATCCGGTCCACTGGAACCCAGAAGAGGACGGCGCAGGCTTTTGGTCCTTAACCCGCCACGAGGACATTGTCCGCGCCTCGACCGATCCGGAGACCTTTTCCTCCGCCCGCGAAAATGGCGGTCACCGTATCGCCAACGAAAATGATGTTGCCGATGCCAGTGTTGAGGTCTCGATGATCTCGATGG
Source organism: Caulobacteraceae bacterium (assembly GCA_947378235.1). Taxonomy (GTDB): domain Bacteria; phylum Pseudomonadota; class Alphaproteobacteria; order Caulobacterales; family Caulobacteraceae; genus CAISGS01. The sequence continues at coordinate 4,486 of CANCJE010000104.1, read as the reverse complement.
ACCCGCCCCGTCATGTTGACTATCGCCGTATGATCATGGGCGGCTTTACCCCGCCGCGTCTGCGCGACATGGAGGCGGGCATCCGCGCCAGAGCCAATGTGCTGATCGACGCCATGATTGCCAAACGGGCGGCCGAGGGCGGGCCGATCGACTTTGTTGCCAGTTTTTCCGCCCCCTATGCCATCCAGACCCTGGCCGAGTTGTTCGGGGTCAGCGAGGCGGACGGCGACAAGCTATTTGAATGGTCTAATGCCGTAGTCGGCGAAGACGATCCCGAATGCCGCTCCAGCCAAGACTATATCAATGCCTGTATCCAAGAGATGGCGCTCTATTCGCTCGGCCTATGGCAGGCGCGCGAACAGGCCATGGGCGATGATTTGATCTCCATGCTGGTCCGCTCGGCCAAGGAGGGGACCGAATTTCCCGTGCCGCGCTATCTGGCCACCTTTATCCTGCTGGTCGTGGCCGGGAACGAGACCACGCGCAACTCCATCACCGGCGGTCTGATCGCGCTGGACCAGAACCCAGACCAACGTGCCGCCCTGATCGCAGACCCCAGCCTCCTGCCCCACGCCGCCCAAGAGATCGTGCGCTATATTAGCCCGGTCATGCATATGCGCCGCACCGCCACTCGCGATGTCGAGGTCGGTGGCAAGCTGATCAAGAAGGGCGATAAGGTGGTCATGTGGTACCCCTCGGCCAATCGCGACGAGACCGTGTTCGACAACCCTGATCAGTTTGATGTGTCTCGCACCGCTAAGAAGACAGGCCTCAGCGGCAAACATCTGGGCTTTGGCTTTGGTCAGCATGTCTGTCTGGGTCAACGTCTGGCCGAGCTTCAGCTCAAGGTCGCCTTCGAGACCCTGTTTGAGCGTCTGCCCAATCTTCGCCCGGTCAGTGCCCCGCGCCGCCTGCGATCCAACTTCATCAACGGCATCAAGACTCTGGCGGTCGATTTTTAACCCTTCGCTATCGGGCGCTCTGTTACCAGCAGATTCGGATTGTTGTGTCGGTGAGGGCGGAGTCTCGCATGAGGCGAACCAAGATGGAGATGAGCCTTGATGGCCAGCCCTGATCTGGTCTTGGCCGCTGCCTTTGGGGCGGTGTGCTTGGCGATCTCCGCCACGCTGTGGGCCCTGCACCTGCGGCGGGTCACGGACGCGCATATTGCGGCGCTAAAGGACCGGTTAGCACAGGTCGAATTAGAGGCCGAAGCCGCTCAAGCCTCGGTCGAGGCCTTTGACAGTGCCATGATCACTCTGCAGGACGGCGAGGCCTATCTGGCCTCTGGCGAAGACAATCTGGTCGCCTGCGCCATAGCCCTCGGGGTCGAGATCCCCAGCGCGCCCTATGATCCCATGCCCCTGATCCATGCCCTGATGAAGGCCGATCCCGAGCAGGCGCGGCGCCTTCGCGCCCTGATGGACCATGGCGAACCCTGCGCCTTCGAAGCGCGCGGTCCCAATGGCGTGGTAGCCGTCGAGGGCCGGGCCGCAGGGTCCTTGGCTTGGCTTCGACTGGCGGCAGATGCGAGTGCCAATGCCGCCCTTCCGACCGCCGCCCGCTTTGCCGCCTTCTTGGATAGTCAAAAGGGTCCCGCTTGGATCGCCGGGGCCGGAGGGGCTCTGGTCTGGGCCAATCAAGCTTGGCTTGAGGCTGCCGATGCCAAGAGCCTCGAAGAGGCCGCCGCCAAGGGACTGGCCTTTGATCGCGGGGCTGAGGCCCTGATCACCGAAGCCGCTCAGATGGTCGAGGCCCGCTCGGCCCTGCGCTGGGTGCCCGTGCGCGGACAGCGCCGCGCCTTCCAGATCACCGCAAAGCCGCTGGAAGGCGGCGGAGTCGGGGCCATCGCGCTGGATGTGACCGAAACCGAGGAGATGCGCGAGGCGCTCAAACGGCACGTGGCGGCCCATGACGAGACCTTGAACCATCTGGCCGATGCCGTGGCCATCTTCAGCCCCGACAAGGTGCTGGCCTTTCACAATACCGCCTTTGCCGAGCTCTGGGGCCTAGAGCCCGCCTGGCTGGCGGAGGGACCAAGCCATGGCGAGGTGCTCGACCGGCTTCGCCAACGTCGCCGCCTGCCCGAAACGGCGGACTATAGCCGCTGGCGGGCTGAGGAACTGCAACGCTATGAGGCGCTGGACATTGCGCCCGACGAGCTCTGGACCCTGCCCGATGGACGCACGCTGCGGGTCGTGCGCCAACCCCATCCCCATGGCGGCCTGTTGATCCTCTATTCGGACATTACCGGCGAGCTGAGGCTTCGGGCCCAGTACAATGCTCAGATCCAGGTTCAGCAAGCGACCTTGGACAAGCTTAGCGATGCTGTGGCGGTGTTTGGCTCGGATGGACGGCTGCGCCTACACAATGAGGCCTTCGAGACCTTCTGGAACGTCAGGGCTGGTGACCTTGAAGAGGCGGCGGATTTTGACGGGGTGGTCGAGCTCTGCGTGCCCAAGCTGCATGATCTTCAGTTCTGGCGCGAGATGAAAGCGCGGGTGGCCGATCCCGACCCGCAGGCGCGCGTCGCCTTTAGCGGGGAGACCAAATCCTCTGATGGCCGCATCCTGTCCTATCAGTCGCGCCCCTTGCCCGACGGGGCGACCCTGATCGCCTTTGCCGATGTGACCGATACGCGCCAGCTCGAACGGGCACTCGCCGACCGCTCAGCCGCCCTGACCGAGGCCGAGCGCCTGAAGCGCGATTTTGTCGGCAATGTCTCCTATGAACTGCGCACCCCCCTGACCACGATCATTGGCTATTCCCAAGTCCTCGAGAGCTCAGCCTCCGCCCTACCAGAGCGGGCGCGCGGCTATGTGGTATCGGTCCTAACGGCGGCCAATCAACTGGCCCGCTCCATCGATGATGTGCTCGACATGGCCCAGATGGATGCCGGGGAAATGGCGCTGGATCTGGGCGATGTCGCGATCGACAGCCTGCTGGAAACGACCCGGACGCGCTGGCTGCCTGAGGCGGAAAATGGGAGCCTGAGCCTTCGTCTCCAATGCCCTGATGATATGGGTCTGATCCGCGCCGATCCTTTGCGCCTCAATCAGGTGCTCGACCATCTGATGGGCAATGCGGTGCGCCAAACACCTGCGGGGGGATCGATCACCCTGACCGCGGAACGCACGCTCGGTGAGGTTCAGATCAAGATCACCGATACAGGCCGGGGCATACCGTTCCACGTCCAAGCCCACATCTTTGACCGCTTCGTCAGTCGCGATCGCGGTGGCCCGGGTCTGGGTCTAGCCCTCGTCAAGGCCATGGTCGAACTCCATGGCGGCTGGGTGGCGCTGCAGAGCGAGCCCGGCCACGGATCGACCTTCACCTGCCACCTGCCCGAAATCGCCCACGACAGCTCAGGCCGTCCAGAGTTGCAGTTCTAGGGGACCAAGAGGGAGGGGGGGGGTGGATAACCCCCTCACCCCACCCTCTCCCCCAAGGGGGCGAGGGTTAGAACCGATAAGCCCTCTTCCTCTGGGAGAGGGTTGGGTGAGGGCCTTGTTTTGCCCCCTACTTCACATCCTCATAGGGCGCGACGGCGGAGTGTTTGATGATCCCGCGCGTGCTGTCGGCAATGCCGCCAATGATGAACTGGACCGCCAGAGCACAGAGAATCAGGCCCAAAACCCGCACGACAATGGTCATGCCGATCTTGCCCAAGGCGCGCGAGATGATCGGCGTGGCCCAAAAGGCCAGCAGGATGATGGCGCAGACCGCCGCAATGACGCCGAGGCCCATAGCCGCTCCGGCCATGCCAAAGCGCTTGGCCTCACCGGCATAGATGATCACGGTCGAGATCGCCCCCGGCCCAATCAAGAGCGGCATGGCAAAGGGCACGATCAGGCGCTCGAACCGCTTGCGGGCATAGGCCCCCGTGCTCAAGGGCAGACTATCGGGCTCGTCGCCCTCCCCATCATCAAAGGAGGCGGCAAAATCGTCGCGGACCATTTCGAGGCCCATCAGAAACAGCAAGATGCCGCCCGCAATGCGAAAGGCCGGCAGCGAGATCCCGAAGAAGGCCAAGAGGGTCAGGCCGGTAAAATAGAAGAAGGTCAAGAACACCATCGAGAACAGGGCGATATAGACTGCAACCCTCCGGCGCCCGGCCGCCGTCGCGCCTGTCGTTGCGGCGGCAAACAGAGGCACATTGCCGATCGGATCAATCAGCGCAAACAGGGCTATGAAGAAGTTGACGGACAGTTCTGCCTGGCTCATGCAGGGGCTCGCTCTTCATGACTGATCGGAACCCATCCTGACGTAATTCACGCGAGGTGGCGGACCGCAACGATCCGCCCTGTGTAGAACCTTGGGCGCAGACTGACCACACCCGACTTGATGCCACCCATTTGGAAAAGGAACCGCCCATGACCGTGCTCGCCTCTGACCCACGCCTGATCGTTGCCTTGGACCTTCCCACCGTGAGCGAGGCCGAGGCCTTGACGGGCCAGATCGGCGATGCGGTCAGCTTCTATAAGAT